>VGVA01000013.1 GCA_016874115.1 Gammaproteobacteria bacterium
CCGCCCGCAAACCAATGGCAAGGCCGAACGGGTCATCCGCACCTTGATGGAGATGTGGCATGTGAAAACCGAATTCAAGGATAACTTCGACCGACAATTGCAATTGAACCGTTTCATCAACTTCTATAACACCGTCAAACCACACAAGGCTTTGAATAATTCAACTCCTTATGAAATACTCTACCAATATTTTAATCAACCACTCTGTAAACAACCCTGAGATTTCTTACAGATTAACAAATTAATGTATTAAAAAAACAGTCATTAATCGGTTGATTCCTGGCTATATTTTTAGACAGGAATCGACTGAAAGCCACTATGAAATTAATCCTGCAAATAGCGCTTGGCGTCTTTTTAGGGACGGCTGCTGCACAATTTAGTTTGGAACTCTATCACAACCGGCAGGCTAAGGTTGAGAAAGCGCAGTCCGAAAAAATGAAAGCCGAACAAGATAAAAAGCGGCAAGATCAAATCAACCAACTGCGTAGCCTGATATTACAAAATCAGCACAATAAAATTCCGCCCGCGCAGAAAGCGCCGGATGAAATCATACCGGGCGATACAAATGCGACTGATTAATAAAGAGTTTTATTAATTATCCTGTGTTGCTTTCAGGAATTCGACTGATCCAATTCAAAGGCTTTGTGCAAAGTTCTTACCGCAAGTTCAAGATACTTTTCATCGACCACTACAGAAATTTTAATTTCCGACGTCGAAATCATCTTGATATTAATGCCTTCCTTCGCTAAAGCATCGAACATGGTGCTGGCGATACCGGCATGTGACCGCATACCCACGCCGACGATGGAGACTTTTACAATGGTATCGTCGCCCGTTACTTTTCTCGCGCCCAGTTCGGTGCAAGTCTTTTCCAGAATCGTTTTGGCTTTTTGGTAGTCGTTACGATGCACGGTGAAAGTGAAGTCGGTGGTATCGTCGTCGGCGATGTTTTGTACGATCATATCGACTTCGATATTGGCCTCGGCAATAGGGCCCAATATTTTTGATGCCACGCCGGGTTTATCCGGCACACCATTAATGGTCAATTTGGCTTCGTCGCGGTTGAACGCGATGCCGGAAATTAATGCGCTTTCCATTCCTGATTCCTCATAAGTAATAAGTGTTCCCGCGCCTTCCTTGAAGGAGGACAGTACCCGTAGCGGCACGTTGTATTTGCCCGCGAATTCGACAGAGCGGATTTGCAAGACTTTTGAGCCTAAGCTTGCCATCTCCAGCATTTCTTCGAAGGTGATTTTGTCCAACCGCCGGGCTTTGGGTTCCACACGCGGGTCGGTGGTGTACACGCCGTCAACGTCGGTATAGATGTGGCATTCGTCCGCTTTTAATGCCGCCGCCAAAGCCACGCCGGTGGTATCAGAACCACCTCGACCCAGAGTGGTGATGTTGCCGTTTTCGTCCACACCCTGAAAGCCCGCGACCACAACCACCTTGCCTTCGGCAAGATCCTTGCGCATGTTGGCTTCGTCAATGCTTAAGATTCGCGCCTTGGTGTAGCTGTCGTCAGTCAGGATTTTGACCTGATTGCCGGTATAGGAACGGGCAGGGCAGTTGATTTCTTCCAATGCCATAGCCAATAAGGCGATAGTGACTTGCTCGCCGGTCGATACCAGCACATCCAACTCCCGTGCGCTGGGTTGGGATTGGATGTCTTTCGCCAACGCGATCAATCGGTTGGTTTCGCCGCTCATTGCAGACACCACGACAACGAGCTGGTTGCCCGCATCGTGCGAAACTTTGACTTTTTCCGCGACGGCTTGAATGCGTTCGGTAGAACCCACAGACGTACCGCCGAATTTATAAACGTAAAGTGCCATTTGTTCCTATAAATGAAAATTGCCTTTAAAAATGAATATGAAGCCGGACATTACTATATAAATGTTTATAAACTACAAATGCTCTAGCTTAACTTGTCGATCCGATGAAAAGAGGTCTGTTTGGCTTCTTTTAAGTCGATCTAAAGCCAATTTACAAAAGTCAATATTGCAATCTATGCCAACGAAATGGCGATTTAGCTGTGATGCTACAACCAAAGTAGTGCCACTACCGCAGAATGGATCTAGAACCAAGCTATTAGCACTAGATCCCGCTAATATGCATGTTTCAACCAGTTTTTCAGGGAAAACCGCAAAGTGTGCATCACGATATTTTGATAAAGGAATAGACCAAACTGATCTCTTATTCCTGCCTAGTGGGTGGAATGCTTGATCCCAACGACCTCTATGAAGATTAGAACTGCCTGAGTTTTTACCTTCTTCGGGCGTTCCGTTGATTTTTCCGAAGTGGTTTCTTCCGCCTTTCATCTTACTGTTTTCAGTGAAAGTTACGTGCGGTTCTCTTACTGAATCAGCATCGTAGAAATAGTTGGCTGTTTTAGAAAACATGAAAATGTATTCATGATCGGTTGTCGGCCGATTTTTAACAGATGAAGGCATTGCATTGGGCTTATGCCAGATTATATCTGAACGAAGAATCCATCCATCCTCAACAAGCGCTAATGCTACGCGCCACGGCATACCTAAGAGCCGACCACTCTCATATTTATCTCCGAGATTAAGCCAAAGCGTGCCATCATCTCGAAGTGTACGACGGCATTGCCTGAAAATTTGGACTAAGTTCCCAATATATTCTTCAGGAGACTGTTCTTGCCCTACTTGCTTATGATTTCCATAATCTCTCTGGCAATAATAAGGCGGACTTGTCACAATACATTGTACATGAGCATTCGGAAATGCAGCCAGCGCGGTCGCTGACTCGCCGTGGATAATAGTGTCTGTAAAGGCATCTCCATCTGGCCTTAAAGTGCAATTTCCTTTTTCTTCCTTAAGGACATGCACGACTTCATGGTTCTTTATGCTTGTTTTATTTTTCATATTTCATATTTCTTCTGCAAATTTCTTCCATACGTTTATGAGTTGTTCAAACTCACTTGCCAGTCTTGGCGCAATTTGCTCTAACTGGTTAGGGTTTGCTTGCACATAAACCAAGTGTTCGCATTTCAATGACTTAAGGTCGCCTCCCCAAGATTCTGCGATAACAACTGGGATACATAAATAGCCATTTTCTCTGGCAACACTGACAGATTTGAAAATATCTCGTGTAAATAAGTTTGCATGCCCACCGCCCATAGTTTCGCGGGTTTTTACTGGGATAAGGATTTTAGAACGTTTGGAGACAACCTGGACATCGTATGTTTCATCAGCCAATGTGATCTGTTTATCACAAACGGTAAGGCCAATCTGTTTGGCCTTAAATAATTCTGAAAGCAGTTGCCGCACTAGGCTCTCAAAGCGAGTTCCTTTCAAAGCTCGCCTACTTCCTTCAAGTCGTGCCAACATGATTTCAGAAACAACTGGCCATGTCCATTTTTCAGCAGTTGGGAAAAGTGGCCCGACGAATTCTCTAAGATGATTGATTAATCCAACTTTTTTGTCTTCAAGAGATGCTCCATTTATCGAGCGCAATAACGGCTCAAGCCTTTGTGCAGGTGCGTCACGTAAAAGCCAAGCGAGAAAATACCATTTGGCTTTCCCATTGGAATAGGGTCTGCCCAAGCCATCGTACAATATCGCATCGGCTGGGTTTGTAAGAAATGATTCAATTGCGGTTTTTGCCTTTACCGAATCCTCATCATGGATAAAAGCCGCTATGTCTGCATATCCAAAGCTTTTTAAAAATTTCAAAAAAGCATCATAAAATGGTTTGTTCTTTTCAACGATTATAACAAGCTCTTGAAGCCTCAAGTTATCCACTACGAAATCAGAGATTTTATTTTCTGGCATGAATAACTTCTAAATTAAATAGAGAATAACATTAGAATCTTAAAAAAACCTAACCCTCTAATCGTGCCTTCACCCATTCCGGCACTTGCGCCAATGCCGCCGCCAACCCTGCCGGGTTATTCCCCCCAGCCATCGCCATATCCGGCCGTCCGCCACCCTTACCGCCGACTTGCTGGGCGACTAAGTTGACCAGATCGCCTGCCTTGATTTTGTCCATCTTGTCCTTGGTCACGGCGGCAACCAAGCTGACCTTATCGCCTTCGACCACGGCCAGCACAATGGCGGCACTGCCGAGCTTATTTTTAAGCTGGTCGGCTAGGTCGCGCAGGGATTTGGGATCGGCTTGTTCCAGTTTGACCGCCAAGACTTTAATGCCGCTGACATCCACGGCTTGGCTGGCAAGATCGTTGCCTGCGGAACTTGCCATTTGCGCTTGCAGCTTTTCCAACTGTTTTTCCAGTTGGCGGGTAAGATCCAGCAATTGTTTTAGTTTTTCCGGGGCTTTGTCCGGTGCGCTTTTCAGCAATCCGGCAATGATGGCCAATGCCTTATCGCGGCTGGCGATCCAATCCAATGCATTCGCGCCGGTGACGGCTTCAATGCGGCGCACACCTGCTGCCACGCCGGTTTCGCTGATGATTTTGAACAGGCCGATGTCGCCAGCGCGTTGTACATGAGTGCCGCCGCACAGTTCAGTGGAAAATTCGCCGATTTTAAGCACCCTAACTTCATCGCCGTATTTTTCGCCGAATAAGGCCATTGCGCCCGCTTTTACGGCATCTTCTTTCGCCATGATGGTGGCGCTGGCGGGGTTATTCAGCCGGATTTGCTTGTTGACCAGCGTTTCGATATGTGCGATTTGTTCTGGCGTGACCGGTTCAAAATGGGAGAAATCGAAACGTAAGCGTTCGGGGTTTACGAGGGAGCCTTTTTGCGCGACATGATCGCCTAATGTATGCCGAAGCGCGGCGTGGAGCAAATGCGTGGCGCTATGATTCAACTCGGTGGCGCGGCGTTGATCGTGGTCAACCTTGGCAACGCAGGCTTGATCCTTATTTATACTGCCGCTGACCAGTTTGCCTTTGTGGACGAAGCTGCCGCCTTGCTTTTGGGTATCGGTGACTTCAAATACGGCGTTGCTGGCGAGGATTTGTCCGCTGTCGCCGACCTGTCCGCCGGATTCGGCATAGAACGGGGTCTTATCCAACACCAATAAGCCTTCTTGGCCGTTGACCAGTTGTTCAACTTCCTGGCCTTCGTGGTAGATGGCGATGATCTTGGCGTGGTCGTCCAAATGTTGGTAGCCGGTGAATTCGGTCTGGCCTTCGAGCTTGATGTCCTTGGTGTAATCCACATCGAATTTGCCTGCCGAGCGGGCGCGGTCGCGTTGCGCCGCCATTTCGACTTCAAACCCGGCGTGGTCGATGGTCAAGTTGTTTTCGCGGGCGTAATCGGCGGTCAAATCGACCGGAAAGCCGTAGGTGTCGTAAAGCTGGAACACGGTTGCGCCGGGGATAACCGTGCCGTCCAGCTTGGCGGCGCAGGCTTCCAATATTTTCATGCCTTGATCAAGGGTTTCGGCAAAGCGTTCTTCCTCCTTTTTTAACACCCGCTCAACTTGCGCTTGGGCGGCTTTTAAATCGGGATAAGCCTCGCCCATTGCTGTCACCAGAGGCGCGACCAGCTTATAAAAGAATACGTCTTGGATGCCTAAGCGATAACCGTGGCGGATGGCGCGGCGGATGATGCGGCGCAGCACGTAACCTCGGCCTTCGTTGGACGGCATCACGCCATCGGCAACCAAAAAGGCGCAGGAGCGGATATGGTCGGCGATGACTCTAAGCGAACCCTGGTCGAGGTTATCGGTGTTCGCCAGTTTTGCCGTCGCTTTCAATAAGGCTTGGAACAGGTCGATCTCGTAATTACTATGCACGTCCTGCATAACGGCGGCGATGCGCTCCAAGCCCATGCCGGTATCGACCGAGGGTTTCGGCAGCGGCGTTAAAGTGCCGTCGGCAGCCCGTTCGTACTGCATGAACACCAAGTTCCAGATTTCGATGTAACGGTCGCCGTCTTCGTCGGGTGAGCCGGGCGGGCCGCCTGGGATGTGTGCGCCGTGGTCATAGAAAATTTCCGAACACGGGCCGCACGGGCCGGTATCGCCCATCGCCCAGAAATTGTCTTTTGCGCCAATTTTTGACAGCCGCGCCGAATCAACGCCAATATCGTCCAGCCAGATACGTTCGGCTTCGGCATCTTCTTCAAACACCGTGACCCACAGCTTATTGGCGGGAATGCCGAATTCCTTGGTTAATAAATCCCAGGCGAAGTGGATGGCTTCTTTTTTGAAATAATCGCCGAAACTGAAATTGCCCAGCATCTCGAAAAAGGTATGATGGCGGGCGGTATAGCCCACGTTTTCCAGGTCGTTATGCTTACCGCCCGCCCGCGCACAGCGCTGGCTGGTGGCGGCGCGGACGTAATCCCGCTTATCCCGCCCTAAAAAAACATCCTTGAACTGCACCATGCCCGCATTGGTGAACAGTAAGGTCGGGTCGTTGCCCGGCACCAGCGAACTCGATGGCTGCACCGAATGCCCATGCTTGCGGAAAAATTCCAGGAAGGCCGAACGGATTTCAGCACTGGTCAACGTTTTCATTTGCAGTAAAACTCAGGTAGGTATTTTGGAAAAACGATTTAATTTCTGTAAGTCATAAGCTTAAAGGCATATTGATTTCGCTCATAGTTCGACAGGTTCACCACGAACGAAATCAATTATTTTCCGTTCGTCCTGAGCTTGTCGAAGGACGTTATCAAGTCTTTTCAAGCAGTTCATATATCATGCCACTAGGAAACCCGCGCTGGCTGAGAAAACGGATGCGTTTGTTGCGCTCGGCATTATCATTAATGGCAGAACTGGCGAATTTTTTTACGTAAAGTTGCCGCAACTGTTTCACCCAGTCTTCGGTTCTGGATTGAATTAATTCGTCAACGGTGCTTTTATCCACGCCCTGCTGGCGTAATTCATAAGCAATCTTGACGGGGCCGAAGCCTTTTTGGCTACGCATGTTCAGGTAACTTTCGGCATAGCGGTTATCGTCTTGCCAGCTTTGCTTGGTCAGTTCATCCAAAACTGCGGCAAACTGCTCGCGTTGATAATCTTTGGCGATTAACTTCTGCTCGATTTCCTTCCGGCTGTATTCGCGACGGGTGAGCAGGCGGAGGCAGTCTTTTTTGATGCTTTTAAGTAATAATTCGTCGTCCACGGAGCAAAATATGCGGATCAGAATTCGTCGCTTTCAACCGGCGATTCAATCAAGGTGACCGGCTTGCTGAACGCTTCGGCGCGGATTTTGCTTTCAATTTCTTTGGCGATTGCCGGGTTTTCTTTCAGATAAGCCTTGGCGTTGTCTTTGCCTTGGCCGATTTTGTCATTGCCGTAGCTGTACCAGGAACCGGCCTTTTGGATGAAGCCGTAATTAACACCCAAATCGACCAGTTCGCCCAAAAACGAAATGCCTTCGCCGTAGAGAATTTCAAACTCGGCCTGCCGGAACGGCGGCGCGACCTTGTTTTTAACGACTTTGACGCGGGTTTCGTTGCCGATGACTTCCTCGCCTTTTTTGACTGAACCGATGCGGCGGATGTCTAAGCGCACCGAGGCATAGAATTTCAACGCATTGCCGCCGGTGGTGGTTTCCGGGTTGCCGAACATCACGCCGATTTTCATCCGTATTTGGTTAATGAAGATGACTAGTGTGTTGGCGCGCTTAATGTTGGCGGTCAGTTTGCGTAAAGCCTGCGACATTAATCGTGCCTGCAAACCCATGTGCGAATCGCCCATGTCGCCTTCGATTTCGGCTTTTGGGGTCAATGCCGCGACCGAATCCACGACGACTACATCCACTGCGCCGGAACGCACCAGCATGTCTGTGATTTCCAACGCCTGCTCGCCGGTGTCGGGCTGGGACACCAACAAATCGTCAACATTAACGCCGATTTTTTCGGCATAGCCGGGGTCGAGCGCATGTTCCGCATCGACGAAAGCAGCGGTGCCGCCTAATTTCTGCATTTCGGCGATCACCTGCAAGGTCAGCGTGGTTTTGCCGGAGGATTCCGGTCCGTAAATTTCGACAATTCGACCGCGCGGCAACCCGCCGCAGCCTAAGGCAATGTCCAGACCTAAAGAACCGGTGGAGACGACTTCGATGTCGCGCGAAGCGGCGACATCGCCCATGCGCATGACGGAACCTTTGCCGAACTGCCGTTCGATCTGCATTAAGGCAGCGCCCAGCGCTTTCTTTTTGTTCTCGTCCATTGTTGAATCCCGGGTTAAAATAATCGAGTATATTAATTAATAGAACATTATCACATAGGCTGCTATCGGGTACAAGAAACTGTATTAATCCGAGTGCTATCAGGGCGTTAGTTAACTGTGTCGTATGCAATTAATGATGTTAAAAGCCAGCTTTAATTTTGATTAATATAGATACAAATATTCGATGCATTGTCGGTTTTTTGATTAATGACGTACACCGGTAGCTGCATAGTCGATTAATTAAAAGTCCCAATCGAAATTCAGTTCGAATTTCGGCGGTACTTCCATCATTTCCAGGGCAAGCAACGCGGTGTTTTTCGCGCCGTCACCCTTTCCAAGTTCCTGTTTTACTTGCCGTAAATCCAGTCGCATACGTTCGGCATACAATTTATTTTGCAGGATTGCGGTAATTTCTGCGGCGATTTTATCGGGATTGGCGTGATGTTGAATCAGCTCTTTAATGACCGGTTTCCCCAAAATAATGTTTGGTAAGCCGATGTAGGGGGTTTTGACCAGTAAGCGCCCCAGCCAGTAGGTGATTGGCGACAGCTTGTAAGTAATCACCATCGGCACTTCCAGTAAAGCTATCTCTAGGCTGGCAGTGCCGGATGTGGTCATAATGGCGTGACAACATTGGATAACGTCGTACGGTTTTTTCTTGATGACCGTAATCATCAGGCGAGCGTTTTTTAAATGCTGGTTGATTAATGAGTCCGGTATCGAATCGGCCTGCGCCAGTAAAAAATGAATAGTGGGAATCGAGCCTTGCAGCTTATGCGCGGCTTTCAGCATGACCGGTAACATCCGTTCGATTTCATTGCTGCGGCTGCCGGGAAAAATGCCGACCACATGTTCGGCGTTACTGACGCCGAATTTGCGTAGAGCTTCCACGCGAGTCAGTTGCGGGCTGACCTTATTAATGGAAGGATGGCCGACATAACGCACCGGGACTTTTTCCGCTTCGTAATACGGCACTTCAAACGGAAAAATAACCGCCATCATATTGATAGCCGCGCCGTACTTTTTTACCCGTCCAGGCCGCCATGCCCATACCTGCGGGCTGACGTAAAACAGGACTTTAATCCCGTTGCGTTTGGCAAAGCGCGCCAGACGGTAATTGAATTCTTTGTAATCGACGCAAACCAACAAATCGGGGCGTTCGCGTAGCAGCAGTTTTTTCATGGTTTGCCAGGCGCGTACAATACTAAAGAGGTGTTTAACGGCTTCGACCACGCCGATGACGCCCATCGACGATGAGTCGTAGCATATGTCTATCCCAGCCTGTTTCATGCTGTGCCCTCCCATACCAATGCCCCTTATCTGCGGCAGATGTTTTTTCAGCTCCCAAAACATGTCGGCGGCATGTTGGTCGCCGGATGTTTCTCCCGCGCTAAAGGCAATGGTGTACGATTTGGGCTGGTTCATTAATGGGGCTAATTTAAATTAAAAAGTTGAAACTGTTAATTTTCGTTATGCTTATGAGCGGTTAACTCATCAATTTTAACCATAAAATATCAGTTTTTTATGATCAAAGTTAAATAGAGTGTTATTAATAACTGAAATAAGACACGGAATGCCGCTAAAATTTACAGAAACAGAACCATTGCTTACGGTGGTTAACAGAAATCTATGAGGCAGAATTATGATTAATCGTCTTAGCATTGCGGCTTTTTTGCTCATGGCCGGTTTTGGCGCCGTTGTTAATGCGCAGGAAAGCAACACTTTCATGGGTATTAATTTTGTATTGATTGAAGCCGGCTGTTTTGCCATGGGCAATCCTAATCCGCCGTCCAATTTAACGGCCGGTGAAACGCCGAGTCATCACGTCTGCATCGACAAGCCGTTTGATTTGGGCGAAACCGAAGTCACCCAAAAACAATGGGAAGACGTGATGGGCAACAACCCCAGCAAAGTAAAATCTTACGACCGGCCGGTTGACCGGGTAAGCTGGAATGACGTGCAGGAGTTTCTGAAAAGAATTAATGCGAAAGACGGTGGCAATCGTTTCCGCCTGCCTACCGAAGCCGAATGGGAATATGCCGCCAGAGCTGGAAGCGGCAAGGATTATTGCTACGGTAACGGTGACGGATCATTGGCGCAGTACGCCTGGCACGGCAATTTGGGTTATAAAGGTGCTTCGCATGACGTCGCGCAACTTAAGCCGAACGACTGGGGTTTGTACGACATGCACGGCAACGTGTGGGAATGGGTGCAGGATTGGTATGACGGAACCTATTACAGCAATAGTCCGGAACATAATCCAGCTGGACCTGAAACCGGGAAATACAAAACTTACCGGGGCGGCAGCTTTATCGGCAAGCCCATTAATCTGCGTTCAGCCGTGCGTTTTAGTGCGATACCCGCCAGCCGTACGCACGATGTCGGATTCCGTTTGCTGCGCCAGCTTGATTAACCGCAAGCATTAATAAAGTATCAATATAGTTCTCTCTGCATTGTTGCCTATTAATGTTCGAACCGTTTGTACTGAGTCTTTCGACAGGCTCAAGGCGAACGGAAATTTAATGCAGAATGCTAAATCCATATTAATCAGTCGAATTCATCCGTCATTCAGCCTGGTTTGCTACCTTGTAGGCGAATTCACCACAGGAGGATGAATCATGACCACAACAATAAGAATGCTATTAATGGCGGGATTAATGGGATTAATCAGCGATTGCGCTTACGATCCGGCCTATTCTTACAATTCGTCAGGTAGTTATTACGGATCGGGTTACGGCAATCGTCCGTATTATGGTTATAACGGCGGCTCCGGCTACAACAACGGTTATCAGGCAGGATATTTTTCCCCAGGCTCCAATTACGGCTATTACAACCGGGGCGGTTACAATGGCCGTTACTGTCCTGACGACGATTAATCGATTAATCTGAGAAAAAATTGCAGTTGCAGTTGCAGTTGCGGTTGGCTTGATTAATTCAGAAAGAAAAAGTCGGCCTATAAGCCGGGTTCTGTCGAGAGCAGCCATTCATCTAGGCGTTAAGTCACCCTAACGCTCAAGCAATCTACCCAGGAACCGCGCGGGCCACGCGTCTGTTCCTCTATTTGATCTTGCTCCGGGCGGGGTTTACCGTGCCGCCCCTGTTGCCAGTTGCGCGGTGCGCTCTTACCGCACCATTTCACCCTTACCTAATCCCAAGGGAGAAGGCGGTATCTTTTCTGTGGCACTTTCCGTAGGCTCGCGCCTCCCAGGCGTTACCTGGCACCCTGCCCAGTGGAGCCCGGACTTTCCTCCCTGCTATCTTGCGATAACACAGCGGCTGCCCGGCCGACTTTTTCTTGATGGATTATACCGTAATGCTCAACAATGAGGGCAGAAGCAGTCTTTTTATTTTAATCACGGTTTTCGGCACATAAGTTTGATAATTAATTTTGATTATCAAAAAAATCGATGTTAACGGAAACATATTTGATAGTATAATTTGATTATCAAATAATTTTGAGGCGTACCTTATGAACGTGAATGCAATAGTTGATGCTTTCGGCGGACAAACCGCACTCGCAGCCTTGATAGGCAAAGGCCAAAGTACGGTGGCTTATTGGGTGAAGACAGGCTCAATCCCCAGAAAATGGCATGACGAATTGTTAAAACTGGCTGTACAGCGGGAGGTTAACTTATCCGCGCAAGATTTTGTTGAACAGCCGGTTTTACAAGCTTCTGGGAAACATCTTTCAGATAAACATTTTTTATCTAGCTCAAAAGCTTATGATCCAGAAAATGAAACTTCGGCATTTCTTTTTTATACGGCACAAGATGGCGCTATCAAAGTTCAAGTGCTTTTGGGCGAGGAAACTGTTTGGGCTTCTCAAAAAAGAATGAGTGAAATTTTTGATATTTCTGTTCCAACTATTAATGAACATCTTCAAAATATTTTTCAATCCAATGAGTTAGATGAGATTTCAGTTATTAGGAATTTCCGAATAACTGCTTCTGATGGTAAGAATTATGACACTAAGTTTTACAACTTAGATGCCATTATTTCTGTAGGCTATCGAGTGAACTCTTACAAGGCCACCCAGTTCAGGCGGTGGGCGACATCTGTATTGCGCGATTATCTTATTAAAGGATTTGCGCTTGATGATGAAAGGTTAAAACAGGGCAATCGCTTGTTCGGTAAGGATTATTTTGATGAACTCATTGAGCGAATCAGAAAAATTCGCACCTCTGAGCGTATGTTTTGGCAAAAAGTGACCGACCTTTATAGCCAATGCAGCGTTGACTATGACGCAAATGCTGCTGTTACCCGTAACTTTTTTGCCCAAGTGCAAAACAAATTCCACTACGCCATACACCACCACACCGCTGCAGAATTGATAAAACAAAGAGCCGACTCCACCAAACCGAATATGGGGCTTGTTCATTATGCCAACATGCACAAGGATGACGTAATCTTAAAAAGTGATGTGCCCATAGGGAAAAACTATCTTTCGCCAGATGAACTCGATGAATTGGAACGCTTGATGGAAAATTATTTGGGTACGGCTGAACTTTTCGCCAAACGGAAGATTGTTATGACCATGAAAGATTGGGTTGGTAAGTTAGACGAGTTTTTGCGTTTCAATTCGTATGATGTTTTAGATGGTTTCGGTAAAGTTTCTTTTGAATCAGCAAAAAGCTATGCCTTAGGTGAGTATGAAAAGTATATGGAGTCTCATGAGAAAGAGTTTAAATCAGATTTCGATAAATTTGTTGATGAAGTGAAAATCAAAAAAAGACTGCCAAAATCATCGTCATAACCAGGCCTAGTAGATCAGATTGAACTTATGCTGCCTGACATTTATTTGCTCGAATGTTACATAACTGCCATACCGGCGAGGCGACCTACAAACTTACAACGAGTTTCGGATTGTTCGGCTTGTAACACAAGCAATTAATGGCCTGAATCTATCTTCAAAGCTGTTTGGTACAGCAGTTTTTTCCTCGCCCCGGTAATTTCCGCCGCCAGCTCCACCGCTGTTTTGGTGGAGCAAGAGCGCATTAATACCATTAATATGCGCCGTTGTTCCTCACTTAAATCATCCGATTGTTTTTGTTCTTCGGCGCCTTCAATAATCACGACAAACTCGCCTTTTTGCATGTTGGCGTCGTGTTCAACCAGTTGAAGAGCATTAATTAATGAGGTCTTGACGATGGTTTCGTACAGTTTGGTCAGTTCCCGTGCGATCACAATCTGCCGGTCGCGCGGCAAAATGGCCGCCATATCCTGTAAGGTTGCCAGAATGCGGTGGCTGGATTCGTAAAATACCCAGGTTGTGGTTTCATTAAGTTTTTCGGTAAAAAAAGCTTTGCGCGCCGAAGACGTACGCGGCAAAAAGCCTTCGAAACTGAATTTTGTCACAGGCAAACCGGCTGCCGACAAGGCGGTTATTAATGCGCATGGGCCGGGAAGAGGTACAACTGTGAGTCCTTCATCTTTGGCTTTGCAGATTAATGGCATTCCGGGGTCGCTGATTAATGGCGTTCCGGCATCGCTGACCAAGGCGATTGACAGGCCGTTGCGTAATTTCTCCAGCAGCTTCTCCGCCGCTTTCTCTTCGTTATGTTGATGAAAAGATTCGACTTTATTGCTGATGCCGTAATGGTTCATTAATAATTTGACATGCCGCGTGTCTTCGGCAGCGATTAAGTCTACGTGTTTTAAAATCTCTATCGCTCGGAAACTAATATCTGCTAAATTACCTATTGGGGTGGCAACCACGTATAATTTTCCGTATTGATTGGACATGCAACCTCGTTTTGAACGTTTTCTCGCTGAAGGGAAGAATGCTATGAGCAAATATTACGCCATTATTGCTGTATTCTGCGCACTGTTGTTGTTTGGTTGCGCACATCTGCCGGACGATTACGGATTGTACCAAGAACCGGTATCGGACTTTACTGTTCAACAAAATAATACCCGTCTGCAAACGATAGCCAACTTACTGCAAACCGCCAAGGGCGCCGCCGCCAAGCAACAGTTGGATGCGCTGAACCCAAAAGAACTCACTAAGGCACAGTCGGCGCAATATAATTTGCTGACGGCGCAGGCTTTGTTGAATTTCGGCGATGCCGAACATGCGATTAATTATTTGGGGGAAACCGATACCGGCGAACTGGCCGTTAACGATAAAATCAAGTTTTATCAATCGCAAGCTTTTGCTTATTCATTAACGGGCAATCTGCTGGAAAGTGCGAAAGCCAGAATCGGTCTGGATCCGTTTTTGGTAAAAGCGGACGAACGCCGCAAAAATCAAGGCGTTATCTTAGAATCACTAGGCATGTTGCCCGACAGTATCGCCCGGCAGCAAAGCCAAAAAGAAGGGCTGAGAGAATGGGTGTCAATTGCCAAAATCCTGGCGTCGCGCCAGCAAAATCCGGCCAAGTTCAATGCCGACTTGGCCGCATGGCGCGCCGCTAATCCGCAACACGCCGCTAATCTTTATGTGGCGAATGCCGGTAATATCTCTGCAAGCGCAGGTACAACGCCAACCAGTATTGCGGTGTTGTTGCCGCAAAGCGGGCCTTACGCGGATGCAGGTAAAGCGGTAAAAGCCGGATTTTTAGCCGCTCATAGCCGTGAAAACGCCAAACCGGCCTTGCATTTCTACGATACCGAAACCGGCAAACCCGCCGAGTTATACCAAAAAGCGGTTAATGAAGGCGCAAAACTGGTCATCGGCCCGCTCAATAAAGAAAGCATACAAAGTCTGGCGAATGCAGCCACGTTAAGCATTCCCGTGTTGGCTTTAAACCACGTGCCCACTTTAAGCAAACAAAACTTGTATCAGTTTGCCTTGAGTCCCGTTGACGATGTTGCCGAACTGACCCGTAAAGCGCAATTGGACGGCCATAAAAACGCCGTCGTGTTGGCGCCCAAAAACGATCAAGACAAACGTTTGGCCAATTATTTGACGCAGCACTGGCAGATGTTGGGCGGCACAGTTTTGAAATCGCTGACGTACGACCCGGATAAAAAAGATTTTTCCGCCGCCATTAGCAGCATTGCCGGTCTGGATGAAAGTAAGGCGCGCATTAATAATGTCCAGCAGGCGTTTCCGGGAGCGAATTACACACCGCAACCCAGCAGTAGCGGTGTGGATGTGGTGCTGTTAAGCGCGTCGGGTAAAGACGGTCAGGCGATTAATTCACAACTGCTGCAAGCGGGTAATATCGCTGTGTATGCCTTACCCTCCATCTACGCGGGCTTGCCGAATCCGATGGCCGATGCGCCGCTCAACGGTATTAACTTTTGCGACACGCCCTGGCTGCTCACCGGCGCGTACGGTGGCGAACTGAGTATGCTATCGTTACGCGACGTGATTAATCAATTCCCAAGTTCGTATATTCGCCTGGTGGCGATGGGCATTGACGCCTACTATCTGGCCGGACAATTAACGACATTGAATACCACGCCATACCTGGGCGCTACCGGTAAATTGTCTTTAGAAAGCGATAACCGGATTAAACGGAATCTGGTATGCGCCAAATTTGTTAACGGCCAGCCGGAATTGATCGGCTTTTCGCAAAGCCCGTCGGAAACCGGCTATAACGAAACCGGTAGTGCGGCAACTGCCCCTTTGGGTACGCTTCCTGCCAGCAAGTAATACGATTAATGCTGGGGACGCTCAAAACCAAGACGGCGCACTTACTAAGAGGAAAAAGCGCGGAAGATCAGGCTCATGCCTACCTTATGCAACAAGGTTTGCAGCCGGTTTGCCGCAATTACCGTTGCAAGTATGGCGAGCTGGATTTGGTAATGCGGGAGGGGCGGGCTTTGGTGATCGTCGAAGTGCGCTACCGGAAAAGCGGCGCGTACGGCAGCGCCAGCGAAAGCGTGACGGCCGCTAAGCAAAGTAAGCTTATTGCCGCTGCGCAGCATTATCTATTAACTCACCGCGACGATTGCCCGGTGCGTTTCGACGTCGTCGCCATGTCCGGCGACGGCAAAATCGACTGGATCAAAAATGCATTTTGAATTGCCTTTTCATTAATGAGCTTACAAAACCACATCATTAATCAATTCACCGACAGCATCCAAACCAAGCAGGATGCGCTTGCCGAATTGTGCGAACTGATTGAACTGGCGTCGCAACGCATGGTGGATGTGTTGCTCAACGACCACAAAATCCTGACTTGCGGCAACGGCAGATCGGCTACCTGCGCCCAATTGCTGGCGTCATCCTTGCTCAGCCAGTTCGAACGCGACCGGCCGTCATTGCCGGCCATTTCGCTAAACCTGGACAGCACGGCATTAACGGCTATCGCCCATGACGCCAGTTATGAGGAAATTTTTTCCAAACCGCTGCGGGCGCTAGGGCAAAGCGGAGACGTGCTACTGACCTACTCGGATTGCAATCATTCGCCCAATATTGCAAAAGCGATCGGTATCGCCCACAGTAAAGAGATGACTATCGTCGCCTTAACCGGCGAAAAAAGCGATTCGGTATCGGAATTATTAACGGAACGCGATCTTGAAATCAGGGTGCCGTCCAGCTCGGCGGTGCGTACGCATGAAGTGCATGTATTAATAACCCACTGTTTGTGCGATTTAATCGATCAACAGTTATTCGGTGGAGCAAGTTAACTTACTGATTTTTATCGGTGTAAAATTCGCTGCTGCCATCCATGTCGCCGGTTTGCCAGTACAATAAAGGCCATCCGGAATTAAGCTCACCGGCATTAATAACCTCACAGACCACGATTTTATGGTCGCCTGCATCGGTAAAATGGCTCAGCTTGCACTCAAAATAAACCAGGCAATCGCTTAGGACAGGCGCATCGGTAATCCCCGGCTTCCATGCATAAGTCGTCATTTTTTCTTTAACGCCTGAGGCGCCGAAATGCGGAGCGAGTGCAAGCTGATCTTGCCCTAGCACATTAATGGTGCAGACACCGCCGGTTTTTAATAAGCGGTAAGAATAATGTTCCGGGTTAATGCTGAATGCCAGCATGGGCGGCGCAAATGACGCCTGCATTACCCAGGCGGCGGTAAAGGCGTTTTGTTCCTTGCCGTTGGCCACGCCTATGACGTACACACCGTGGGTTATTTTATTAAACAATGCGCTGATCTTTTTTATCATTAAAGCAACGCCTAGTTAAAGGTCGTAATGGGCATACGCCGCATAAACTTTTGTCTGATCATTAAAATGGAACACCTCGGCAGATAGACCCTTCACGCCATCGTAAATAATAGTTACACTGCTAGCCCCTACCAGAACATGCCGCTTGTAGAAGTGGAGTTCAGGATAATTTGCTAAGGCTTTTGACCAATAAACGCAAATACTTTCTTTGCCTTTCAGCTTTCCCGATGGCTCGTTCATTGTGCCGACAATCACCGGAGACGTCATTTCGAAGTCATCTGTGTAATGCGACAGTATTTCCTCAAGGTCGTGAGCGTTCCATGCCTTAATCCAGTGGTCTGCGAATTCGTTGGCTGATTGAGAGTCGATCATGAACTACAACACCAGATTAATCCGCATACTCAAGTCGATGGCCTTGATGTTTTTTGTCAACGCACCGATGGAAATAAAATCCACGCCGGTTTCCGCAACGCTGCGGATATTTTCCAGCGTGATATTGCCCGATGCTTCCAGTTCCACGGCACGGTTATTAATGGCGACTGCTGCGCGTATGTCGTCAAGGCTGAGATTATCCAGCATAATACGATCCGGTCTAGCTGCTAGCGCTTGTTGAAATTCCGCCAGCGATTCGACTTCCACTTCGACCGGCGCGGACGATTGCTGGCGCGCCAGCTGCACGGCGCTGGCGATAGAACCTGCGGTAATAATATGATTTTCCTTGATTAATACCGCATCGTACAAGCCCATGCGATGGTTGAAACCGCCGCCGCATCGTACCGCGTATTTTTGCGCCTTCCGCAAGCCCGGAATGGTTTTACGGGTGTCCAGTACTTTGCAGCCGGTGCCTTTAACTGCGTCGGCATAGCGTTTGGCGGCGGTGGCGGTGGCGGATAAGGTTTGCAGTAAATTCAGGGCGGTGCGTTCGCCCGTTAATAAGGCGCGCGCCTGGCCTTTTAGGTCGCACAGGCGGGTATCGGCATTAATGCTTTCGCCCTCACTGGCATGCCAGACGATGTCGATGCCTGAATTCAAGCGATGGAACACCGCATCGAACCACGCCTTGCCGCACAAGACCATCGGCTCGCGTGTGATCACCGTGACTTCGGCAGTGACGTTTTCCGGGATGATATGCGCGGTAATATCGCCGGAGCCGATATCTTCTTCAAGGTATGCATCGATTTCGGCCGTTGAAGGTTGCATGGTTGATTTAGCGCTGCTCTGGCAAATTAATTGTTTTTGTTCAAATGGTTATTAATCAACGCCGTTAATTGCTTCGTGGCGGCAGTCGCTATGGGTATTAATTGCTTTAGCAACTCATTGATAAGTTGAGTTGCCGCAAGCGAAAGCGAAACGATTTTTGCCGTAATCGGACGAAAGCGCTGGCTCAGACGGTCCGCTTCGGCATCCGCTTTCAAGCGTCGATAATACGGCCATACGCCTTCCACGTAGACGATTTGATACATCCACATCTCCATGATGGACGTAAACCACATAAAAATAAACGAAACGCCCATGCCGATACCGGCCAGAATAACCAGCCAGGCAAACATCGGGAAGAATTTAGTCAGCCACCAGGACAGAATATCGGTAACCAAAAAGACATAAGGCATACCGACAGCAATGCATTTAAATTTTACGTTTGTGGTTTCGGAAAAACTGAAAATAATGCCGACAAACATAAAAATAAAGCTGATGCCGAACATGTGAATATGCGAACCGCGTGTCAGTGTGCCGACCGACGAGCCTTCGTCCTGCGCCGCCAAAGCCTTTAATTTCGCAAAATTGTTAAAATCGGGAATGCCGGAGGCCTCTTTGTTGTGGCACATTACGCATCGCTTTTGGATGATTGCTTCAATGCCGTCGTCTTTAAACGCTTCTTCGTCCGCACCGTCGCGCACCCATTGGATGATGTCGAAACGTTCGTCGTCTTCTGCTTTATCCTTCATCGACCCTTCCAGCTTCTGTTCCAGCACCGTACCGGAACGGTTGCCGTAATAGCTGTACACAATATCGTCAATCGACAACCCGAACTTGCCGTCCGCCATGCCGTGCGTCAGCAGGATCTGGATTAATGCGAAGAAATAACCGATGCCAACCGTGATTAAATAGCCGGTAAATAGCACTTTGATCGGTGTTTCGTGATCTTTTAAAGGAGTGAAAGCCATAGGACTTCTATTCAAAAAACTAAGTCGATTATCTTATAGCATAGAATAAGCGAACCGGTTTGAGCAAATAAGGAAATGCAGTGTTTAATAAACCTGATGCGGATCGATGGACAGCTGGGTTTTTTGCTGTTTTCACGTTTTTTTGTGGTTTAAATAGGTGAGTCCGTTCAGTTAACCATTATGGTATTACGGGCCGCAGCTTATCGAAGAGCCTGTCCTCAGCGAAATCGAAAGGGGAAAATGCGAAATGAGATAAATTTCCCGGTTGCATTACGCATTATTTCATTCAAAATGATCTATGTGCTGTCTCATTTCCATCCCGGAGCATGGAAATGAGATGTATTGTCGAAGCGGTTGCCAAAGCCATTAATGACCTGTTAATTAAAGTTCCGGCATTTCCTTACTGCATTTGCCGATAAATTTGCCATTCATGGCAATGTTCAACTTTACCGTTTTGCCGCCTTGCGAAACTACCTGTTCCACGTTGGACGTCATTTTTTGCGCCGATGCGGTGTTGCTGATGAGGGCGTCCACTTCATGTCCGTCCTGGGTTTTACAATTCATTCGCCATGAAGCCGCGCCCGGCGATTTTTTTTCGTCGGAAATCGAACACTTGGCTTTTTTCTCCTCCATCTTCGCTTTATCCAAGCCGGGCGTCAAATAAGCGTCCTTGGCGATAAAGGCCGGTGTCAGACAATATTTGGAAGTCGATTCGTTCATGGTCTTGCTTTGCCCGGTTTTGACATCCTGCATGGTAATTTTGCTGTCCATTTGCCAAGCACCCGCTTCCATCGCTTCCGCCCAGGCAGTTTGTGCGCATAAAACAGTGATAAGGCTGAAAACGGTTGTTTTTATTAATGGATGAATCATCGGAATTTCCTTTAGAGTAAAGAAAGTAGGATGTGCGCCCCGATTATCGCAACATAACCGGGGAATTAACGGCTCGTACAAACGAGTATGGTTTAGCTTACCGTTTGTACCCTGTTTTGAGTGTAACGCGGACTGATTAACGCAGTCTTATTGGTCTTCAGTTAGCGGTAAATTGCGAACCTTGATATCGGTTTTTTATCGCTTGCGCCAGTTGGTGTACAGCCATTGCGTATTTGCTGCTGTTGTTATAACGCTTGATGACCTTAAAGTTGTGATGAACCTGCCAGTATTCCGTGCCTTCATAGGTGCTGAGTTCGATGACAGAAGGGCTGTAGGAGCCGCCCGCCGGTTGTGCGACCGGGCTGTGATAATCCCAGCCGTTTTTTGAGAAATAATGCGCCACGCTGCCGATGGCATCGTTAGGGTGCCACAGGTCACGCTGGCCATTGCGGTCGAAATCCACTGCCAGTTTGCGGAAGCTGCTCGGCATAAATTGCCCAAGCCCCATCGCACCCGCCCACGAACCTACCGGTTGCCGCGGGTTGTAGCCTTCTTCACGCGTCATTAATAGAAAGTTTTCCAACTCCGACATGAAATATTTGGAACGCCGGTGCGTATCGAATGACAGGGTGGTCAGGGCGTCGAAGACGCAGGTCTTGCCGATATTTTTGCCGAAATAGGTTTCCACACCGATGATGCCGACAATGTATTCAGGATCAACGCCGTAAGCGCTGCTGGCCTTGCTGATAGCGTCGGCGTTTCTACGCCAGAAGTCAACGCCGTTATTAATGTGCTGCTCGGTCAGGAATTTGCCGCGGTAGCGCGACCAGCTGCCCGGCCTAGCCGGGCCGGAATTACTGGATGACGGGCCTTCCAGGCGGATGACGGAATCCAGGCGGTTGGCCTGATTGAACAAGCCGGTCAGATAACTTTCCGAGAAGCCGTGTTTTTCCGCCATGTGCCGGATAAAATTTCTGACTTCATAACGATCCCCGTAATTTCCGGACGAACCGTAAGAATCGCCGTACGACGAGCCGTAATCGTTATAGCTATTGTTCGTGTTATACGACGGTGTGCTGGGCCGGTACGGATTATAGGGTTGTGTTGGCAGTGGCGGGGGCGCTGGCCGGGCCGACGGCAACGGGGTTTGTTGCGGATAACTCATGGCGGTCGGATAAGCGCTGTAATCGGGGGCGGGATCACTGGCGCAACCGGCCAAGATTAATCCGGCAACAAGGCTTAAATGTGGGTTTTTTATTAATTTTTTCATATGATTACCTTCTTCTACAATAGTTAAAGGCAGTGCTTGCCGGGTTGGGTGCAGGTGTTTACCTATGTTTTTAATCGCTGTGGCAGTCAAGACGCGTTTGCTAGCAAACTGTCTGTAAATTGGTCGGATTAGATTGTCGCTCAAGCCGACTTTTCAGGCAATCGGAAAATAAGCAATGCTGTTTTTATTAATGGCGAATGTCCACGGCTTGGGCAATTTCGTCTTGCAGTTGCCGGATAACGCTGATCGGATCACTAGCGTTGCGAATAGGCCGCCCGACGACAATATGATCCGCGCCATTAATGATGGCGTTGCGGGCTGTAGCAATACGCTTTTGGTCGTCCTGGCCCGGTTCGCTTGAACTTGGCCGGATGCCCGGTGTTACCGAATAGAATCCGTCGCCCAACTTGGCGCGTAAGTTGCTGATTTCCAGCGCAGATGACACTACGCCATCGCAGCCCGAATCGATAGCGTTTTGGGCGCGGCTAAGCACCAAGTCTTGCACCGTGCCGTTAATGCCCATGCGCCGCATGTCGTTTTCATCGAAGCTGGTCAGTACTGTTACCGCCAGGATTTTCAGCGCACCTTTGTCTGATACGGCGGCTTTAATGATCGCATCGTCGCCGTGGATGGTGGCAAAACTGACGCCGTGGCCTTTTACTTGCTGAATGGCAAGGTGAACGGTTTCCGGAATGTCGTAAAATTTCAGATCGAGCATCACTTGGTTGCCACGGTCGATGATGAAATCGACAATATTCCACCAGCCAGCCAGAAATAGTTCCAGGCCGACTTTAAAAAACTTGATGTCGCCATCCAGTTTGGTCACCCATTGTTTGGCCTCTTCCGGGCTGGGTACGTCCAAAGCAAAAATAATACGTTCGTTCAGTTTAATCGGTTTCACAGGCTGCGGGTTGTGTCGGGTAATAGGTTATTAATGGGCATTGCGGATAGCTAAAATGCTATCACACAAGCGCCGGTTAACGAAACCGGGTGCGTTGCCGCGGTTAGTGGCAGGGATTTATTGGTTAGATTAGGGGAAAAAGTATTTTTAGCTTGGGTAAGTGCGGCTAAACTTGGCTGATAGTAAAATTAATTCCATGCCTTACGGAAAACTCCGTTAACGTTAATACTTTATTCATGCACATAGAACAACATTGGTTAAGCACCGCCAGCCGCGTACCTTCGCCCAACTTCGACGATCGCCCCGATCCGGACGATATTTCATTAATTGTCGTTCATTGCATCAGTTTGCCGCCCGGCGAATTTGCTACCGGCGGAATTGATCAGTTATTCTGCAACCGGCTGAATCCACACGATCATCCTTACTTTGCAACCATATACCAGTTGAAAGTGTCTTCTCATTTATTAATAAAGCGCACGGGGGAGATTATCCAATACGTACCGTTCGACAAGCGCGCCTGGCATGCCGGGCAGTCGTGTTATGAAGGGCGGGAACGCTGCAACGATTTTTCTATCGGCATCGAGCTGGAAGGTACGGAAGTCATTTCTTACACCCAAGCACAATACCGCCAACTGGCGGCAACTGTTAACAGATTATTAATGACTTACCCCGGTCTTTCCAAAGATAGGATTACCGGTCATAGCGACATTGCCCCTGGTAGGAAAACCGATCCTGGAGATTCTTTTGACTGGAAACAATTTTATAGCTTATTGGGCGGATGATCTTCAGTTAATAGACCTGTAATAAAAGTCAATCGATTAAGCTCTGGGCAATTTAAGTCTAGTTATGATGAAATAGTATGGGCTATTTTAAAAAATCGAAGGGTTGCTTACAGAGTTTCATCCCTAAATTCGGAAGAGCCATTAATAGATTACCAATCCTCTTTGCCATGAATATGTTTGATAGATTCCACATCCCACTCCAATACAAATTAGCTTTTTTAAGTTTATTCGTCTTGTGCCTGCCATCATTATCGTGGTCCGCAGACGCGATTGAGATGGACATGCCGCATCCGATAGATTTAACTGCAACCTGGATGGGTTCTATAGCATTAATGCTGTTTGCCGTCGCTTACCTGTTGGCTATGGTTGAAGAAGCCACCGAATTACGTAAATCCAAACCCATGGTATTTGCGGCCAGCCTGATCTGGGTATTAATTGCCGTGGTTTACGCTAATCAGGGCATGAACGAACGCGCCGGGCTGGCCTTTCGTACGGCCTTGGAAGGTTACGCGGAATTATTTCTTTTTATCATGGTATCAATGACTTACCTTAACGCCATGGAAGATCGCAGCGTATTCGAAAGATTACGTGTCTGGCTGTTGAGCAAAAATTTCAGCTACCGGCAGTTGTTCTGGATTACCGGCTTTCAGGCCTTTTTTATCTCTTCGGTCTGTAACAATTTGACGACGGCTTTGCTGATGGGTTCGGTCATTGTCGCTTTGGGTAAAGACAGCCCGCGCTTTGTTACGCTGTCTTGTATTAATGTTGTTGTTGCCGCCAATGCCGGCGGTTCGTTCAGCCCGTTCGGCGATATTACAACGTTGTTGGCTTGGCAAAAAGGCGTGGTGCCTTTTGGCGATTTCTTTGCTTTATTAATTCCCTCGCTAGTCAATTTAACGGCACCGGCAGCCATCATGCACTTTTTTATTCCGAAACAACGGCCGGAAGCATTGCTCGAATCCGAACCCATGAAAAGGGGCGGCTGGGTGATTATCGGTTTATTTATCCTGACGATTATTACATCCGCCTGCTTTGAGAATTTTTTGAGCCTACCGCCTGCAGCAGGCATGATGCTAGGATTAACTTATCTTAAGTTTTTCAGTTTTTACATGGAACAGGTTCCGGTAACCGCAGACGATTCTCTGGCCGAACCGGCAACTGTTGTAAACCTAAACCAGCCGGTAGCTGGTAAAGCCGATAAGGCAGGAAGCAAAGAGTATATCGACTACTTCGCTCCCATGAAGGTGATGAATAAATCCAAACAACTTCACTACATTGACCAACCTTTTGATGTTTTCCACACCGTTGCTAATCTGGAGTGGGATACATTGTTGTTTTTTTATGGTGTGATGGTTGCTGTGGGAGGGCTTAGTTTCATCGGTTATTTAAGCATGATTTCGCAGACCTTATATGTTGCCCTGGATCCGACTGTTGCTAATATTCTAGTCGGTATTGCCTCGGCTTTTGTCGATAACGGTACGATTATGCTGGCGGTGTTGACGATGGCGCCCGACATAAGCCAAGGGCAATGGCTGCTGGTCACGTTAACAACCGGGGTTGGCGGAAGTTTATTGGCGGTGGGTTCTGCTGCAGGCGTTGGATTAATGGGACAAGCAAAAGGAGTCTACACTTTTACTAGTCATTTAAAATGGATGCCTGCTATTCTGCTAGGCTATTTAGCCAGTATTGCTGCACACTTCGCGCTGAATGGCCGTTATTTTTAATTGACATAATTTACTAAATCCACGTTTTTATTTATTAGCCCCAACAAATAGGAAGTTATTTCATGGATATTGACGTATTTTTAGCGATTTTCACTTTAATGTTCATAGCCTTGGGCGTGAATATTATCGCCATAAAAATACGTATTCCATACACCGTGTTGCTGGTGATCGTCGGTTCGTTTTTAGTGCCGTTGTCGCAGTTGGAGACTTTTTCCTTTATCGACGAATTTCAGCTGACGCCCGAATCTTTGTTTTTTGTGTTTTTGCCGATTTTGATTTTCGAATCCGCTTACAACATGAAATTCAGGAATGTGAAGGAAAACAAATATTCCATGGGTGTTTTGGCGGTCTTCGGTTTATTAATATCCGCCGTTTTCATCGGTTTTACCGGGCAGTGGGCATTCCATGAACTGGGCTTTGAGGTACCGCTGTTGGTGACCATGCTGTTCGGCGCCATTATTTCATCAACGGATCCGGTTGCCGTGCTGTCGTTGTTTAAGGAATACGGGGCGCCGCATCGTCTAACCTTGATTTTTGAAGGCGAAAGTTTGTTCAACGATGCAACTTCCTTTGCCTTATTTCTGGTGTTTCTGGAAATCTGTTTGCACGGTTATACGGGTTATCCCACATTAATCTCAGCGGTGTTTTCGTTCACCACCATGTTGCTGGGCGGGGTGCTGTTCGGGTTATTAATGGGTCTGATGTTTTCCAAACTGATCGAATGGGTGAAAGGTAACGAACACCTTGAGATTACCATGACTTTATTGGTCGCCCATTTCACCTTCATTCTGGCCGAACTGCTGTCCAAGCATTTAGTGGTTATGGGGCATGAAATTCATTTATCTTCCATCATTGCGACGTCGATTTCGTCTATGGTCATGGGGAATTACGGGCGCTTTAAAATGTCTCATTCTGTTGAAGAGTACATGGATAAGTTCTGGAGCTATTTTGCCTTTGTGGCGAACTCGCTGGTCTTTATATTAATGGGCTTGATGTTTGCCAATTTATCCATTGAGCTTAAAAAAATCGCGCTTTTGCCTATTGCCGCCATCATTGCGGTGGTGGTGATTGCCCGGATAATTTCGGTTTACCTGTCTGTTTCTTTGGTTAATGTGTTAAAGCTGGAAGACCGTATTCCGCAAACCTGGCAGCAACTGTTGTCCTGGGGCAGCTTGCGCGGCGCGTTGGCGATTGTCATGGTCTTGTTGATCCCCGACGACATGACCTTGCCAGGCTGGGCATACCATTTTTCCATAAAAGATTTTGTGGCGGCTTTGACGATCGGCTGTATTTATTTCACCTTATTGTTCAAGGCGACGACGATCGGTTATATCATCCGGAAATTAAAGATCGACGCTTTATCTTCACATGAAGAACTCGGTTATTATAAAACCAAGGCATTGATTTATCAGGATATGCTGGCGCAGTTAGCGGATCTGCAAGCCAATAAGCAAATCAGCCAGGATCAATATCAAACCCTTAGCGTATACTACCGCGCGCTGCACGATCAGCATGTTTCCGATTCCAAACGGGTATTTAAGGATTCCGCGCATGTGGTCGAAGGAATGCTCAGATTGTACGCGTTGGGGCTAGAGAAAGCGGAACTGAAAGAAATCTTCCGGCGCGGAGAAATTAATGAAGCGATTTACAAACAAATCCTCAACATGCTGGAAATTCAAATTGCACGGGTGGAACAGGATAAACGGCAATTAACGTCCATTAATGAACGATTCGCCAACTGGTTTTATATCTCTATCGTCAATCGTTTTCGCAAGTTATTGTTCCTAAAGCCTAAAACGCCAAAACCCGAAGAGGTTTATTTGTACTACCGAACCCAATACAAGCTGATTCTGAAAGTGATCGACGAACTGGAAAAATTGGAACATTCCAGATTATACGAAATATTTAACGACAAACAGGCGTTGTCGAATGTGTTGACGGTTTTTCAGGAGTTAAAGGTCCGAACTGAAGAGCGCATGAAGGAAGAAATCAAAATCAACCAGTTTTTATTGGATAGGTTGAATCAACAATTAGCCAAAAGCTTGCTCAGTGAAACTCAGAGTCAGGCGTTAAACGAGCTGTATGGCAGCGAAATCATCACGACCAAACTTTACATTTCGTTAAAGAAAGAACTGAATGCGGAATAATGGCAGAATATTGTCTTATTAATCAATAATATTAATTAATAAAGCATCGGTTTCTGTCAATGCATTCGATTAAGCTGGGATTCAGTCTTACATGCTAAGATGATCATTAATGATTAATCTGCAGGAGAAAACGATGAAAACATTGGCCAAAACAATCGTATTAACGGGTTTGCTCCAGCGCGCCACTATTTTTCGCGAAAGCTGAAATGGGGTCCAATCCGATTTCAGCAGCGAAAAATGACGTGGCGAGTTTGCCTTCGGCGGCCTGCGTTCGTCCCGCTACAGCCCAAAACACAAAACATCGGCTTCCGCCTTGCTTCGTATTTTGACCTTGCGCGAATGACTTGACGCCGTGTCGTATGGCCTTGCATTTTGACTACGCACTACGCTTGCGCTCCAACTCCGTCAAAACGCCCGGCCTCTACGGCTACGCAGAGGTCGTCGTACATCGCTCGGCTTCGCTCGCTTCCATGTACTCCTTCGATGATGTTGTTGTCCGCATGCGCCGGACCGAACCGCTACAACGGTTATACCGGTAACGATGGTTATTATTCGTCCGGCTACAATTATCCAAACAGCGGCGGGTATTATCCGCAGCCAAATTATCCGTACGGCAATTACCGGAATTATCCTTACAATCAAAGAGTTCCTGTATATCCGCGGTATCCGGCCAATCCCGGTTACGATCAGCCTTATTACAGCAATTACCCTAACAATAATTATTATTATCGCAATCAACCCAGACCGGTGCCCGCGCCTCCCGGTTTTTACCGTAATCAGCCCAGGCCGATACAGGCGCCTCCAGGTTTTTACAGTAACCGGCCACCGCCGCAGGTGCATCACCACCCGCAAAGAAGGAGTACATGGAAGCGAGCGAAGCCGAGCGATGTACGACGACCCCTGCGTAGCCGTAGAGGCCGGGCGTTTTAACGGAGTTGGAGCGCAAGCGTAGTGCGTAGTCAAAATGCAAGGCCATACGACACGGCGTCAAGTCATTCGCGCAAGGTCAAAATACGAAGCAAGGCGGAAGCCGATGTTTTGTGTTTTGGGCTGTAGCGGGACGAACGCAGGCCGCCGAAGGCAAACTCGCCACGTCATTTTTCGCTGCTGAAATCGGATTGAACCCCATTTCAGCTTTCGCGAAAAATAGTGGCGCGCTGGCACAAAAACCCTCACCTAAGGGGAGACAGAAGCAAAAAAGCTGCCGCTTTTTTCCGGCAGCTTACTGTTTCCCCTTATTTTTTGGCTTTTCATGCGGATTAAGACAAGTTTAACCGCTTTTCGATAACATCAAGGGGCGTTGCATTTGCACCGCGTATCGCCTACACTGAGATGTTGGTTTAATAAGTAAGCCTAACTTATTGCAATTAAATAATTGATTAATAAGATCGCTTCAATAACTATTATAAAAACGCGATGGAAAATCGACTGCTTGCCAAATTAAAAAGCGGCGGCATTGGCCGTTTGATTAATATTATCCAGACGTTATTCGTCAGTTTTCTGCGGATATGGTCGATTCCGATTGTCTTGCTGCTCAGCGTGGCCTCAGGGTTTACCACGTTTTACGGCATGTCTTACTTCATTACGCCCTGGATTGCGCTGATTATTACTATCGCCATTCAATCCATCATCGTCATTTGCTCCTTCGAGCTGGCCGGTATTCATTGCAAAGCCAATCGGTTACGCTATTTCAGCGTACTGGCGTCGTTGGTGATCGCTTTCAGCGCCTCAATGGCGTTCTCATACTTCAAGTTCTACGAAATTTCCGAACACGATTCGATCCGTATCGAACGTATTAATGAAGTCGGCCACCAAGTCGACGATTACCTGAAAAAGCTGACGGCGGTTAAAAGCACTTTGCTGGCGCAAGAGAAAATCGAACTGGAAAACCTGAGTAAGGCCGTATCGCAGGCGTATTTCGGTACGCATCCGGAAATCCCGCCGCAATACCGTAACCAGGTGGGCGAAGGGCCGGTGTGGAAACATGTTAATAAAACTTATCAGGAGAAAAAAGTTCAACTTGCTGAATTGGAAAAACAATTTAGCGTTGTCGACCAGCCGGTCGCCGCTTTGCAGGATAGCTTGAACAAGCTTGACCGGGATCCGCTGCATAGCGAGCAGGCCTACACGCAAACATCGCAAAATTTGCACAAAGTGCAATTGGAGTTTAATCAGATAGCCGCGAAATACCGCACGGATTTACCTGCCGCGCCGGTATTAATGACGTATTCGCAATTTACCGAAACCGTCAAACCGTCCGTCAACAATCTGCCTAAATTCACCTTATTTCCTTTAATCATTGCCGGGATGGTGGATTTTTTCACCGTGTTGCTGTCGTATCGTCTGGAATTTTCCGCGCCTGGACCGTTGACCGAACAAGAAGAAGAACTCGTATTCGAATGCTTAAAGCAGTTCAGCGAATTCCGCATTAATGAAAACGACGCCGTGGAAATCATTATCGAAAAAACCGATATAGAACGCGCCCGCAATTACGTCGATTGGCCGCGGATGTTTGCCGTGGGCTTGCTGCTCAGCCGCGGATTTTTGCGTAAAGTCGATGACCGGCGGGTGGAGTTTGCGCCCAATTTATACCCATTAATCGCCGAAAAAATGGGCGAAAAGCTGCAAAAAATCAAACAAGCGCAAGCGGCGGCGCAAAACCGCACAGATGCGGGTTAAATAATGGCTGGCGAAAGATCACCCATCGATATCTGGTTGACCGAGATCGGCTCGGAAGGCCATGGCATGAACGATAGCTGGGATCCCGGTTTTGAAACCGGACGGCAGATTGTGGTGGCAAAATGGGGGCCGTTCCAAAAAATCTATGCCCGTCCGGCCGACTACCGGCCCCGGCTTCATCATCAACTCTATGCTTTGCCGGTCGATGAATTGCATTTTAACCGTCAGGTAAAACTTTACGGCGATTATTGCGCTATCGATGCAATGGTGAATGTAAGGTTTCAAGCCACCGTCAAGTACGCCCAAGCCCATGCGGACGTGATCCACATCATTAATCAGCATATCAAAACCAGCTGCGAGGTATTGCTGAAAGATATCGTCGACCAGGAATTGCATAAACTGGCGGACGGCAAATGGGTGGATGAAGGCTTGTCGGCGGTCGAACAGCGTATCGCCATGCAGATTAATGAAAAATTGACCATACAGAACATTCAGTGCCGGGCGCTGTGCGAACTGTTGACCAGCTTTGCCGAAACACCGGATACGGCTAAATTGGACAGCCGCTTTGCCAAAGACGACATCTACTTGAAAATACTCAAGAAAAACTTTGAAACCCAGGAGCAGCAAAACCAGGAGCGCATTCGTCAGGAACTGGCGCTGGAGCAGCAACGCTTAGAACGTCAGCAACGCTTGCTCGACCAGTACAATCAGGAGCAGGAACTGTACCGTATCGAACAGGAGCAGGCTGCACTCAACCACAAACGCCGCCTGGAAGAACAGGAGCGTCAGTTAAGCGAACGGTTTACCATTGAAGAGCGTATGCACCGCGAACAAGTCTACCACGAACAATATCTCAAACGGCTGGAGCAGGAAGCCGCAGCCAATACCCAGCAGGAAATTCACGCCAAAAAACTGGAGTTAGACCAGCAGTTGCAACAGGAACGGCTGGCGCATAAGCAAAAATTGAAAGAAACCGAACTTGCCGCTGAAATTGCCGAATTCGAGAAAAATCAGTCGGCCTGGAACGCCATCCACGAACGCTTGAGAATAGAAAAAATCGAGCAGGAAACACGCATCAAGCAGTTGGAAAACGAAGCCAAACTGGCGTTGCTGGACACCACGCAAAGCGAAGAACAACAGCTGCAAGAACGACTGTTAAAAGAAAAAATGATGCATGAAGCCCGCCTGAAAGACATGGAGCTGGAAATGCAAATTCAGGAACATGAAAAACGCTTTACCGCCACTCAGCAGCTCGATAACTACCTGCACCGCGAGATTGAATTATTAATTCTGGAAAAACACCGCGGCGAATTGCAACAGGAAGTCAGAAGAACCAGACAGGACGAACTACCCGCCATTCCGCCGCTCATCAATCAAGAAAACGGCGAAAGCCATTAATTTTCTGTTCGTTAATTAAATTCCCGCCAAATCGTCCGTCTTTGTAGGCCGCGTTTTTACGCACGAGAGAGTACATGGAATACTTTCCGCCAGACGCTCTGATAAAAAATTACCGCCATCACCCCGAGAACGATTAAAAGTTTGCTACTATTAATATTAATTAAACACTGCAATATTTAGTGTAAAACTTCACAGACATTCGGCTGGCAACCGTTCTACACTTGCACCGTGTTATTTCCTGTCTGATCGAGATCGATTGGGCCATTGCCTGTAAATCGAGATAAAAAGACAAGGAAACCTCGTTCAGCAATGCGTAATACGCATTAATCCGAATAATAAAACCAGGAGAATGAAAATAGGTGTAAGAAAGAATCAATCCACATTAACGGCAGACGAAAAATCGCGTTTTATTAATGCCATCTTGCAGTTAAAGGCAAACGGCACGTACGACCGCTATGTAAGGCAACATCGCGACCTGTTTACTGCGGGAATCCATAATAGTGCGCTGTTTTTGCCGTGGCACCGCGAGTTTTTACGGCGGCTGGAACGCAATTTGCCGGCCGTCGATCCGACAGTTAATTTACCTTATTGGGATTGGACGGTTGACCGCTCGCCCAACGCCTCGAAGGAGTACATGGAAGCGAGCGAAGCCGAGCGATGTACGACGACCCCTGCGTAGCCGTAGAGGCCGGGCGTTTTGACGGAGTTGGAGCGCAAGCGTAGTGCGTAGTCAAAATGCAAGGCCATAC
>VGVA01000014.1 GCA_016874115.1 Gammaproteobacteria bacterium
GCTTCTACAATGCTGTCGACCTGGTCAATCAGCTGGACAAGGAAAAACAGCAGGGTAAAGCCGGCAACATGGCCAAGCAACTCACCGCCATGGATGCCGTTATCCTCGATGAATTGGGGTATCTGCCGTTTCCTGCATCGGGTGGTGCCTTGCTATTCCATCTGATTAGCCACCTGTATGAGAAAACGTCCCTGATCATCACCACCAATCTGAATTTTGCGGAATGGGTGCAAGTGTTCGGTGACGCCAAGATGACCACCGCACTACTCGACAGGATTACCCATCATTGCGACATCCTGGAAACCGGCAACGATTCCTTTCGATTTAAGCAACGCAAAAAGGCGGTAGAAAACCTATAACCTTACAGTTTGGCTGGAAACTATTCGGCGCTCTTTAGTGGAAACTTTTCAAAGCCGTTTGACAAAGCAAACCTTCCAATGCAACCAATGTATTTTGGCAGCCGCATGTTTGGCGCTGGTTGCCGTGCTTTGCCCCACCATGACCAGCACACTACGCTTATGGAATGCCGACTACCAAACGGCAACAGGCGAACAACAAACCGTCACTTTGTCAGACGGCAGCAGCGTTTACTTGAATGCCGCCAGTGCTTTAAACCAGAACTATAGCCCTGGGCAAAGGCGGATAGAAATGCTGGCCGGGGAAGCGGAGTTTAAAGTCAGCAAAGACAAATCCCGGCCTTTTATTGTGGTTGCCGATAACCAGGAGATAAAAGCCTTAGGGACTGATTTTGTGGTGAAAATAACAAGTCAAGGCATCAAGGTCAGCGTGGTGGAAAGCGCGGTGCAAGTAAGCCAACATGGGCAATCGGGTGTTGCACCTGTGCCTGTCCATACCGGCGAACAAGTCTACATCCCAGCAGGGCAACGCCCCGATCCGATAGCGGCCATGAATATAAGCCACGCCAGCCCGTGGCGGTCTAACCGGCTCATCTTCGAGTCTGAACCCTTGGCGCAAGTGGTCGAAGATATCAATCGCTACCGGCCTGGGCATGTGTTCCTTAGCCCCTCTTTAGGTGAGCTTAGGGTCAGCGGGGTATTCAGTATCCAGGAAATTGACAACCTGCTGGGGGTAATTGGTAAAACCTTGCCGGTTAAGTCCGTCGCACTGGCTGGAAGCTATGTCGTCTTGTATTGACGGCGAGGCGAAATGCCCTCTAGTTTCTGCTTGCTTTATCAATTTAAATATTCTGAACTGTCATTAAGGTAATTTTGCATGTTTGGTATAAGTGAAAAGCGATTCGCAACGACATAATTCCACATACTTTTGCGATTTAGACATTAGAATTAAGTTTGGTTTTTCAAGCTTTTTCCACACGATAATGCGAATACCCTTAATAAGAAAAATGCCTCGCACACCAGACAGAGCCTGGCGGCGAGAGAAAGGTAGAAAATTTAAAGCTGTATTGCAGGAAACTGCCTGATAGATCCTGATTTACCGCTATGAGGCAGCATTCAATAGGATTATCTTTTAAGGATGGTTTTACCATCAATTATTAATTCGGTAATGCCGCCTTTCACTGTTTCTATTTTACAGGAAGCACTGCCAAATCCGTCTTTCTTCGGATCAAGGCCTTCCCATTTCAGCGTCATTATAGTTTCTTTGTCGGTATCAAGGCTGGTGTGGTTATAGACTTCAACGCCGGTTTCTTTTTTAATCGCTTTAGGGCAAATATCGGTCGCCATCGTAATCAGGTTAAAGTAACTACGCACCATGGCCGCATTTTCTTTTTCTTCCACGGTCTGCTCTTTGCTAAGACCGACCAGAATAAAACCGATAGCGATAGCTCCAATAACGGCGGCAAAGGCTTTTGCCGATTCCGACATTTTTTCTTCTGGTAAATTTTCGTCTGCCATTTTGTGCTCCTGGTAGTTTTAAGATTTGTTATTTTAAATTCTATGCCAATTACGTCCGCTCAGCAATTGAAGTTAATAGATAACTTGATATAAATCAATGTTTCAATTAATAGTGGATACCTCTAAAAAATTAAAAAAATGTCGGCTATCAGTCAGACGCGCCGCTCTGCAAGCGATTAATAAATTGCCTTAATATTCAATCCCTTGCTCCGCCATAACGCCTTGATCGAAGGCATGTTTGATCTTGGTCATTTCCGTTACCGTATCGGCCGCTGCAATCACCTCCGCCGGGGCATTGCGTCCGGTCAGAATCAAATGCAACCAGGACGGCTTGTAATTACTGATGAAATCCGCGATTTCAGCGCCGCTAATCCAGTTGTAACCGCAACAATAATTAATCTCGTCCAGCAACACCACATCGAAGGCTTCCGACAGGATTTTTTGTTTGCTGAACTCCCAGATTTCGCGGCTGGTAAGAAGGTCTTGTTCTGGGTTAAGAGTATCCCAGGTAAAACCGTCGCCCAGCGCATGCCATTCGATATTCTCAAAGCGCGTAGCGGCTTTTTGCTCGCCGGTTTGCCACTGGCCTTTAATGAACTGGATAACGCATACTTTTAATCCCCAGCCTGCCGCCCGGAATACCATGCCCAAAGCGCTGGAAGATTTACCTTTGCCTTCGCCGGTATTCACCAGCACCAAGCCGCGCCGCCGATCTCTTGTTTTCATACTGTGTAAGTTTCCTCATGTTCAAAGTGGTTTCACATTCATTCCAATCAACGCAGTTGACATCGCCTTAAGTAATGACTGAAAAACAGATTAATCGCTGAATTATCTTCGATTAATATGATCTAATTTTTATTTTTAACAGCATTCAACCATTGCGCCAGGCTGATTTGTGCTAACAGAATCTTTATAACCTATATGCTTGCGGCAGATCACGTTTTTCAGTGTTTGTCGATGGCCGTAAATAAATCCTAAAAGCTCTGCTATACTGAGCGACACCACAATTGATTTTCAGGACTTGACATGATTATCATCAGACAACTTACATTGCCCGCATTGGTTGCCGCCTTGCTGCTGCCGGCAGTACCTGCCTACGCCGTTGATGATTATTACGCACAGCAGTTGCAATACCAAAAAATGCTACAGCGTCAAAATGAACTACGCGAAAAAATGGAGCATGACCGTTTTGTTCGGCAAGTAGGGGATAAGGCGCTAAACGGCTTTACCAACATGGTGAGCGGTCCGTTGGAAATGCCCAAAAGTATCATTAATCAGGTCAATTATAACTACGGCGGTAATTCCGGCTACAGTAACAACCGGTTTAATAACGTCAACTCAAACCCTGACGACAACATTGTCTACGGTGTGATCGGCGGCGTTATCAGCGGCGCTCTGAACGCCACTGGCCGGATAATGACCGGCTTTACCGATTTGATTACCGCGCCATTGCCGACAAAACAGATCATCCAACCACGGTATGTGTGGGATGATTTCGATAAAACCAACGCCTATGGACAGGTGTTCCGTCTGGTCGATAACGCACCGATAGAACCTTATGTTCCGCCGCCGCCGCGTCCTGTCGTAGCGCCGGAACCGGTAGCCGTTCCAGACTACGGTCAGCAAACCAACCAAGTACTGGATACCTATTTCCAGCATGAGATGCGGAAATAAGTGGTCTGTATTAATACGGCTCGCAACTATCAATTCGTTAAGTCACTGCCTATCATAACCAAAATATCCCTTCTTGCCGAACGGTAAGAAGGGAAATAATATTCATGTTAATCACCTTTCAATGCAAATCCTACGCTAACATCACGATGTTCGGCGATGTGGCTATCGCCTTGATTAGATTAATGGGGCATAGCGGCAACGTGCCCGGTGCAATCCTGGCGGAAGACATTCCCGCCGCCTTAACCAAACTGGAGCAAGGACTGAAAGCCGCCGCCGCAAACGAACAAGATACTCAAAAACCAGACCCCGACGAGCGCGAAGTCCCCATCAGCTTAGCCACCCGCGCCGTCCCGTTAATCGAAATGCTGAAAGCAGCCAGCAAAGATAACAATTTGATAATGTGGGACAAATAACATCACGTCTGTCATTAATAAAAAATCGACATAATTATTAATGGCTGTAACTGATTAATCAAACGGACAAATTAAAGGATGGCCGCTTAGCCTAAGCCAGCGATTTATTGCCGGACAAAAACCAAATCCCACACCCCATGTCCTAAACGCAAGCCGCGTTGTTCAAACTTCGTTAATGGCCGGTAATCCGGTTTGTCGCAATAGGTTCCGTTGCTGCTGGCATTGTTGAAGCCACTGTTTGCCAACAGTGTTTCCAGCATACTCTCTGCATAGTGCTGCCAGTCGGTAGCCGCATGGAAATAACCGCCATTCAGTAATTTATATGCAATTAAATTAAGGAATTCAGGTTGCACAATGCGGCGCTTGTGGTGCTTAAGCTTTGGCCAAGGGTCAGGAAAAAACAAATGCACTGCCGATAAACTCTGGTTAGGAATGGCGTGTTGCAGGATTTCAATCGCATCATGGCAATAAACGCGCACGTTAGTTAAACTTTGCTCTTCCAACTGCATCAACAAGCGCCCGACACCAGGCCGATGCACTTCAATACCGATAAAATCTTTCTCAGGCATAGCCTTAGCCATTTGCGCCAAACAATCGCCATTGCCAAAACCGATTTCCAGCATTAACGGCGCGATCCGCCCGAAAACTTCCTGATGATTTAGGCGCTGGTCATGCCGCAGGCAATACTTGTCCCAAAATTGATCCAACGCCCACTGCTGGCCTTGGGTGATGCGCCCTTGGCGGCGGATGAAGCTGCGGATTTTTTTGTTAGGTGTATTTTCTGGTGTTAAGTACATTATAAATAAAGAGTTTTTTAATTATTTTAAAATATTAAACATCCAGACACAGCAAAGTAGGTCAGGTTGCGCTTGCGCTACCTGACAATCATTTTGGATATGTCACGTAACCGCATTCGCGGCAACATGACCTACTGTTTCTTTTTCTTCATCAGTCGTAATGCGTCCACATCCGCAATATTTTAACGGCCTTTTCAGTTTCAAGCACTTGATAAACCAAGCGATGTTGAATATTGATTCTGCGCGAGTAAGCACCCGATAAATCTCCTACAAGTTTCTCGTAAGGCGGGGGCGTTTGGTAGGGATTATCTTTTAGGACTTCCAGTAACTCCTTAGCTTTCTCTTTAAACCCAGATGCTGCCAGTTTTTTTGCGTCCTTTTCGGCTTGCTCGGTAAAGTAAAGCCGCCACATTACCAATTAAGTTCTTGCTGCCAGTTTTCCAGTTCCGTTGCCAACCCTTCGCGTATGGATTCGCCCATGCCGGGAATTGACAGCAAGTAAAGGGTTTCATTAATCGCGTTCCAATCCGATTCGGCCAGCAAAACAGCATTATGGCGCTTGCCAGTAATGACAATAGGCCTATGGGTTTCCGCCGTTTCATCAATTAAATTGTATAACTTGGCACGGGCTTCGGTTGCATTTAAGGTTGTCATGGCGCACCTTCCAGATTCGGCCTTGTGAAGTATTAATTTTCCGTTTGCCTTGAGCCTGTCGAAAGGTAGTGTGTGCTTCGACAAGGCTCTCCTGAGCGTAGTAGAAGGACTCAGCACGAACGGTTCAGACATTAAAAGGCCGAATTAATAAAAAGTATTAGCGTACGGTTTTACGTACGCAATGTCAAGCGCAAGCGCTAAACTAAAAAAACAATCCCTCATTCGGCGAAGAGGCCGACGCAAACCGCCTGCGCGGCATACGCCCTGCCAGATACGCTTCGCGTCCGGCTTCAATGCCCTTTTTCATGGCCGACGCCATTAATACCGGGTTCTTCGCTTCCGCAATCGCGGTATTCATTAATACGCCGTCGCAGCCGAGTTCCATAGCAATCGCGGCATCGGATGCCGTACCGACACCGGCATCAACCAGAATCGGCACGTTGGCGTTTTCCACGATTGTTAAAATATTGTAGGGATTGCGGATACCCAAGCCGGAACCGATCGGTGCAGCCAGCGGCATGACGGCAACACAGCCGATGTCTTCCAGCCGTTTGGCGGCGATAGGGTCATCGTTGGTGTAGACCATGACATCGAAGCCGTCTTTCACCAATAACTCCGCCGCTACATAAGTTTGTGCGACATCGGGGAACAGAGTTTTTTGGTCGGCAAGCACTTCCAACTTGACCAGCTTGTGCCCGCCCAACAGCTCACGCGCCAAGCGGCAGGTTCGCACGGCTTCATCGGCGGTGTAACAACCGGCGGTGTTAGGTAAAATGGTGTACTTATCCGGCGAGATGACGTCCAGCAAGTTCGGTTCGCCCGGATTCTGCCCGATGTTGGTGCGGCGGATGGCAACGGTGACGATTTCTGCGCCGCTGGCTTCAATCGCCAAACGGGTTTCTTGCAAATCCTTGTATTTGCCGGTGCCGACCAATAGCCGCGATTTATAAGCTTTTCCCGCTACCGTAAAACTATCATGACCTGTTTGTAACAAGCTTTCGGCTTGGCCGCCGCCGATGGCGTGGACGATTTCCAGCTTGTCGCCATCGTTCAGGCTTTGCTTTTGATATTGGTCGAAGGCAACGATTTCGTGATTCAGCTCGACTGCTATCCGTTTTCCTGTTAATCCCAGCTTATTAATAACATCCGCAACATTTTTTGCTCCGTTAAAGTCTTGGCTTTCGCCATTAATGTACAACTTCATATTTCTATTGTCCTACGTTTTTCCACGGCTTCCGCCAGATGGCGAAGCAGCGGCAGGGTATCATCCCAACTTAGACAAGCGTCGGTGATACTTTGTCCATAAACCAACGGTTGGCCGTCAATCACATCTTGCCGACCACCTTTGAGGTGGCTTTCGATCATTGCACCGATGATGCGGCGGTCGCCGTTGGCAATCTGCTCACCGACATCCTCACCCACAATTAATTGCCGCTGGCATTGTTTCAGGCTGTTGGCATGACTGAAATCGATCATAATGTTGGGCCTAAGATTGGCATGTTGTAATCCGTTCGCCACTTTCTCCACATTCACGGCATCGTAATTCGGGCCGTCATTGCCGCCCCGCAAAATGATGTGCGCATCTTCATTCCCAGTGGTTGAAAAGATAGCCGAATGCCCCTCTTTGGTTACCGATAAGAAATGGTGCGGACTCATGGCCGCGCCGATGGCGTCGATGGCAATTTTAATCGTGCCGTTGGTTGAGTTTTTGAAACCGATGGGCGATGAAATGCCCGACGCCAGCTCTCGGTGCCCCTGGCTTTCGGTTGTGCGCGCGCCGATGGCGCCCCAGGAGATCAAATCGGAGATATATTGCGGCGTAATTAAATCGAGGTACTCGGTCGCCGACGGTATGCCCAGTTCGTTCAATTCCAGTAGCAGCTTTCTGGCAATCCGCAACCCTTTATTAATGTTGAAGCTGGAATCGATGTCGGGATCATTAATTAATCCTTTCCAGCCAACGGTGGTGCGCGGCTTTTCAAAATACACCCGCATGACGATCAGCAGATCTTTTTCCAACTCTTCTTTTGCCGATTTCAGCAACTTGGCGTATTCAATCGCGGCAGCCGTATCGTGAATGGAGCAAGGGCCGACTACAACCAGCAGGCGGTCGTCTTCACCCGTTAGAATCCTATGAATCGCTTTGCGCGTGGCAAACGTCACCTCCGATGCTTTATCGCTGAGGGAAATTTCGGTACAGACTTGCCGAGGCGAGATCAGCTCTTTAATCCCGCAAATTCTGAGGTCGTCGGTTTTATAGGTTGTCAGCATAGTTACAGATTAATAACCAAAAAGGTATACAAAACAAGTAGCCGCGTATTTTAACTGGTTTTAGTCATTAATTGTAACGTTAAGGCCGGTATTCAGCGAAATGAAGACAGCCGTAAGTAATGAAACTTTTAAAACAGAAATCTATAGGTAGTTTTACGTATATTTTTTTCATTTCTTCCGCTTAGACTACGCGCTAGGTCATAAATGGAATTAAGACGGTTTTGAATTTCTTTTTTCCGCATTTTGGCTTACGCCACATCTGTTGCGAAACAGAGCCGGAAAGCTACAGGTCTTTTAATAAAGATGGCTGAGTTGCACTTAGGAGTTCACAACATTTTAATTATGGAGAATAGTAATGAAAAAAAATGCCTGCTTTTGGTGTTTTAATGGCTGCTCTGTTGGTTTCCTTCCTGTCAGTTCAACAAGCACAAGCCGCTACTTTTTATTTAACCCAGTCAAACACGTTAGCTGACGGCGTTAATTACGCCCAAATCGATGTCACGGAAAATGGCGGCAACCTTGACTTTATCGTACAAGCGCTGAATCCGGCTAATTGGTCTATTGATAAATTCTTTTTCAACCTGGACGTAAACAATATCACCGTTTCCGGCTTGCCAGCGTCCTGGAGTTTTGACAATTCTAGCCAAAATGTGTCTCAATTCGGTGTTTTTTCCGATAGCGCTGATGCCAATAAAGGCAATCAGTCCTTATTCACGCTTGCTTTTACTGTAGACGGCGTAAATAATTTATCGCTTGCAAATTTAGTCGCTAACAGTAGCGGCTGGATTTTTGCCGCTCATCAAAAATGCCAATCTAAAGTTGGGGATTGCCAAGGTATTGCAGATATTACCAGCCATTATATTGCTGGCCCAGGCCAAGTGTCTAACGTGCCTGTTCCTGCCGCCGTTTGGTTGTTCGGTTCTGCCCTTGCCGGTTTAGGTGGCGTAACTCGTCGTAAACGGGCGTAATTCAGTAGGCTTTGCCTTAATTATCAGGAGATTAATCCGGTTTCGGGTTAATCTCCTCGCCGTTAACAACAGGCTTTTTTCAAAGCGTCTAAAAAAGCCCTATTTTCTTCCGGTTTCCCAATCGTTACCCGCAAACAATCGGCCAGCATACCGCCCTGGCTGGATAGATTCTTGATTAATACACCTTGTTCTTTTATGGCATTAAAGATGTCTACCGCTTTGTGGTCCGGTGTTTTGAACAGAATAAAATTGGCATGGCTTGGAAAAGGACGAATCCCTGCTATTTGCACCAACTGATCGTACATTAATCCACGTTCAACACAAATTCGCTGCGTTTGCTCCACGAAGATATCGCTGTGCTGTAAAGCAAATTCAACCGTTGCTTGCGTCAGGCAATTAATATTGTAAGGCAGGCGGATTTTATTAAGTTCATTAATGATTGCGGTAGCGCCCACCAGATAACCCAAACGCAGCCCCGCCAACCCTAATTTAGAAAAAGTACGCATAACCAATAAATTAGCGTAATTACCCAGCTCATTCATAAAACTGGCATTGGCGAATGGCGCATAAGCCTCATCCACTACCACCAAGCCCGGCGCGGCATTAATAATCGTTTTAATTGCTTGGGCATCGAATAAATTTCCGGTCGGATTGTTGGGGTACGCCAGGAATATAATGCTGGGCTTATGTTGGGCGATTGCCGCCAGCATGGCCGGTAAATCCAAATCGAAACTGTCAGGCAATAACGGGGCATTAATGAAATCCAGCCCTAAAGATTTGCTGACTTGCTGATACATGACGAAGCTGGGATGCGGGGACAGCACACAGGCTTCCGGCGGCAAGGCCATTAATAACATCTGGATAATTTCATCGGAACCGTTACCCAATATTATCTCAAAACCGCTGCCGATCTTGTCCTGTTCTTTAATCAACCGGGTTACATGCTTGGCTTCAGGATCGGGATAGCGGTTTAGTTCGCAGGATTTCAGCATTTGCAGCCAGCTTTGCTTTATATCATCCGGCCATTGGTAAGGATTTTCCATGGCGTCTAACTTTATAAAACCGGTGGCATCGGCAACATGGTAGGCGGATAAGCCTAGGATTTCCTGACGGAAGACGGCGGAAATTAGCGTTTCGGCTTTGCTTTGAGACATGGGGAAACTGGGCAAGAATAATGGCGCAAGGCTAAAAGCTGTCTAACTTTCAGTAACATAGCTTACTTCCTGCGCCATTAACTATTTGCGTTCAGCCTGAACTCAGCCGAACGGGCATGTGCCGTTAGACTTTCTCCACGCGCCAGAACGGAGGCGGTTTTGCCTAGCTCCCGCGCGCCAGCCAAAGAGCAATTAATCAAGCTCGTCCGCTTTTGGAAATCGTAAACGCCTAAAGGCGATGAATACCGCGCCGTACTCGAAGTGGGCAGAACATGGTTCGGCCCGGCACAGTAATCGCCCAACGCTTCTGCGGTATAGCGCCCCATAAAGACGGCTCCCGCATGTTTAATCTGCTCAATTAATGACTCAGGATCGGCAACCGAAAGCTCCAAATGCTCCGGCGCAATGGTATTGGCGACTTCCGCCGCTTGCCGCAGATCATTAACTTTTATCAAAGCGCCGCGATTGGTTAGTGAGGTGCGGATAATCTCGGCGCGTTCCATCGTCGGCAACAGATTATTAATGCTCCGTTTGACGTCGGCAAGATACGTCTCATCAGGACAAATCAAAATCGCCTGGGCGTTTTCGTCGTGTTCGGCCTGGGAAAACAAATCCATCGCAATCCAGTCGGGATTGGTCTTGCCGTCGCAGATAATTAATATTTCCGATGGCCCCGCAATCATATCGATTCCCACCTGACCGAATACCAGCTTTTTTGCCGTCGCCACGTAAATATTGCCCGGACCGACGATTTTCGCCACGGCAGGGATGGTTTCTGTGCCATAAGCCAGCGCCGCCACCGCCTGCGCACCACCGATGGTAAAAACCCGGTCGACACCGGCCAGATAAGCGGCAGCCAGCACCAGTGGATTAAGCTCCCCTTTGGGTGCAGGCACTACCATGATTAATTCGCCAACACCCGCCACCTTTGCCGGAATGGCGTTCATTAATACCGATGACGGATAGGCCGCCTTTCCGCCCGGCACATATAGCCCGACGCGATCCAACGGCGTTATCTTTTGTCCCAAAACCGTACCGTCTGCTTCTGTATAATCCCAGGATTGCAGTTTTTGATGTTCCGCATAGGCGCGGATGCGTTCCGCCGCAACGGTTAAGGCTTGCGCCTGTTCCTGCGGAATGGATGCAAAGGCTGCTTGCAGATCGCCTGCGCTTAGTTCAAGCTCAGCCGCTGCCGTAACTTTACGCTGATCGAATCGATTGGTGTAATTAATAACAGCCTGATCGCCGTCGGTGCGGACATCATGAATGATTACCAGCACTTGCCGGTGAACATCCAGATCTTCCGTCTCATTCCAGGCCAGGAGCTTGAGTAATTGACTGGCAAAATCCGAGGATGCAGCATCCAGTTCGGTAATATTAATATCTGTCATGAGGCTGCCCGCCTTCGAGTCAAAGTCTGCTCGAATTGTTGCAATAATTCGCAGATCGCCTGGTGTTTAATTTTCATCGCGGCTTTATTAACGACCAGACGGGAACTGATATTCATGATTAATTCCCTAGGTTCCAGGTTATTGGCGCGCAAAGTGTTGCCGGTATCGACCAGATCGACAATGCAATCGGCAAGACCCACTAGCGGAGCGAGTTCCATCGAACCGTACAGTTTGATAATTTCCGCCTGAATGCCTTGCTCGGCAAAATAGCGTTGCGCGGTTTTAACATACTTGGTGGCAACGCGAATGCGCCGTTTCGGCAACGGCTCGTCTTTGTGCGCCGCAGTCATTAACCGGCACGTGGCTATGCCCAGGTCGAGCGGCTCGTACAGGCTTTCCGCGCCATGTTCCAACAACACATCCTTGCCGGCAATACCCATGTCTGCGGCACCGTATTCGACGAAAGTCGGCACGTCGGTCGCACGAATGATAACCAACTGTACATCCTCTCGCGTCGTCGCCAAAATTAATTTGCGGGATTTTTTCGGATCGTCAACCGGACTGATCCCGGCATTTTCCAAAAACGGCAACGCTTCTTCGTAAATCCGGCCTTTTGATACAGCAATCGTCAACATGATTAATTCGGCACACGCCGTATGACAGCGCCCAATTGGCTTAATTTCTCTTCAATATGATCGTAACCGCGGTCGATATGATAGATGCGATCGACGCGGGTGCTGCCTTCCGCAGCCAGTGCGGCGATTACCAAGCTGGCCGACGCTCTTAAATCCGTCGCCATAACCGGTGCGGCAGTCAACTTATTAACGCCTTTACAAATAGCGGTATTGGATTCCAGTTTGATGTCCGCGCCCATACGTTGCAATTCCTGCACGTGCATAAAGCGGTTCTCGAAAATCGTTTCGGTAATAACGCCCGTACCTTCGGCGATGGTATTCAACGCGATGAATTGCGCCTGCATATCGGTCGGAAACGCAGGATACGGCGCGGTTCGCAACGATACTGCTTTCGGCCTTTGGCCTTTCATGTCCAAGCTGATCCAGTCTTCGCCGGTAGCGACATCAGCGCCTGCTTCAGTTAATTTGTCCAAAACGGCATCCAGAATCGTTGGGCGCGTATTCTTTAATTTCACTTTTCCGCCCGTCATTGCGGCGGCCACCAGATAGGTTCCGGTTTCGATGCGGTCCGGCAATATATTGTAATGAATGGGATCCATGCCCAGCTTATCAACGCCTTCGATAATAAGCACGTCGGAACCGATACCTGAAATCTTAGCCCCCATTTTGTTCAAAAAATGAGCAAGATCGGTTACTTCCGGTTCTCTGGCGGCATTCTCCATAATGGTTGTGCCTTCCGCCAGCGCTGCCGCCATCATCAGGTTTTCTGTGCCAGTCACCGTTACCTGTTCCAGTACCAAGCGACATCCTTTCAGCCTTTTTGCTTTAGCGTGAATGTAGCCGCCGGACACATTAATATCCGCGCCCATTTTGACGAGACCATTAATGTGTATATCCACCGGCCGTGTGCCGATAGCGCAACCGCCGGGCAAAGAAACATGGGCCTCGCCGAAACGCGCCAGCAACGGCCCAAGCACCAGAATGGACGCGCGCATGGTGCGCACTAACTCGTAAGGCGCTTCGTAACTGGTAATATTGGTGCAGTCCACTTCAATATTCATTTTTTCGTCAACCAGCAACTGTACGCCCATACGGCCCAGCAGTTCCATGGTGGTGGTAATATCGTGCAGATGTGGGATGTTACCGACGGTTACCGGCGTTTGCGATAGTAAAGTCGCCGCCAAAATGGGCAGGGCGGCATTTTTAGCGCCGGAAATACGAAGTTCGCCTTCCAGTTGATTGCCGCCGGTAATGATTAATTTATCCATGTTTGTCTATGCTTTGGTTTAGGCCAGCTTTGGTTTATCTATGTTCGTTTCTGCGTCCGGGTTGAAATAACTCAGACTGCTCAAACCGCTCAACTTGGCAAGATTAATAAGTTGTTCAGGAATGTTTTTAAAATGCAATTGTACCTTTTTATGACGCGCTTGTTTGATCCATTCCAGCATCAACGCCAGCCCCGCGCTATCGGCATTGCCGACGCCGCCTAAATCCATAGTGATTTGTTTTGCGGTTTTTAAAAACGCAAAGCCGTTGGCGGTTTTTTTATCAATCGTCTGAAACGTCAAATCGCCGTCGACGATAAAACGGCCAGAACCTTCGTTAACAATGCTCAGTTTGTTCACTTCTTTTCTTCCGCTTTCTCTTCCGCAGACTTGAATAAAAACTGGCTGATAGCTTTTTCCAAAATAATAGCGGAATTGGTAAATTCGATTTCGCTATTTTGTTTTAGGTACTCGTCAGAACTGCCTTTGCCCAATCCGATGTATTGCTCGCCCAATAATCCTGCCGTGTAAATACTGGCGCTGACATCGCTCGGAATATTGTCGTACTGTGAAAAAATGCGCATTTCAACCACTGAATCGAAGGTTTTCGGATCGAAAGTGATCTTGCTGACTTGACCGACCTTGACGCCAGCTGCTGAAACCAGCGATTTCACCTTCAAACCGCCGGAATTCTCAAAGCGGGCAGTGACGGTAAACCCCGCTTGCTCCGTAAAGGAGCTTAAATTGCTGACCTGTAACGCCAAAAAAAACAATCCGGCAATACCGGCAGCAACAAAAAGTCCGACCAGGGTGTCCTGGGTGTTGCTTTGCGACATAATTAATCGTCTCCAAACATAAGTGCGGTCAGAATGAAATCTAAACCTAAAATACTGAAAGCAGAGTTAACAACGGTGCGTGTGGTTGCGCGGCTGACGCCTTCTGACGTGGGAACGGTGTCATAGCCTTCAAACAACGCAATCCAGCTAACAATAAAACCGAATACCAGACTTTTGATAAAGCCATTAACGATATCGTCGTAAAAATCTATATTCGCCTGCATTTGCGACCAGTAAGCGCCTTCATCGACACCCAACATCCCGGAACCGACCATCTGTCCGCCCAGTACGCCGATGGCGCTGAATAAACCGACGAGCAAAGGCATGGAAAGAAAACCGGCCACAAATCGCGGCGTAATAATGCGTTTAATAGGATCGACTGCCATCATTTCCATACCGGATAGTTGTTCGGTAGCCTTCATCAAGCCGATTTCCGCCGTTAATGCTGAACCGGCGCGGCCGGCAAACAGCAGAGCGGAGACGACAGGGCCTAATTCCCGGACTAAGGACGCGGCAACCATTAATCCCAACGTTTCTTCAGCGCCGAAATCGGACAGAATGTAATAACCTTGAAGCCCCAGTACCATGCCGACGAATAAACCGGAAATAGCAATAATCAGGCACGATAACACGCCGACCGAGTACATTTGATTTAACAGCAAACGCGGCCTGACGACGATGCTAAACAGTCCTTTCAGCGTATAAAAAAGAAAAAAAGTACCGCGGCCGAGCTTGGTAAAACCGCCGCGAGTTTCCTTGCCTAAATGTTGAAAAAAATCCATCATTTTTTCATAAAATTATTAATAACGTTTGCCTGTCGCCAGCAGGTCGTTCTGAAACTCTTTGGCCGGATAATGAAAATGCACCGGTCCGTCGGCCGAACCTTCCATAAATTGCTGCACCCAGGGCGATGTTGAATGCTTGATCTCTTCCGGTGTGCCTTCGCCGATGATTTTGCCGTCGGAAATCACATAAATGTAATCGGCAATGTGCGCGGTTTCGACAACATCGTGCGAAACGATAATAGTGGTCAAACCCAGAGTCACGTTGAGGGATTTAATCAAATGCACCAAAACCCCTTTGGAAATAGGATCCTGCCCGGTAAAAGGTTCATCGTACATAATCATCATGGGATCGAGAGCAATGGCTCTTGCCAATGCAACGCGCCGAGCCATCCCGCCCGATAATTCGTTAGGCATCAAACTGCGCGCGCCGCGCAACCCAACCGCCTGCAGCTTCATTAAAACCAGCGAACGAATCATGGATTCCGGCAAGCGGGTATGCTCGCGCAAAGGAAAAGCGACATTATCGTAAACGCTCATGTCAGTCAGTAGCGCGCCGCTTTGAAACAACATGCCTATGCGTTTTCTCAGATTAAACAGCTCGGCCCGGCGCAGGCGCTGGACATTCTTGCCGTCCACCATCACGGAGCCTTTTGCTGGCGCCAATTGGCCACCGATAATCTTTAATAACGTGGTTTTACCGGTGCCGCTCGGCCCCATGATTGCGGTGATCTTTCCCCGTTCGATATACAGCGAAACATCCTGGAATATTTTTTTATCACCTCGCGCAAAGGATAACCCCCGGATTGCAACCAGACTGTTGTGGGAACGAGTGCTATCACCCATGTTTTGGTAAGATTTTATTATACATACAAAAAGAAGCCGCTTATTGTCTCTGACTACTCCCTAAGGAGTCAAACTTTAATCGGATTGATACGGATCAATCGAGTGGTTGATGAATAGAATAGGCCGGTTGACGGCTAAATTTAGTTTTTTCATGCAAATTGCACTTCCAGCTTGTCATTAATGGTCTCTACCGGGCTATTTTCTATGATTTTCGAATGTTTGTTTATCGACATATCGGCTCTATTCTCTCTATGGCATAATATCGATTGATATTAACTCTTTCGGCGATGGATTGACCGCAACCTACATGAATTTGCACGACGATAAACTGCGCGAGCTGGCGCTGGCTGTCATTTACTCTGAAACTCAGGCGATTAATGCCCTGGCGGCGCAAATTAATGACAGCTTTGTCGATGCCTGCAAATTAATGTTTAACTGCAAAGGGCGGGTGGTAGTCATCGGCATGGGCAAATCCGGCCATATTGCCGGAAAGATCGCCTCAACATTGGCCAGCACCGGTACACCGGCGTTTTTTGTACATCCCGGCGAAGCCAGCCACGGCGATTTGGGGATGATTACCCGCCACGATGTCGTACTGGCGCTGTCGAATTCCGGCGAAACTGAAGAAATCGTTAAAATATTGCCGTTAATCAAACGCTTGGCTGTGCCATTAATCGCGTTGACGGGAAACCCGACATCTACGCTGGCCAATTTCGCCACCACGCACATTAATGTCAGTATTGAGCATGAAGCCTGCCCGCTTGGTTTGGCGCCCACCTCCAGTACGACTGCGGCGTTAGTCATGGGCGATGCGCTGGCGGTATCCTTGCTGGAAGCCCGGGGCTTTACCCGCGACGATTTCGCCTTGTCCCATCCGGGCGGCAGTCTGGGCAAGCGCTTGCTGTTGCGCGTAAGCGATATCATGCATATTGGCGATGCTATTCCCGCAGTACCGGAAACTTCGGTCATCAGTGCGGCGCTGCTGGAAATGACGGCAAAAAAACTGGGCATGACGGCGATTATTAATGCCGACAAACAATTAACCGGCATTTTTACCGACGGCGATTTACGGCGGATGCTCGCAAAAAACCTGGATGTAAGAACGACGCCCATCACCGCCGTTATGACCGCCAACTGCACAACCATCAAAGCCGACGCGTTGGCGGCTGAAGCCATGCAAATCATGGAGCAGAAAAAAATTAATGCCTTGCTGGTGGTTGACGACCGGCACCAGCTAGCAGGAGCTTTGAATATGCACGATTTAATCCGTGCCGGAATTGTCTAAATGAACGATTGCTGCAATCATCAACCCGACCAGCAGATTTTGGCGAAAGCCGAAAAGCTGAAGTTATTAATTTTAGACGTCGACGGCGTATTAACCGACGGCCGCTTGTTTTTCGACAATCAGGGCGCAGAATACAAATGCTTTCACGCTCGCGACGGGCACGGCATGAAGCTGTTGCAGCAGACCGGGGTGCGCATCGCAGTCATTTCCGGGCGGCAATCCAACTCCGTTGCCTTGCGTATGAAAAATCTGGGTGTCGAATATGTATTTCAAGGCCATGAAAACAAACGTGCGGCCTTTGCCGAATTAATAACTACCGCCGGCGTAACCGCGGAGCAATGCGCTTATATGGGCGACGATCTGCTGGACTTGCCAATCATGCGGCGTGTCGGTCTATCGATAGCCGTTCAGGATGCGAATTTCGCAGTGAAAGAACGCGCCGATTGGTGTACCAGCCTGGTCGGCGGGCAAGGCGCCGTGCGAGAAGTGTGCGATTTAATCATGCAGGCGCAAGGCAGTTTTGCGGCCGTTTTGGAATCCTATCTGGCATGACGCATTTTAACGAAAAATTTTTGTATTTTTTTTTAGCGGCGCTGGCCATGTTCAGCTGGTGGCTGGCCGAATATACCGGCATCATGCCCGCCGTTAAAGTAAAACCGGCAGGCAATAACCCGGATTATTTCAGTACCGGTTACACTAAATGGGAAATGGATGAAACCGGCAAACTAAAAAACAAACTGGTTGCGGATGAAATGAAGCACTTCGCCGATTATTGGGCGACACACGCCAAAAGGCCGATCATGCAATTTATGAACGCCAAAACGCCGCCCTGGATTGTCGAAGCCGAAACAGGTATTTTGTCAAATGACGGTAAACAACTACAGTTAAACGGCAAAGTCACCATTAACCGCGCCAAAGCAAAAGGGGTACGTCAATTGATTATTAATACCTCTCAACTGATGGTTAACCCTGAAACCAGTTACGCGGAAACAACGGCATGGGCCGAATTAATCAGCCCGCCCAACATTACGACAGGCACAGGTATGAAAGTAACTTTCAAGGAACCCATTCACTTACAACTGCTGGCACAGGTTAAAGGTAAGTATGAAACGAAATAACTTGTTAATCGTTCTGATCGCGGCGGCATGGCTGTGTTGCTTCGGCAACGCGGCTTACGCGCTGGAAAGCGATCCGGATCAGCCCATCACCATCGATTCCAATACGGCGACATATGACGATGTAACCGCAACCAGCACGTACACCGGCAATGTCATTTCCGTACAAGGCAGCATCAAGGTTAATTCCGATAAACTGGTCGTACACTTTGTGGACGGCGATGCGGAAAAACTGGTGTTTACCGGCGATAAGGCCAAGTTTAAACAAACGCCAAACCCTGGCGCGGAAGACATCACCAGCGAAGCCTTTATCGGTGAATATTACCCTAAAAAAAATCTATTGATCTTGAAGGACAATGCCACCGTATGGCAAGGCAGCGCAACCTATAAAAGCAATTTAATCGAATACGACAGCAAACGCTCTATCGTTAAAGCCGGAGAAACGGCTTCTGATGCGAAACGCGTTAATGTTGTCATCAAGCCCAAGAAAAAAACGGAAACTCAAAGCCATGACGACACTAACGGCAAAGAACCTGATAAAAACCTACAATAAACGCAAAGTCGTCAACGGCGTTTCTCTGCATGTCAGCACGGGCGAAATCGTCGGTTTACTAGGACCTAACGGCGCCGGAAAAACCACCAGCTTTTACATGATGGTAGGTTTAATTAAAGCGGACGAAGGCGAAATCCTACTGGACGACCTGGATGTAACTAATCACCCTATGCACCTGCGCGCGCAATTGGGCGTGGGCTATTTACCGCAAGAACCCTCGGTATTCCGCAAACTCAGTGTCGCCGATAACCTTCGCGCAGTACTGCAAATCAGGCAGGAACTCTCGGAAGGCCAGATCGAACTAACCATTGAAGAATTACTGGAAGAATTCCATGTACCACATCTTCGTAATCAAATGGCGTTAAGTCTCTCCGGCGGTGAAAGACGTCGGGTTGAAATCGCCCGGGCTTTGGCCAGCAATCCCCAGTTTATCCTTCTGGATGAGCCGTTTGCAGGGGTCGATCCCATTTCGGTGGAAGACATTCAATCGATTATCGAACACCTTAAAGACCGCGGTATCGGCATTTTGATCACCGAGCATAATGTTCAGGAAACACTAGGCATTTGTAACCGAGCGTATATACTTAACGGAGGTAGAGTTATTTCCGAAGGCAGCACGGAAGAAATTGTGCAAAACCCGGAAGTGCGTAAAGTGTATCTAGGCAGTAAATTTAAACTATGATGCTTGCCGGTCGTATTAATAAGCAGCAACCGCATGAAACAATCGATTAATCTAAAGCTAGGCCAATCGCTGTCGATGACGCCGCAGTTACAGCAGGCGATCCGTCTGCTGCAGATGTCTACTTTGGATTTACAACAGGAAATCCAACAGGCGTTAGATTCCAACCTGATGCTGGAAGTCGATGATGAAAACAGCAGCTTTCAGACGCTGGAAACGGAAGCTATGCCGGAGCACAAGCCTGAGCAAAACGATACCACTGTCACCAGCGAAGGCTCGCAAACCGACCTGCCGGACGAATTGCCGATTGATTCGTCCTGGGAAGATGTTTACGAAGACGATTACGAAGCCACCGCATCCACCAATGCCAGCCAATCGGAAGGCATTGAATTTGAAACCCTGCGCGGCGCCACCACCACATTAATCAATCATCTGGAATGGCAACTTGATCTGGCGCGGTTTTCCAAGCGCGATCATGAAATCGCGTTGTCCATCATCGATTCCATTAATGAAGAAGGCTACCTGACCGCCAGTCTTGAAGACGTTTTTCAAGGTCTGCAAGCTCAAATGGACGAGCTGGATTTTGACGAAGTAAAAGCCGTCTTGCACCAGATACAGAATTTCGACCCTTCCGGCGTTGCCGCCGTTAATCTACAGGATTGTTTACGGATTCAATTAATGCAATTATCCGACAAAACGCCATACCGAGATGAGGCTTTGCAGATTATTACCCAGCATCTCAATTTATTGGCAAGCCACGATAAAAACGCATTAATAAAGGAATTAACGATTAATGCCGAGCAGCTCGATAAAACTGTCGCCTTAATCCGCTCGCTTGACCCTAAACCGGGATTGAAGATTGTTGAGCCAGAATCGGAATATGTTATCCCCGACGTCTACGTCAGCAAGCGCAATAACATCTGGCAGGTCAACTTGAACCCGGATATTGCGCCAAAGTTACGGATTAATCAGGAATATTCATCGCTGATTAAACGCGCCGATGAAAGTAAAGTTAATCAATGCCTTAAAGAGCATTATCAAGAAGCCAAATGGTTTATTAAAAGCTTGCAAGGCCGCAACGATACGTTGTTGCGCGTAGCCAGAGCCATTGTTAAAAAACAGACGGCGTTTCTTGAACATGGCGCTATCGCTATGAAACCGATGGTATTAAAAGAAATTGCGGATGAATTGGAGCTACACGAATCGACCATTTCGCGCGTTACCAATCAAAAGTACATGCATACCCCAAACGGCATTGTTGAATTCAAATACTTTTTTTCCAGTCATGTTTCAACTGAAGAAGGAGGTGAATGCTCATCCACGGCTATCAGAGCCTTGATCAAAGAGTTAGTTGGCAATGAAAATCCCGCTAAGCCGTTAAGCGATAGTAAAATTGCGGATTTGTTAAATGAAAAAGGCATTAATGTCGCCCGGCGCACCATAGCTAAATACCGCGAGGCGATGTTTATCGCATCATCCAGCGAACGCAAACGGACTTTATAACAATACCGGCTGACTCGTTAAAATTTATATATATCAATAAAGGAGTTAAACCATGCAAGTCATAGTAACAGGTCATCATCTAGAGGTAACAGATTCATTGAAAGCGCATGTCAATTCGAAATTCGAAAAAATTGCCCGCCACTTTGATAATGTTACGGATGTACACGTTATTTTGAGCATAGAAAAATTAATGCAAAAAGCCGAAGCGACCGTCCACATTAACGGCGCGACGATGTTTGCAGAAGACCATCAGGAGGATATGTATTGCGCCATCGACGATATGGTAGACAAGCTCGACCGTCAAATCTCTAAACATAAAGACAAATTGACCAGTCATCGTTAACCTCAGAACATGGTGCAAAGCGCAGCTTTGCACCATTAGCTCACACATTCATGAAATTAATCATCATCAGCGGCCTTTCCGGTTCCGGCAAAAGTATTGCCATCGAAACCCTGGAAGATTGCGGTTTTTATTGTGTCGACAATCTTCCGCTGGCCTTATTGGAAGATTTTATTAATCACGTGCTGGCAGATAAAAAAACCTACACTAAAACGGCAATCGGCATTGACGCCCGCAACCAGAGCGAAAGCTTGATGAATTTCTCCGACAACCTGACATTAATCGGCAAGAAAGGCATCGATTGCGAAATTATTTTTATGCAGGCGGAAGAATCCACCTTACTAAAACGCTATAGCGAAACCCGCCGCAAGCATCCGCTAACCGATCTGAATATTCCGCTAAAAGAAGCCATTAAAATCGAAAAGGAAATGCTGGTGCCGATTGCTCGGCACGCTAGCGTTGTTATCGACACCAGCCGGACGCACTACCATCAACTTAGGGATCTGATTAAAGACCAAATCGGCGAACGCGAAGTTAGAAGTTTATCCTTGCAATTTCAATCGTTTGGTTACAAAAACGGCATTCCATTGGATGCCGATTTTGTTTTCGACGCGCGCGGTCTGCCTAATCCTTATTGGGTGCCTGAATTAAGGGGCTTAACAGGAAAGGACCAAGCGGTCAGCGATTTTCTGAAAAATCAAAGCCTGGTCGGGGCGTTTTTTCAAGATATTACCGTCTTTTTGGATCAATGGATCCCACGGTTCGAACAAGAAGGCCGTAGCTATTTAACAGTCGCCATCGGCTGTACTGGCGGGCAACATCGTTCTGTGTATCTGGTTGATGCGCTCGCCAAACATTTTAAAAGTCCGCATTTGAATGTCATTATCCGGCACAGAGAATTAAGTTAAGCCGATATCGGCATTAATACTTCACCGGATACGTGCATTACTTCAGCGAAAGAGTTTCTACCCGCCCTTTCATTTCAATAGTCAGCTTGTCTTCTTTCGCCAACCATCCGATGGCCCGCTGGGCGTCGTTTTTAGCTATACCAGTTTCCGCAACCAGCTTGGTCAGGCTGGATGCACCATTTTTATCTAGAAACTTCCAGATTTTGCCCGCCGCTGTGCCTATTTCGTTAATTGACATATTGTCCTCCTATTTTCGTTTACTAAAATCGCTTGGTCGAATCATCAGGCATCACAATATTTAATTCGAGTGTTTCCTGATTTCCATCCTGTTCAAAGCTGACAGAGATAGCGTCTTTATCAACTTGTACATATTTTTGAATAACTTCCAATAATTCTTTTTGTAGCTGCGGCAAATACAGCGGTTGATTATGCGAGACCCGTTCATGCGCTACCAGAATTTGTAAGCGCTCCTTTGCCTGTGCCGCGGAACTCGGCCTTGACGTTTTAAAATAATCCAGCAAACTCATTATTTACCTCCGAACAGCTTGCCGAAGAACCCTTTCTTGTCTTCAATGAAACGATGCGGCTTGTTTTCGCCCAAATAGCGGGCAACAATATCGGCGTAAGCCTGGCCGGCATCGCTTTTTTCATCAAGGATGACCGGAATACCTGAGTTAGATGCGTTCAAGACGGATTTGGATTCGGGGATAACGCCTAACAGATGTAACGACAAAATCTCCTGTACGTCATTAACGCTGAGCATTTCACCCAGTTTTACCCGTTCCGGCGAATAGCGGGCGAGCAGTAAATATTCTTTTATGGGTTCTCTATTTTCTTCCGCGCGTTTGGATTTGCTTGCCAATATTCCCAGCATGCGGTCGGAATCCCGTACCGAAGACACCTCAGGATTGGTCACTACAAAGGCGTCGTCAGCATAATACATGGCCAAATGCGCGCCTTTCTCGATACCGGCCGGGGAGTCGCAGATGATGTATTTGAATTCTCTGGATAATTCTTCCAGTACTTTGCCGACGCCCTCCTGGCTTAACGCGTCTTTATCGCGCGTTTGCGAGGCCGGCAATATGTACAACATATTGCAGTTTTTATCTTTGATTAAGGCCTGATTCAACCCGGCTTCGCCATTAATGACATTAATAAAGTCGTAAACGACACGCCGCTCACAACCCATAATTAAATCCAGATTACGAAGCCCTACGTCAAAATCGATGACGGCAGTCTTGTGGCCTCTTTTTGCAAGACCCATTGCAATAGCAGCGCTGGTTGTGGTTTTACCGACGCCTCCTTTACCTGAAGTTACAACGATGATTCTTGCCAATTGCAGTTCCCCCTCTAGCGGAATGAATTAAATTTCTTTAATAACTAACGTGAGCTTATCCAAATATATCTGAACAGGCTTTCCTCGCACGTTCTGGTTGAGGTCTTCGCTGATTTTATAATTACCGGCAATGGATATTAATTCGGCTTGCAGGTCGTTACAAAATATCTGGGCTTCCGCATTGCCCTGTACGCCGGCCAAAGCGCGTCCTCTTAGTGCGCCGTACACATGTATATTGCCTTCGGCAAGAATTTCCGTGCCTGAACTTACCGGGGCAATAATCACTAGATCGCCCGCCGCATAAATACGCTGGCCGGATCTAACAGGCTGGGTAATAATAGTTGTGCCCGTTTGCAACAATTCTTTGGTTTCCGGTTCCGGGACCGGCGCTTTCGGTTTTCGCGATTCCGAACTGATACTACTGGAATGAATGGAATGGATCGGAATTCTTAAGGCAATGGCCTGTTCGTTCTGTTCCGGATTGCCGCCCCTGATACCGATGGGCAGCAAACCCAATTTGCGTATTAATTCGATTGCCGCCGGGATATCGATGTCGATTTTCTGTTTATTAATCTCTTGAACATCCAACACTAACGGCGAATTTTTAAAAAATTCCGGCGCTAATTGAATTTTGGCAAGGAGTTGTTGCTCTATTAATAACAAGTCATTACTTGAGATGACTAATACAGGGACAGAAAAAGTGCTGCTCTTAAATTCCAGCGCAGGGTGATTGTAAGGAGTCGATTGTGCGTCTGTAGGCATTCCTAACGCTCATGCTTTGGCAAATATTACAACAATATTAACACTAGTCTGAAAAAAAATCATTTTTCGGGCATCAAAAACTTATCTTGATAAGTTAATTTATAATCTAATATTAATGGTCTATTCAACATAGTTAATAGCAAGTATATAGTGCGTCTTGCCGGTTTATTTTAACTCATCCGGTCAGCTTTACTTGCATTTTTCCTTATTTTCCGTTAACTTAAACGTTAATCCGTAATGGCTAGGGGTGCTTTGATTTGTTTTAAGATCAAGGCTGAGAAATACCCTTCGAACCTGACCCCGGTTAATACCGGCGTAGGGAAGCCCATCTTCCCGCGCCTTGTTTAGTTTTATTGGAGATAAGCATGAGCGCTGTCCTTAAAGATTCCACCCACACGGCCGTCGGCAGTGTAACATTCGACCCCTATCCGGCTTCGGAAAAAGTTTATTTGACCGGTAGCCGCCCGGATATTTACGTTCCGATGCGCAAAATTAACTTGTCCGATACCCCAGCGCATTTCGGTACGGAAAAAAATCCGCCACTCTATGTTTACGATACTTCCGGCGTGTACACCGACCCGAATGTCGCGATTGATTTACGCAAAGGCTTGGGTTCGGTGCGTTTGAACTGGATTCTGGAACGTAACGATACCGAAGAATTGCTGGGGCCGACTTCCGAGTACGGACATCAACGCCTGAACGACGCCAAAACCGCCAGTCTGCGCTTCGAACACATCCGCAAGCCGCGCCGCGCTAAGTCCGGCATGAATGTCAGCCAAATGCACTACGCCAAAAAAGGCATTATCACCCCAGAAATGGAATACATCGCCATCCGCGAAAACCAGAACATGGAACAGATGCGCGAATTATGGAAAGACCAACATCCGGGTCATTCTTTCGGCGCGTCTATTCAATCGTACATTACGCCCGAATTCGTGCGCGATGAAGTGGCGCGCGGTCGTGCCATTATTCCGGCCAACATTAATCATACCGAACTGGAACCGATGATTATCGGGCGCAATTTCCTGGTGAAAGTGAACGCTAATTTGGGCAATTCCGCCGTAACATCATCCATTGAAGAAGAAGTCGAAAAAATGCTGTGGGCCATCCGCTGGGGCGGCGACACTGTGATGGATTTATCGACCGGCAAGAATATACACGAAACCCGCGAATGGATTTTGCGTAATTCGCCGGTGCCGATTGGCACCGTGCCGATTTACCAGGCGTTGGAAAAAGTCGGCGGCAAAGCGGAAGAGTTGACTTGGGAAATTTACCGCGACACCTTAATCGAACAAGCCGAACAAGGGGTGGATTACTTCACCATCCACGCCGGTGTCCGCTTGCATCATGTGCCGCTGACTGCCAAGCGTATGACCGGCATCGTCTCGCGCGGCGGCTCGATCATGGCGAAATGGTGCTTAGCACATCATAAAGAAAGCTTCCTGTACACGCACTTTGAAGAAATCTGCGAGATCATGAAAGCGTACGACGTATCGTTCTCGCTTGGCGACGGCTTGCGTCCCGGCTCGATCTACGACGCGAATGACGCCGCCCAATTCGGCGAGCTGGAAACCTTAGGCGAATTGACCAAAATCGCCTGGAAACACGACGTGCAAACCATGATCGAAGGCCCCGGCCATGTGCCTTTGCACATGATTAAGGTTAATATGGAAAAGCAACTGGAAGAATGTGGCGAAGCGCCGTTCTACACGCTTGGTCCATTAACCACCGATATCGCGCCGGGCTACGACCACATCACTTCCGCAATCGGCGCCGCCAACATCGGCTGGTACGGTTGTGCGATGCTATGTTACGTCACCCAAAAAGAACACCTTGGGCTTCCAAATAAGCAAGATGTGCGGGAAGGCATCGTGACTTATAAAATCGCCGCGCACGCCGCCGATCTGGCGAAAGGCCATCCGGGCGCGCAGGCGCGCGATAATGCCATGTCGAAAGCGCGTTTCGAATTCCGCTGGGAGGATCAATTCCATATCGGCCTCGACCCGGAAAAAGCCCGCGAATTCCATGACGAAACCTTACCGAAAGAATCCGCCAAAATCGCGCATTTCTGTTCGATGTGCGGGCCGCATTTCTGCTCGATGAAAATCAGTCAGGACGTGCGCGATTACGCCGAAGCCAAAGGCATACAGGACGAACAGCAAGCGCTGGAAACGGGCATGCAGGAAAAATCCAAGCAATTTTTGGAAGAAGGTGCGGATATTTACCACAAGGTTTAATTGCACTAGTTCCGATCTAATCTGACACAGCTCTTGAAAAAGCGAGCGTTACCGAGTTTGATAAGGGTGTCGAATCCATAATCAAACTTAACCAAAGGTAACGCTCATATCTTGCATACTAACAACCCAATTACATACCTTGTCATGTCAAAAAAGTCTCGTTTTAGGTTAGCCCATTTCACTAAAAGATTTACATAAGCAGGTTATACGAATACCTTATGTTGATGGGCAACATATCAGTTCGTTTTTTTTTCACTATCACACTGGCAAGCTTCCTTGCTACTGCTGAAGTTTATGCAGATAAGCCAAGAGTTGCTATTGCTTCCGCACATCCTTTGGCAACTGAAGCCGGTTTTGAAGTCATTAATAAAGGTGGCAACGCATTCGATGCCGCGGTGGCGGTCAGCGCGGCATTGGCAGTAGTAGAACCGGCAGGTTCCGGGCTGGGCGGTGGGGGTTACTGGCTGCTGCACCGCGCCAAAGACCACCGGGAAATCGTAATCGACGGCCGGGAAAAAGCTCCCCTTGCCGCACATAAAAAGATGTTTTTGGATAACAGCGGGAAAGTAATTCCGCGCTTATCGCTGGATGGTGCATTGGCTGCCGCCATTCCCGGTTTCCCTGCCGGACTGGCGCATCTGTCTGAGCAATACGGTAAACTACCGCTGACGGAAAGTCTGAAACCCGCCATCCGTCTTGCCCGCTTCGGATTCGCCATTTCCGAACGGCATCGGCGAATACTTAGTCATCGGCTGGAATTGTTAACCAAACATCAGCATACGGCCAATATTTTCTTAGACCGGAATAAAACACCCAAACCGTTTGCCATTTTACGGCAACCCGATCTGGCCGGTACACTGACACAACTGGCGGAATCCGGCAGGCAAGGTTTTTATGAAGGCGACGTTGCCGATAAACTGATTAATACGGTGCGCAAAGCGGGTGGCATTTGGCAATTGCAAGACCTTATTAACTATAGAGTAATCGAACGTACACCGGTTAAAGGCAATTATCACGGCATTACTATTACCAGCGCGCCGCCGTCTTCATCAGGCGGCGTGGTCTTGCTGGAAGCGCTGAATGTTCTCACCGGTTTCGATCTGGACAAAGTGGCTGAAGTAAATCGTAAACACCTTATCGTGGAAGCCCTGCGCCGCGCCTATCATGATCGCGCCCTATATTTAGGCGATCCTAACTTTATTCATGTCCCGGTTTCGTATCTGCTCAGCAAAGCGCATGCGGATTTTTTGCGGAGCAGCATTAGTCCGCACAAGGCCATGCCCAGCAGCTCATTATTTGGCAATGCGCCGGAACTTAAGCAAGGCAGGCAAACCACGCATTTTTCCATCATTGATGAAGAAGGCAACCGGGTGGCGGCAACGCTCAGCATTAATATGCCGTTCGGTGCGGGCATGGTGGCGGAAGGCACGGGCGTACTGCTGAATGATGAAATGGACGATTTTGTCAGCTCTCCCGATGCCATTAACGGCTACGGTTTAACCGGCGGCAGCGCCAATGCCATCGCGCCGGGCAAGCGGATGTTGTCCAGTATGACGCCGACATTCGTAGAAACCGCTGACCGTATCGGCGTTTTGGGCACACCCGGCGGCAGCAGGATTATCTCAATGGTGCTCTTGGGCGTACTGGATTTCGCGCAAGGTAATAGCCCGGATTCCTGGGTCAAAATTCCGCGCTACCACCATCAATACCTGCCGGATGTTGTGGAGTATGAAACCGGCGCGCTAACTGCCGAGGAAATTAATCAACTTAATGCCATAGGCCATACATTAAAACCTTCGCGCCGCGCTTACGGCGATATGCAGGCCGTTCAACTAAACAAAACCAGCCGCCAACTGACGGCCGCAAGCGATCCACGCGGTGAAGGCAGCGCTAAAATCGGGTATTAATGGATTGTCACGGCATTCATATTTACCAGGGCGAAGTTCACGGCAACGAACGTGAATATGAGGATTTCTGGCGTGTCCTGGAGCCGTACGAACAGCAACACGCTGCATTAATCGGCAACCCGGCAACGCGGTTACGCTATGTGGAAATTCATGCCCGGCTGAGAATGCTATTGGCAACAACCATTAATAGCATACCGGAACAGTTGCGAATATTAAAAGGCGAATATGGCAAGCCGTACCTAGCCGATTACCCTGAGCTGGCATTCAACCTGTCTCACACCGCCAAAAAACATGTCATCGTCACCGGTATTAATCAGGAGCTAGGAGTAGATATCGAAGCCTGTAAACCGAGAACCACTTTACCGGCACTGGTTGAAAAATGCTTTGCCGAAGAAGAGCAAAATTATTGGCGGCTTTTACCAGAACAGGAAAAAGCAGACGCCTTCTACCGTTTTTGGACACGCAAGGAAGCCTTTGTGAAAGCTGTCGGTAGAGGCATTGCGCTAGGTTTGAATCAGTGCGTCATTAATCCAGAGGATCATAACCGATTTTTACGATTGCCCAGCGGTTACGGGCAGCCTGACACCTGGCAAATCCAGAAGATTGATGTAGGCAAGGGCTATTGCGCGGCTTATGCGGCAAGGTCATTAATCCGTTAATTTGCAGCAAAACGGGTATCGTCAAATATTTTGTATTTAAACAGTGCGATATGCTGCGGCTGGAATTAAGCCACAGCACATCGGCATTAATAATACATCTGCTCTTTATTCAACCACCAAACGTCCCCATGAACCATTGGCAAATATGGTGCTTGGGGCATCGCGGAATAGCCAGACGCCGGGTTTTGCAGAATCCACAATCAGGATCTGCGCCTTGCCAGGCGCCATTAACTCAGACCAAGGGGAACCATATGTGAGTTTGCCTTCTTTTTGCGTTTGCTTGCCGTAAGCTCCAACTGCGGATAAATCAAACGTGTGTCCGTAAAGCTGAAAGCTGCGCTGCCGCACCCGTCCGCCAGGGTGTACGACCACAAAACGCATCTCTTCACCGGCTTTGGCCTTGAAATCCGGAAACGGGAGCGCTTTAAATTCCGGCTCATAGAAATGCAATAGCATTCAAATCGAAGCCTGTCTCGCCGGGCGCACCGTTTACGGTTAGGCCGAGCCGCTGCCAGAAAGCCGGGCTGTAGTAATTGACCGCTTTTTCTCCAAAATCATAGGTATCATCGCAGATAAAACAGTCTGGGATAATTTTGCCGTTTTGATGGAGACTCAAGCCATCCTGATAGAACACCATATGCTTACGGTAATCATGGTTAAGACCGTTTTTATCCTGATAACTGATTTGCGCCGACAATTGGCTGTCCGCATCTTCCTTAATCGTGGCGTATGAGGATAAATGGATGGCTGTTGATCGAAATGGGCGGCGGTTCCTCGGCTGCGAAGTGGGTTCCCGCGACACCAATACGGGACGAAAGCTTTGGGATTCAATCAAAAACAACGACATAACCGACGTCATGACCGACTACTGGAAGCCCTATGTGTCAAACGGCTTTGAAAAGTTTCCACTAAAGAGCGCCGAATAGTTTCCAGCCAAACTGTAAGGTTATAGGTTTTCTACCGCCTTTTTGCGTTGCTTAAATCGATAGGAATCGTTGCCGGTTTCCAGGATGTCGCAATGATGGGTAATCCTGTCGAGTAGTGCGAAGGTCGTAGGTTCGATTCCTATTGCCGGCACCATATAAATCAATAAGTTATATATAAATATATAGGTTATTAAAGCTTATAAATGCTTTTCGTTCACAAATCGTTCACAGTGAAGCGGAAAACATGGCAACAATTCGTAAACTTCCTAGTGGTTCTTGGCAAGTACAAGTTAGGCGCAAGAGTGAAAAACCACTATCTAAAACTTTTCATTCAAAAAATTTAGCTGAACAATGGGCAAGGTCTGTTGAATCACAGCTAGATCAAGGATTGTTCATTGATCGCAGTGAAACACATTCTACTACCCTTGCCGATCTGATAGATCGCTATCTAATCGAGAAAACACCAGGGCGCATCGAAAAACCCACCCATGTTAAAATAGCATATCTACATAGCCGCTAGATTGATGCACACCACCATGATCAAAGAAAGCCTATTTGCCGCCGAAGAACGTGAAGCCAAACTCGATATGTTGGGCGACATTCTGCAAGTAATGGAAAAGCACGTGGACTTTGCGACCAT
>VGVA01000015.1 GCA_016874115.1 Gammaproteobacteria bacterium
GGAAACCGGCAACGATTCCTATCGATTTAAGCAACGCAAAAAGGCGGTAGAAAACCTATAACCTTACAGTTTGGCTGGAAACTATTCGGCGCTCTTTAGTGGAAACTTTTCAAAGCCGTTTGACAGTTTTTAGCTGTTTAGCATTGACTACTTTACTCTTAACGGTATTAATGAGTTCGTATAAAACCCGGACGCCAGGCTGAGTATTCGGATTACATTGAGAGTTACCGACATATTGGCTATCGAAGTTGTTAGCCAGACTAAAGTATAAGCGCTTGGTCGCCGCCGATAAATCGCCACCCATCCCGATTAATGTGAAAAACAAAACCAGACTGGCAATATATTTTCGCTGATCGCTACTTTGTTTTTTCATCGTATTTTGTGATTCTCTAAAAAAATTAATTTTCATTGCCGATGCTTCGGACCTTAAAAATTTTTACGCTTACAGTTTACGTTTTTCTTTGGAAAAATCTGTGACTTGCACGGCAATACCGATAGCTTTAATGTGAACTGGATCGCGTTTTTTATAGGTGGAGGGTTAAAAGGTTTTGCAGGTACACATTGCGTATCTATAAAACTGGGGTTGGCGGGTTGGATTGAAGCGTATTAAGTATGGTACAACCTAAAGATACAAGCGGGTTTTGTCCTTAGAATTAATTAATGTGCTTATTGAGCTGCAGTTTCTTTCGGGCCTTGCGCATCGGCCGGGTCGCCTTCGTAGGGAGTAGCGTATTTGCAGTCCTTTTGCGGACAGACTTTTTCCACGCCGCGATTTTTGGTTTCTTTAAGCGTTAAAATCGGCCAATTACAGCTTGGACAGCTTTCATTAATGGGTGCGTTCCACAAGGCGTAACTGCATTTAGGATAACTGGAGCAGGAGTAAAAAACTTTATTATTTCGCGACTTGCGTTTTAATATCGTCCCGGAGTGACATTCCGGACAATGTACGCCGGTATCCATCGGTTTTTCCAGCGGCTCGATGTGCTTGCATTTAGGATAGCCGCTACAGCCGATAAATTTGCCGTATTTTCCGGCCTTGATCACCAATGGCGAGGCACAACTGGGGCAAACCCGGACTTCCACGATTTCCGGTTCATTCGTTTTAGCGGCTTCTTCATTCAGGTTGCGGGTATAGGAACACTCCGGATAATTGGTGCAGCCGACAAAGCGCCCGTTACGTCCTAAGCGGATGGACAGCGGACTGCCGCATTGCGGGCACTTTTCATCCAGCGCTTCTTGCGTGACATCCTTGCGTTGGACTTGCTCTTCTTTTTCATGAATCAAGGTATTAAAGGGCTGCCAAAACTTGCCCATTAATGGAATCCAGTCTTCTTCTCCTCGGGAGACGGCGTCCAGTTCGTCTTCCAAGTTGGCGGTAAAATCGTAATCGACGTACTTCGTGAAATGCTCGGTCAGGAATTTATTAACGATTCGTCCCACGTCGGTCGGGCGGAAACGTTTGCTTTCCAGCGTGACGTATTCGCGGTTTTGTAGCGTTGAAATAATCGTTGCGTAGGTTGAAGGTCGGCCGATGCCATGTTCTTCCAGCGCCTTGACCAGGCTGGCTTCGCCGTAGCGCGGCGGCGGCTCGGTAAAATGCTGGGCAGTAATGATGTCGTTTAATTTGACCGGGCGGCCAACTTCCAGCATCGGCAGAAAACTTTCTTTATCGTCGCTGTCTTTGCTGTCGTCCTTGCCTTCCAGATACACCGCCATAAATCCGGGTTTGGCGATGCTGGATCCGTTGGCCCGGAACATATGCTTGCCGTCGCCGCAGCATAAATCGACGGCGACCAGATTGAGAACGGCATGGCTCATTTGGCAGGCAATGGTGCGCTTCCAGATTAATTCGTACAGCTTGAGTTGTTCGGCGTTGAGATACGCTTTCAACTGGTCTGGCGTTTTCCTGGGATACGTCGGCCTGATGGCTTCGTGAGCTTCCTGCGCATTCTTGGATTTGGTTTTGAACACCCCGGGACTAGACGGGACATTGTCGGAGCCGAACATTTCGGTAATTAACGACCGGATTTCCTGTACGGCTTCCACCGCGAGATTGACCGAATCGGTCCGCATGTAAGTGATTAATCCGGCGGTTTCGCCGCCGATATCGATGCCTTCGTAAAGCTGCTGGGCAACCATCATGGTGCGTTTGGTGGTAAAGCCGAGCTTACGCGAGGCTTCCTGCTGCAGGGTAGACGTAGTAAATGGCGGCGCTGGGTTACGGTTCTGTTGCTTTTTCTCGACATTACTGACGATTAATGCGCCGTCGGCTGCCGTCAGTAAGGTTTGCTTGGTTTGTTCCGCCGTGGCGCCATCGGTAAAACTGAACTGGTTCTGCTTGTCGCCGTTAAAATGCGTCAGTTTGGCTTTGAATACCTGGTTCTGTTCGATTAATGCGGCGTCGATTGTCCAGTATTCCCGGGTTTTGAACGCTTCGATTTCCAGTTCGCGCTCGACAATCATCCGTAACGCCGGGCTTTGCACCCGGCCGGCAGACAGGCCGCGGCGGATTTTTTTCCATAATAAGGGCGACAGCTTAAAACCGACCAGATAATCCAACGCCCGGCGCGCCTGCTGGGCATTAATTAAGTTAAAGGACAGTTGGTTAGGATGCGCGATGGCTTCGCTGACTGCTTTTTTGGTGATTTCGTGGAACACCACGCGATGCACCGGTTTGTCTTTCAGCAATTTTTTTTCTTTCAATAATTCGTACAAATGCCAGCTGATGGCTTCGCCTTCGCGGTCCGGGTCGGTTGCCAGATAGAGCGCTTCGGCTTTTTTTAAGGCATTGCTGATCGTTTGCACGTGGCGCTGGTTGCGGTCGATCACCTCGTATTTCATGGCGAAATTATTGTCGGGGTCTACCGCGCCTTCTTTCGGCACCAAATCACGGACATGACCGTACGAAGCCAGCACATGAAAGTCCTTGCCCAGGTATTTTTCAATGGTTTTGGCTTTGGCCGGGGATTCGACAATGACGAGGTTTTTGCTCATTGAAGGCAATCAGAACGCTATATTGCAGTAGGTAATTAATACACCGGAGTTTAATTCAGATAAGTCGGCGCCAAGTCGTAAATCATATCTTCCATTCGGGAAAAGGCAATTTCTTCGTCCGGCTGGCTTAATAAAATCAGCAGAATAATCCATTTCAGTTTTTCGATGGAAATTTCTTCGTTTTCCAGAGCCAAGGCGCGGTCGATAACGATTTCCCGGTTTTTGGGGTTCAGAATGCCGGTGCGCTCCAAAAACAACAGCAGATCCTGACATTTCAGATCGAGTTTGGTTTTTTCTTCGTTGCTGAAAATGCGAAATGAGGTCGGCACGGTTGTGGTGATCGCGCGTTGGGCGCTGAGAGATTCCAGCCAATCGAAGGCTTTATTAATTTCCAGTTGCGGAAAACCGGCTTCCAGCAGTTCGGTTTTGATGCTGTCGCTATCGGAAAAAATTTCCAGCTCTTCTTCCATATAGTGTTCAAACAGGTACATCAGTACGTCAAAAATCGTTTCTTTCATAGTTTCTGTTTCATTTTAATCGGGTGTAACAGCCGCCGACATTGGCTTCAACATAGCCTGCCAACTCCAATATTAATAGCATGGATGAGATTTTTTCAACAGATAAGCCGGTTTCTTTGACCAAGGTATCAATCGATGTTGGGCTGAACATGACGCGATTCAATAGTGTTTGTTGCTCCAGGTCAAGCGTTGTTTGCAGCGAAATGTCAGGTTTATTAATATCTTCTTGATTATATTGATTAAATTCTTCAAGGATATCCTGAGTGGTTTCCACCAGTTTTGCGCCTTCCCGGATCAGCGCATTGCAACCGCGCGCCAGCGGGTTATGGATGGAGCCGGGGATGGCAAAAACTTCCCGGTTTTGTTCCAGCGCCAAACGCGCCGTGATTAATGAGCCGCTTTCCTTGGCGGCTTCAACGACCAGCAAGCCCTGGCTCAAGCCGCTGATGATGCGGTTACGGCGCGGAAAGTGGTTGGCTTTGGCTAGTGTACCGGGCGGAAATTCCGATACCATGGCGCCGGTATTTACAATCTGCGATGCTAAATCGAGATGGCGGGCGGGGTAAACCCGATCCAGACCGGTGCCGGCAACGGCAATCGTATAGCCGTTGGCGTTGAGCGCGCCTTGATGGCTGGCCGCGTCGATACCCAGCGCCAAGCCGCTGGTAATCACAAAGCCGTGCAGGCTTAGGGTATAGGCGAAGGCGGCGGCGGTCTCAATACCCTGCTTCGAAGGATTACGGCTGCCGACGATGGCGATCTGCGGCAGGGATAATAACGCCGGATTGCCGCGAATAAACAGAAGCGGCGGCGGATCGTCAATTTCTTTGAGCAAGGTGGGATAACTACTGTCCGCCAAAGTGATTAATGTATTGTTGGCTTGCGATAACCAAGCCAAATCGGTGTCAACCGCTGTCCATTCCGGGTTTTGAATGGCGTGGATGATATCGGCGTTAAGCCCTAGAGCGCTTAAAGCGGCACTGGATTCGGCGAATAATTGATCCGGGCTATGGATTGCCAGCAGTTTGCGGAATGTTTCATTACCGAACCCCGGAATGCGCAGGAGCGCAAGCCAGAATTTGAGGTCATTAATGGTAGAGTCGCTGAGGTTCAGGGCGTCCTGACTCTATCCAGTACGCGGATGGCTTGGTTCGCCTTCATTACCAGGGCGTAACTGACGCGTTCGAACGGACGGAACACCATTAATGTGCCGACGAGCTCGTCTGGCAATTGCACCTGGTCGTTTCTGACGACGCTGTAGTTGTCCCTGGCAATTCTGCCGCGCTTGTAAATATCCAGCTCATGGCCGTGCTGCAAGCCGTCCAGTGTGCCTTTATCGATGACTACGACATTGTATTTACCGATTTGATTAACGCCGTCCAGTACGTAAATAATGCTGCCGCGAATGCTTTCTTCCGGCGGCCGGGGGAAATAATTCAAATTGAACTGCTCTTCGCCTTTGGGCATTAAGCGGTCGCCGATTAATACTTCGTAGACCGACTTGTCAATGACAACCGTAGCCGGATCGCCTTCTCTTTCCAGGGTGGAATCGGCGACATAGCGGGCTTCATAGCCTAAGACTTCGCCGGTTTCCGGGCTTCTGAAGGTTTCGCCCGGACGGTAAACAGTAAACGTTTGCGTCGGCGATTGGATAATGGTTCTAACATACAGCCTATTGCCGGTAGCGGCGGTTAAGTGTTCTCCTGCAAAATCAAGTACATAAGGTGATCTTGCCAAGTCGGTGGCGCTAACTACGCGCGGCGAGGTTAAAAATTTGGCTATATGCTCGCTAGGAATTAAGCGGATCGCCTCCTTCATGGTGGTTTCGCGGATACAGGGCGACAGCTTGCCGCCTTGCGCCATGGCGAAAGCGGTGCGGCCCTGATGGATGTCTTCCTCATTAATGGTGCAGGTATCGCTTCCCATGCCGCCGGTATCGCCCAGATAGGCAGCTTCAGGATTGGGACTGAAGCTTAACCGCGGCCTGCCGTCGACAACGGAAAAAATAAAGCGTATCGCCGGGATAGATCAGGTGCGGATTTTTAATTTGCGTGTTGTGCCGCCATAATTCCGGCCATTGGGTGGGATGGTTCAAGAATTTTGCCGAAATGTCCCATAACGTATCGCCTCTAACGACGGTATACTGGTTGGGATGGTTGGGGTTGATAGATAGTTCATCCGCCGCGCGGACAGCGAAGGTTGCGGCGATGCATAAAGATATGATTAACCCCGAAAATACTCGAACGACCATAGACGGTTCCTGTGGTGATTTTTGTTCATAACGAATTCAAAGTTTAGATGATTTCATATAGAATTCCAGTAATTGCTTAATTATAGTGGAGAGTTTGTTGAGCATTCTAACTATTCTTGAATTTCCTGACGATCGTTTGCGTAAAAAAGCCGCGCCCGTGCCTGTAGTCGACGGCAAAATTAAAAAATTGGTGGATGATATGCTGGAAACCATGTACGAAGCCAAAGGCGTCGGTTTGGCTGCAACCCAGGTCAATGTGCATCAACGTGTGGTGGTGATCGACGTCAGCGAACAAAAAGACCAGCCTTTGTGCCTGATTAATCCCGAAATCATTAATAAAGACGGCGTGGAAGAATCCGAAGAAGGTTGCTTGTCCGTGCCCGGTTTTTTTGAAAAAGTTAAACGCGCTGAACGAATCAAGGTTAAGGCGTTAAATAAAGACGGCAAACCGTTCGAACTGGAAGCGGACGATTTGCTGGCCGTGTGCATTCAGCACGAAATGGATCATCTGGAAGGCAAATTGTTTGTCGATTATATCTCGTCCCTGAAGCGGGAGCGCATTAAGAAAAAGCTGGAAAAAATTCACAAACTGGAACAAAACTAAGCAAATGCGGATTATTTTTGCGGGAACCCCCGAATTTGCCGTGCCCAGCTTACGCGCTTTGCTGGAATCGAACCATGAAATCTGCGCGGTTTACACGCAACCGGACCGGCCGTCCGGACGGGGGCGGAAAGTCCAGCCCGGTCCGGTCAAGGAATTGGCGCTTGCCGCCGGGATTCCCGTTCGGCAGCCGTTAACTTTGAAATCATCCGAAGAAATACAAGCGCTGGCTGAGTTAAAACCGGATTTGATGGTCGTCGTGGCGTACGGCATGATCTTGCCGCAGGCGGTGCTGGATATTCCCCGACTGGGCTGCATTAATGTGCATGCATCGCTGTTGCCGCGCTGGCGTGGCGCGGCGCCCATCCAGCGCGCCATTATGGCGGGGGACAGCCGTACCGGCGTCACCATCATGTGGATTTGCCTGCAACTGGATGCAGGCGATATGTTGCATAAAGAAGAATGCGCCATTAATGAGCAGGATAGCGCAGGCGATGTGCACGATAAACTGGCGCAGTTAGGTGCAATCGGCTTGCAAAAAGTGTTGCCGCAACTGGAAGAAGGTTCGGTTAATGCGGAAAAACAGGATGAAAATCTGGTGACTTACGCCGAAAAACTCAGCAAAAGCGAGGCTGAGATCGACTGGACGTTACCGGCTAAACAGATTGCCCGCAATGTCCAGGGACTCAATCCCTGGCCGGTTGCGCAAACGTTAATGAATGGTGAGGTATTGCGCATCTGGCGGGCGGAAGCTGTCGCCGGTGTTATTAATGACGCGCCGGGTACGGTTGTGCGCACCGGTAAAACCCTGGAGGTAGTGACCGGAAACGGCGTTCTGCGCCTGTTGGAAGTGCAATTGCCGGGCGGTAAACGCATACCCGCCACCGCTTTCCTGCAATCTCACTGCTTTAATCAGGTAAAGCTGGGTCGATAGTATTTTGAACACACGATGGGTTGCCGCCCGCGTCATCACACAAATTCTACATCACGGACAGTCATTAACTCCGGCGCTGGAAAACGCCCTGTTAACCGTAACCTCGCCGCAGGATAAAGCCTTTATCCAAGCGTTATGCTACGGTGTCTGCCGGTACTATCACAGGCTGGAATTCATCATTAATCAACTGCTGGACAAGCCGGTTAAAACGCCGGAAATCAAAGCATTATTATTGATTGGCTTGTACCAGATTAGCTTTATGCGGGTGAAGACGCATGCTGCGGTTGCCGAAACCGTACAGGCGGCGCACAAGCAGGCGTGGGCCAAGGCATTAATTAATGCTTTACTGCGCAATTATCTGCGGCAACAGAATGATCTCGACAGCAAAGCAGAGCAAACACCGTCGGCGCGTTACAGTCATCCCGATTGGTTAATCCAGCGTTTAGCGAGCAATTGGCCGGAGCAGTTTGAAGCCGTATTAACGGCAAACAACCAGCCACCGCCGATGACATTACGGGTAAATCTTCGCCTTACCAGCAGGGAAAACTATATCGCTTTACTGGCTGATCAAGGCATTAATGGTCAGATTGTAACTTGCAATGCAACCGGTATTGTTTTAGAAAAACCATTAATAATTAATGACTTGCCTCATTTTTCCGAAGGCTGGGTATCGGTGCAGGATGCCGCCGCCCAATTGGCGGCAGATTTATTAAAGGTTGAACCGGAACACCGGGCGCTGGATGTGTGCGCAGCGCCGGGCGGCAAAACGGCGCATATACTGGAACTGCAACCGGCCTTACAGGAACTGGTTGCGGTCGATATTGACGACAAACGGATGCGCAGGGTGCAGGATAATCTGCATCGACTAGGGCTTAACGCCACGCTGATGACAGCGGATGCGGCGCAAACCGGAAGCTGGTGGGACGGCCAGCCGTTCGACCGGATTCTGCTGGATGCGCCCTGTTCTGCCACCGGCGTTATCAGGCGGCATCCTGACATCAAACTATTGCGCCGCCCTGATGATATTAATGCCATGGCCGCGTTGCAATTCAGCCTGTTAACGGCGGTCTGGCCTTTATTGAAGCCGGGAGGAATGTTACTTTATTCAACCTGTTCGGTGCTGAAACAAGAAAATGAGGAACAAATCAACGCATTTCTGTCGCAACAGAATAATGCCGCAGAACTGCCGATTAATGCGGATTGGGGCTATGCCCGGCAATACGGCAGACAGATTTTGACCGGATATTCGGCAATGGACGGTTTTTATTATGCGCGTCTTATTAAACATTAATCGGCTATTAATACTCAGCGCCGTTTTATTAATGGCCGCGCCGGTTTTGCTGTACGCGGAGGATAGCGGTGTTGCGATTACCCATGTCGAAAGCGCAACGCAGGACAATGACTATGTCATGTCCGCCGATATTGATTACCAGCTAAGCGAGAAAACCGTGGAAGCGTTAAATAATGGCGTTTCCCTGTTCTGGACTTACCAGTTTAAGGTTCAGGAGCAGCGCGATTATCTCTGGAACAAGACGGTGCTGGATAAAAGCGTCCGATACGGCGTTCAATACCACGCCTTATTAAAGTTGTACCGGGTCAGCAATATCAGCAACGGCACGGACGAAAATTTTTCGACATTGGAAGGCGCATTGGACAAACTGTCGACGCTCAGGGATTACCCATTAATCGAAAAAGACAAAATAGCCGATGGTAATCAATATATTGCTTCCATGCAGATCACATTTGAGCGGGATGCCCTGCCGTTGCCGTTACGGCCGGTTGCTTACATGAACCCGCAATGGTATCTCTCCAGCGATTGGTATACATGGCCGTTAAAAAAATAAAACTGCCTACCGGACTGCTAGCCGCAGCCTTATTCGGTTTGATACTGCTTTCGCTGCAATTAATGAGTACAGCAGCGCAAGAGTCGTCAGAACTGAACGCCATGTCCAAATGGCTATTGGTAATCAACGGCTTAGGATTGGTTGTGCTGATGATCCTGGTCGGCGCTAATATCTACTCCTTAGCCCGTCAGCTAAAAAAACGCGCCGCCGGTTCCAGGCTGACCACACGCATGGTGGCTCTCTTCGTTTTATTATCGCTGGCGCCGGCGGCTATCGTGTTTTATTTTTCCATGCAGTTTCTGCATCAAGGCATCGACAGTTGGTTTAATGTTGAAATCGACCGGGCCATGGAAGATTCACTGGAACTCAGCCAATCGGCGCTGGATCAGCGAATGCGCTGGCATCTTAGGCAAACTCAACAATTAGCCGAGAACATCGATACGTCTTCAGAAGTTATGGCCGGACTGGAAATGGACAATCTATTAATCATGTCCGGCGCGTCGGAAGTGACTTTGTTTTCCAAAACAGGCCGTATTATCGCTTCCAGCAGCAGCACTCCGGGCGATATTCTGCCCAGCTTGCCGGACGAAAATGTTTGGTTGCAACTGCGCCGGAGCGGCGATTACGTCGCCTTGGCGCCGATCAGCGAAAAGGAATTAATGATCCGGGCGATTACAGAGATTAAGGGCCAGGATCCTTTGTATCTACAGACCTTGTACCCGGTGCCGGTGCGGGTGGCCGATCTGGCCGATTCGGTCGAGTTCGCCTTTATCCGCTATCAGGAAATGAATTACCTGCGTAATTCGCTGAAAATGAGCTTTTCCTTAGCCCTTTCCTTAGTGTTATTAATGAGCTTGTTGGCCGCCATCTGGGTTGCGTTTATCAGTATCCGTCATATTGTTGCGCCGGTAAAAGCACTGGTGAAAGGCACCAAAGCCGTTGCCTCCGGCCTGTACGACCAGCAATTGCCGGTGCTTGCACATGACGATCTGGGTTTTTTGGTGGAATCGTTTAACGACATGACCCGGCGTATCGGTCAGGCGCAGAACGAAATCCGTCAGGCAGGTGTGGAAGTTGAAAACCAGCGGGCTTATCTGGAAACAATCCTGGGCAATTTAACCGCGGGCGTCATCAGCTTCGACGCCAATAACACCATTCGCACCACCAATCAGGCCGCTTACCGGATATTTCACATTCACGTCAGCCGTTTTGTCGGCCAAACCCTGCTGGAACTGGCGGGAAATAATAAAGAATTGGCGGAACCACTGAAAACCATCCATCGTCTATTAATGAATGCTGACGATATCTGGCAGCAACGGATTGCTTTTTTAGGGCCGAACGGGCGTCGGGAATTGCTTTGTCGGGGGACGCCGTTGTTTTCGCAGGAGGGCGATCGGGTCGGCGCGATTGTGGTATTCGACGACGTCACCGATTTAATGCAGGCGCAAAAAAGCGCCGCGTGGGGCGAAGTGGCCAGACGACTGGCGCATGAAATCAAAAATCCATTAACCCCCATCCAACTATCGGCGGAACGGTTGCAAGTTAAACTGGGGGACAAATTATCAGCCAGCGATGCGGAAATATTGCAAAAATCAACCCGCACCATCGTCAAGCAGGTGGAAGCGATGAAGGAAATGGTGGATGATTTCGCCCAATACGCCAAGCCCGCGAAAAAACAGGCCAACGATTTAGATTTGGCGGCCTTAGTGCAAGAAGTGTTAGCATTGTATCCGGTGAAACCTGGAGTAAAATTTAAAACGGAGTTTGAAACCGGCTCATTAATGATTAAAGGCGACCCGGTCAGTATCAGGCAAGTCGTGCATAATTTATTGATTAATGCCTTGGAAGCCATCGAGGATAACGGCGTCATCGAAATTAAAATGAACCGTGTGCAAAAAAATTATACGGATTTTATTGAATGCGCCTTTTACGACAACGGTCCCGGTATTAATGAGGAGCACATAGAAAAGATATTCGAGCCTTACGTCACCACCAAGACAAAAGGCACCGGCTTAGGGTTGGCAATCGTCAAAAAAATAATCGAAGAACATGGCGGCTCGATCTGGGTGGATACCCGCCGCAAAATCGGAGCGGGTTTTATCATTCAACTTCCTGCAGTTTAAGGTAATAGCGTAGAACACTATGAAAGAACAGACACCTAAAATCCTGGTAATCGATGATGAGCCGGAAATTCGCCGGTTGGTAAGTGAAATCCTGGAAGATGAAGGTTATCAGGTGGTTACGGCAGAAAACGCCGCCGACGCGCGCGCGGTAAAACACGCGTCGAGTCCTCAGTTGATCTTACTCGATATCTGGATGCCCGATACGGACGGCATTACCTTACTGAAGGAATGGGTAACGGAAGATGCCTTGCATTGCCCGGTTGTTATGATGTCTGGTCACGGTTCGGTCGAATCCGCCGTGGAAGCCACCAAATTAGGCGCTTACGATTTTCTGGAAAAACCTCTGTCCATGGCCAAGCTGTTATTAATCGTGGCGCGGGCACTGGAAGCCAGCAGTCTGCAAAAAGAAAATGCCGGATTAAAACAGCAATTGGTCAGCGATATCGAGCCGATAGGCAAAAGCGCAGTAATTACCCGCATTAAAGAGCAGATCAGACGCTTAGCGCAGCACGACACGCGCATTCTGTTTGTCGGCGAAGCCGGTGTCGGTAAAGAACTGTACGCCCGCTATCTGCATAGCAACAGTTCCCGCCGGGACGGCCCTTTTATCGATGTTGCCGTGGGCAGTATTGCGCCGGAAAATGCGGCAGTAGAATTTTTCGGCAAGGAAAAAGACGGCAAAACCTATCCGGGCTTGCTGGAGCGCGCCAATAAAGGTAGCTTATTCTTGAGCGAAATTGCCGGGATGGATCAGGAAACCCAGCTCAGATTGTTAAGCGCGCTGACTTCCAGTTCTTTTTTGCGTGTGGGTGGCAGCGAAGCCGTGCATGTGGATGTGCGCGTACTGGCATCCACCCGCATCGATATGGCCGAGGAAATACGCCAAGGCCGTTTTCGGCACGACCTTTACTATCTGCTAAACGAAATATCTCTGGAAATACAACCGCTTAGAGAGCGTAGCGAGGACATACCCGGCTTGCTCAACTTTTATGTCGATTATTTTGTCAACCACGACAAACTGGCGTTCAGAAAATTTTCCATGGCGGCGCAGAATTTCCTGCGCAACCACAGCTGGCGCGGTAACGTAAGGGAATTGAAAAATCTGGTGCAACGCTTGATGATTCTGGGCGTAGGCGAAGAAATCGAACTGGACGAGGTAAAATCTGCCTTGGGCTCGGTCATTAATGACGCCACAGCCTCCGCAACAGTGCCTAATTTTTACAACCTGCCCTTAAAAGACGCTCGAGATCAGTTCGAAAAAGCCTATTTGGAATACCACTACGAACGCGCAGGCGGCAGTGTGGCGAAATTATCGTCTGCTGTCGGTATCGAACGCACACATCTGTACCGTAAACTGCACTCACTAAACATAAAGTTGTAACGGAAGATGTCATTTGACAAGGTAATCGCAACCGCGAATGGAAATTAGGTTGTAAAAAATCTGAATGTTTAGTAAAATTCCGCTTCTTTTTTTAGCCTCATGATGTAACACCGAACAACCATGAAAACATTTAGTGCAAAGCCTGCGGAAGTCAGACGCGATTGGTACGTGATAGACGCAGAAGGTAAAACCCTGGGCCGTTTGGCTTCAGAAGTTGCTAAACGCCTGCGCGGTAAACACAAGCCGGAATACACACCCCATGTCGATACCGGCGATTACATCATAGTCATTAATGCCGAAAAAATCGGCGTTACCGGCGCTAAAGAAAAAGACAAATTATATCAACATCATACCGGCTATATTGGCAACCTGAAAACCGTCAGTTTAGGTAAACTGAGAAAAACCTTTCCTGACCGCATCATTAATACTGCCGTTAAAGGCATGTTGCCCAACAATCCTTTAGGCCGCGCGATGTTCAAAAAACTGAAGGTCTATGCCGGTCCGAAGCACGATCATCAGGCGCAACAACCCAAAGTCTTAGAAATCTAAGGGAATAATCATGGCAGCAGTCGCTCAATATTACGGAACCGGTCGTCGCAAAAGCGCAATCGCGCGAGTTTACGCAACTAAAGGTACCGGGAAAATCATCGTTAACACCAAGTCTTTGGAAGACTATTTTGGTCGTAAAACCGACCAGATGGTAAGCCGTCAACCATTACAAGCGGTTGATCTGGAATCGAAAATCGATGTTAATGTCATCGTCAAAGGCGGCGGTCCATCAGGTCAGGCTGGCGCAATCCGTCACGGATTAACCCGCGCATTAATGGAATACGACGAAGCCTTGCGTCCGCTTTTACGGAAAGCAGGCTACGTGACCCGTGATCCCCGCGTGGTCGAGCGGAAAAAGATCGGCTTGCACAAAGCTCGCAAACGTCCGCAATACTCAAAACGTTAAGATTATTTCCTACCGCTTCGAAAAAGGCCAGAGTTACCAACCTGGCCTTTTTTATTGCTTATTAATAAGTAGTTAAGAATTCGTTAAACGCTTGCCAAGCGTTAATAAAGGTAATAAGCAATATCAAGCAAAGCTGGTGTGCGCTAAAATTAAACCCCCGCCACAAACTCTGCCGCTTCAATCCCGGCAATAGCGCAGCGCTCGTCCTGCTCGGAGGAATCGCCGCTGATGCCGACAGAACCCAAAATGTTGTTGGCATTGTCACGGATTAAAACACCGCCCGGCACCGGCATGATCTTGCCGTCCGCAAGCCCGATTAATGCGTTCATAAAATCAGGCCGGTGTTCGGCCACGGCGGCCAGACTGCGCGAGGAGATGCCCATCGTGACTGCACCCCACGCTTTGGCGGTGGCGATCTGCTGGCGGATAACGGTCGCGCCGTCTTCGCGTTGCAAGGCCTTAAGGTGGCCAGCCTCATCCAATACCACGACGGTTAACGGCGCCATGTTTAACGATCTGGCTTTTTGTGTGGCGGCATTAATGATTTTGTTGGCTTTTTCCAGAGTTAGTTGCAGCATGGTTAATTCCTTTCTTACGGTTTTTCTATTAATTTTACTAAATACGGCCAGATCTTATCGACAATTACAGTCTGCGCTTTTGCATTGGGATGCAAACCGTCTTGCTGCATTAATTCTTTTGCCAAAGCGACATCTTCAAGTATAAAGGGAACATACGGAATTTTAAGTTCTTTGGATAATTGGGGATACACATTGTAAAACATCTCGGTATACCGTTTGCCGTAATTGGGCGGAATACGCATACTTAATAGCAACACTTTGGCTCCGGAATGCTGTGCGCGTTTGACGATTTCAGTAAGGTTATTTTTTAAAATGGCGGGAGACAATCCCCTCAAGCCGTCGTTTGCCCCCAGTTCGAGGATGACAATGCCGGGTTTGCGGCGGTCTAAAATGCTGTCAATTCTAGCTAAACCGCCTGCGCTTGTGTCGCCGGTAATGCTTTCGTTGTGAACGGTATAGTCTTTATATTGCTTTTGCAGCTTGTCCTGAACCAACGTTACCCAGCCTTGTCTCACGTCAATTCCGTACGCTGCGCTTATACTATCGCCCACTACTACAATCGATTTAGCCATTGCAGTCATGGAAATTAATGAAATAATGCATACAAACAATACTTTAAACACGGTGTCACCTGAACATTCCAACGTTATCATTGTAACTGAAAATTTAGGGAAGTCAGCGCCGACTGCAAATGGCCAATTGGTTATTTTGGAGAACATTAATCTGCGCATTAATGCTGGAGAAAGTGTTGCGGTTACCGGCGAGTCGGGTTCAGGAAAGTCTACATTAATCAGCCTGCTGGCCGGATTGGATACGCTGACTTCAGGAGTAATTACGGTAAACGGCCTTTCGTTGACCGGCATGAATGAAGACGGCAGGGCGGAATTGCGCAATCGCATGGTGGGATTTGTGTTCCAGTCTTTCCAGTTAATGCAAGGATTGACTGCGCTGGAAAATGTCATGCTGCCCTTGGAGCTAAGGGGCGATAACAAAGCCAGAACAACGGCAGAAGCGTTTTTAAGGCGGGTTGGTCTGGCGGAACGCCTTAACCATACGCCGCGGCAGCTTTCCGGCGGCGAGCAGCAACGCGTGGCGCTTGCACGCGCCTTTGTTACCCAGCCTGCGCTGTTGTTTGCCGATGAGCCGACCGGCAATCTTGACGGCAGTACCGGGGCAAAAATTATCGATCTGTTATTTGAGCTGAATCAGGAAAGCAAAACCACATTAATACTGGTAACCCACGATCCGGCGTTGGCGCAACGCTGTCAGCGGACGATCCGCCTGTCCGCCGGGAAAATCGTATGAAACCGATGGGTCTTGCCTTACGCTTTTTGTGGCGTGACATTCGCGCAGGCGAATTAACGCTGTTGTTTCTGGCGTTGCTGATTGCAGTTTCGTGCTCCACTGCCATTACCTTGTTTTCCAGCCGGTTGCAGCGCACCGTGACCGATCAGGCAGCGGAATTTATGGCTGCGGACATGGTAATCACCAGCCATGCCACCTTAGAAGACGACTGGCTGAAACAAGCAAATAAATTAAATTTGGATCAATCGCAAACGGCAGAGTTTTCCAGCGTATTAATGGAGCATGACGAGATGCTGCTGGCTGGCGTTAAGGCGGTGAGCGATCGATACCCTTTGCGCGGTTATTTAAAAACCACGGATTCCGATTATGCCTCTGAAACAAACGCATATCACGGGCCGCAACCCGGTCAAGCCTGGGTGGAAAAACGGATATTGTCGGCGTTGAAATTAAAGCTGGGCGATACCGTGACGGTAGGCGAAAAAGCATTAATCATTAATAAAATAATAACTTACGAGCCGGACAAGCAAGGCGATTTATATAGCCTGTCGCCGCGCGTAATGATACATCAGGATGATCTTCCGCAAACCGGAATCATCCAGCCGGGCAGCCATGTGCATTATTTTTACCAGTTCCGGGGCGAGCAGGGGCAGCTCAGCGCCTTCAAGCCCTGGATCAAGCCGAAACTCAATCCGACCCAGCGCATCATGGATATTCATGAAGACCGTCCGGAAGTCGGCTCTGCCTTAAACCGCGCCGAGCGCTATTTGGGCTTGTCCAGCATCGTCGTCATCATCATTTCCGGCGTCGCCATTGCGATGGCGGCCCGGCGCTATGCGGAACGTCACCTTGACGCCACCGCCATCATGCGTTGCCTGGGCAGTAAACAGAACGATGTGCTTGCTTTATTTTTCAGCCAATTTCTCATCTTGGGATTAATAACCAGCCTGATCGGCTGTGGTGTAGGCTGGCTGGTACAAGCTTTGTTATTCGATTTGTTGCGGAATTTGCTCCCGCAAACAATCGCCAATCCCGGCTGGCTGGCGATTGTATTCGGCTTGCTGACTGGTATGACGGTATTAATCGGCTTTGCGTTGCCGCCGCTTCTGCAACTCAAACGCGTGTCGCCGGCGCGGGTGCTGCGCCGCGACCTAACGCCAATGCCGGCCAGCGCATGGCTGGTTTATGGCTTGGCGATCAGCATTGTGGCCGGGCTGATCTGGCGTTATACGCAAGACCTTAAAATGACGCTGACCATTTTTGGAGGCGGTTTTGTGTTATTAATCATTTTGGACTTGTTGGTATACGGCTTGCTTAAACTAGCGCAACGGGCATTACATTTAATGAGCATTAACTGGCGATTCGGCTTGCAAGGATTAATTCGCAACAAGCGCGCTACTATCAGCCAGATTCTGGCCTTTACCATTACCTTGGTGGCGATGACATTGAGTTTTACCGTGCATCATGATTTGATCGACAATTGGCAAAGGCAATTGCCGGAAAATGCGCCCAACCATTTCGCCCTGAATATTTTTCCAGACCAGATTGAGGCCATAAAAGCCGATTTCACCGCCAATAACATTAATGGTAGCCTGTTTTTTCCGATCATTCGGGGACGATTGACCGAAATTAACGGCCAAGCGGTGCAAAAAATAGTCAGCAAAAAGTCGCAAGGCGAAAGCGCTACGCACCGGGAATTAAGCCTTACCTATACCGAAAACTTGCCTGAAGACAATCTAATCGCAGACGGCGTTTGGTGGACTGATAACAAGCCCGGACTGGTGTCCGTGGAACAGAAACTGACGGAAAGCTTGAAAATAAAGCTCGGCGACCGCTTGCAGTTTGTTATCGGCGGACAACCGTTAACGGCGACCGTAAGCAGTATCCGGTTTTTGCGCTGGGAAACCATGAAACCCAATTTTTACATGATCTTCTCACCCGGCACACTGGAAGCGTTCCCCGGCACTTATCTGACCAGTTTTTATTTGCCGGAAAACAATAAGCTTTATCTAAATCAGTTAATAAAAAAATATCCGGCGATGACTATTTTGGAGGTCGATTTAATCCTGAAGCAATTCAAAACCATCGTGGCGCAATTAACCGAAGCGATTAATTATCTCCTTTATTTTGCATTATTGGCCGGTTTTACGGTGCTGTTTGCGGCTATTCACGCCACCCTGGATAACCGGATTTATGAAAGCGCTCTGTTGCGCACCTTTGGCGCCAACCGGTCATTGCTGCATTTAACGCATGTTATCGAATTTTTTACCCTGGGTTTGGTTTCCGGCTTGCTGGCTGTGATATTTGCGGAAGCCTTACTGTTCGTGTTGCATGTTAAAGTACTCGGTATGGACTACCAGCTGACAACTTACTTATGGTTTACCTTACCGGTAATTGCCGCTTGCGCCGTGGGCTTAGCAGGTTGCTGGGGTGTAAACCGGGTGATTAATACGCCGCCGTTACGGGTTTTAAGAGAGTCCTAATGCTGATGGATTATCTTAATAATTACATTCAGCAATTATTCATAAAATATTGGTTAAACTATAATTAACAAGTTACCATTCACTTAACTTTTAAGAGGTATTAATAGATGAAAGCAGTCAAAATCAGTGCAGTAGTTTTTAGCGCTTTAGCATTGGCCGGTTGTTATTCTTACGGCGGTTATCAGCCTACTGTCGATACATATAACGACCCGAATGCCTACCGCTTAAATCAAGATATGGCAGAGTGCAAGCAATTGGCAGAACAATCTGCTGGCGGCGGCACGGTTAAAGAAACCGCAATCGGTGCGGGTGTCGGCGGCTTAGTCGGTGCTGCGGGTGGGGCCGTGGTCGGTGCATTTACCGGTAATCCGGCGGCTGGTGCGGCCATTGGTGCAGCTGCGGGCGGTTTCGGCGGCGCAGCCAAACAAGGCTTTACGGCTGAAGACCGTTTCCGGAACGCTTACAACCAGTGCATGAGTGGGCGCGGCCATAACGTCATCAGATAATACTTGTTATTAATGTGTTAATAGCGCGTACAAGGATGTACGGATTTCCGCCGATTAACAGTAAAAATTGCCGTTAAATCGAAAGATTAAGTTCAGCCCGGTTAGTTAATGCGCCGGGCTGAGTTAATATGCTCGCTTAAAAGGGAATGTCGTCGTTATACGAGTCGGCAAAATTATCGTGGCTTTGCGTCGTTGCCGATGCTTGATACGTTTGCTGAGCCTGTCCGGTATCGCTCCTTTTCCCGATTAAATCAATAATATTAGCATTCAGCTCCAGACTGGTTTTCATGCTGCCGTCGTTGACTTTATACTCGTTCTGGCTGAGTTCGCCGGAAACGAATACCTGCTGGCCTTTTTTCAGATAATCTTTCAAATTGCCTTCTGCGCGTTTGCCGAATAACGCCACCCTAATCCATAACGTCTGCTGTTTGTCACCGAAACCGATATTGTTGGCGACGGATACACTCAATACGGCCATGCCGGACGGCGTGTAACGCAGTTCCGCATCCCGCCCGACAGTGCCGGTAAAACTGAATACATTGCTCATAAGCTTCTCAAAAGTTAATGCAGAAGCTGATATTATCACGTTGTCCGGTTTTTTTTCACCGTGACACCGTAAGCCTCGTTAATATTCTAATAGGAGGAATTTACCATGATCGTATTTCTGCTTTTACTTGTGCTGGCTGTCGTTATTGTATTGGCGCTGGCAGCAAAACAACCGGATCAATTTAGCGTAAGCCGCACAGGCAGCATTAATGCCTCGGCTGAGGTTATTTTTCAGCATATTAATAACCTGCATAACTGGGATGCCTGGTCGCCCTGGGCCAAGCTGGATCTCAACGCAAAAAACTCATTCGAAGGGCCGAACGAAGGCATTGGTGCGAAAACGAGCTGGTCGGGCAATAACAAAGTCGGCACCGGCAGTATGACGGTCACCGAAAGCCGTCCGCATGATTACATCCAGTTCAAATTGGAATTTCTGAAACCGATGCAGGCGACCAATACCGCTGAATTCAGCTTAAAGCAGAACGGCGATCGAACAACAGTAACCTGGACCATGAGCGGCGCCAATAGTTTTATGGGCAAAATTATGAGCGTGTTCATGAACTGTGAAAAAATGGTGGGCGGACAATTCGAACAAGGCTTGGTGTCGTTAAAAAATGTTGTTGAGAGTAAACGATAACCTAACTCTACATAAAGAAACATGTTATTTATAACAATAACTTATATATAAATCCCTAATGTTGTCCTTCCGAAGGAAGCAAGGCGACTGAGGAATCTCGCGGGTTTTAGATTTCTCCCGCTGGTCGAAATGACAGCATTTGTTTTTGAATCAAAACACATACGTGGGAATATGCCACATTCGACTTGGTAATAATACCGGCAACACGATTCTTACAATCGTTAATTAACCCTATCCACCTTCACCAAAATGCGTAAGTCATTTCGTACTGCTTCGCGGTTGTAGCCGAACGTAGAAGTACCGTCGCTTTGCCCGCTTTCGGCAACGCCGCCAAGTTCGACCCATTCGCCCAAGTTGGCGCGGATAGTGGTGTTGGCGCTTTGGGTTTCGATATTTCCTTGATAATTAAAGCGGTTCGACCACGGGGCAGCTTCCAGCTCGACTTGCTGGCCGGCCAGTCTGGGTGTTATTTCAAAACCGGTGGTCGCTTCGATATATTGGGTCGAACGGTTTTGGTAGGGATAACCGTAGGCATCCGGGTACACCTGATAATTGGTAATCGGCACAGCATTACCCGCTTTGATATGGGCAGGAACGCCTTCCAGCGTTCTGATGGTCTGGCTGTTGTGGATATTATTTCGTCCCTGAGCTTGGTTGTAATAACCCTGCGCATAACCCCTGGGCTGTCCTGGGTGATTAATCGGCACATTAATGTCAAAGTTAATGCCTGCGTTAAGTTGCTCGGCGGTAATGTCGCGGCTTTGGATGACGGTTATTAACAGGTTATTCAATGGGTTATCCAGCTTGCGGATCAGGTTGGCGATCATTGGCATGCGTTCCGCTTCGGTCTTGACGATTAATGAATCGCCATTGGCGACGACTTGGTCGGTACTTTCCAGCAAGGGCAACAGCAAAGGCCGGAGTTCTTCGGGTGGGCGGTTGTGGACAGTGATGACTTCCATAACGGGTTCGGCCTGTGTTCCTATAGGTAACAAAAAAAACGCTATTAATAAAATACTTAGCATGTTCATGTGTTACCTCCGATGCAAATTATTAATGCTCAGTATAGGCTATCTCTCCGCCGACAATAGGAAATACATGCCATAAACTTTGGTACAAATCCAGATACTGCTCCGCACTGTGCTTCCAAGAAAAATCTTTTTTCATGCCATTCGCCTGCACTTTTTTCCAGGCCGATTTATCGCTGTACAACAAGACCGCCCGTTTAATGGCTTCCAGCAATGAGCTTGCGCTGGCGTCATTAAAGACAAAGCCGGTGGCGGTTCGGTCGGCGATTGTGTTCGGCAGGGCATCGACGACGGTATCGGCCAATCCGCCCGTGTAGCGTACGATAGGCAATGTGCCGTAGAGCTGGCTGTACATTTGGTTAAGCCCGCACGGTTCAAAACGTGACGGCATTAAAAATACATCGGCCCCGGCCTCAATTAAATGCGCCAAAGGCTCATCGTAACCTTTGGCGAACGCCATTTTATCCGGGTAAACATGCGCCAGATTGTGCAGACGCTCTTCAAAGCCTTTATCGCCCGCGCCCAGCACGACGAACTGCACGGGCATAGCCAATAGCGCGGGCAGACAGTCGATAATCAGATCGATCCCTTTCTGCTCCACCAAACGGCCAATTAAGCCGAACAATTGAATAGACTCATTAATGGGTAAGCCGGTTTTTCGTTGCAGTTCGGTTTTGTTATGTAATTTGTCCGGCAGGATCGCTACATCGTATTGCTTTGCAATGAATGGATCGGTTGCCGGATTCCAGGTTTCCAGGTCGATGCCGTTCAGAATGCCGCTTAAATCTTCTTTTCTATGGATTAATAACCCTTCCAGACCATACCCGTAAGCAGCCGTCTGAATTTCCAGCGCATAAGTTGGGCTTACCGTTGTAATGCGATCGGCATAAACCAGTCCGCCTTTAATGAAGGACAGCATGTGATAAAACTCCAGCCCTGCCGGATGCCAAAGCTGGCCGGGTAAATTCAACCCCAAAATATTATCGACCAGAAACAGCCCTTGATAAGCCAGGTTATGAATCGTAAAAACCGTATCCGGACGACCGGTTTCCAACGTCAGCAGCGCCGGTACCAGGCCGCTTTGCCAATCATTACAGTGCACGATGTCAGGCTGCCAGTTTAACTGCGCGCGATTCATCGCCACTTCAACCGCAATGCGGCAGAACAAAGCAAACCGGTCGGCATTATCCGCCCATGAATTACCTTGTTCGTCGACATAAGGATTGCCGGGTCGGTTAAAGAAATGCGGGTAATCGACCAGCAAGACGTTGACTTGGCTATCCGGTATCTGCGTTTCCAGCAGATTGACATCGCGGTTATCAACCCTGAGACTACACAGAAAGCGCGGTTCTCCGGGCAGATTAATCGCGTTGTAATTGGGAATGATTAACCGAACGTCCTGCCCTAATCCCGCTAATGCCTTGGGCAAACTGCCAGAAACATCGGCCAGACCACCGGTTTTTATTAATGGATGTGCTTCGCTCGTAACAAACAGTATTTTTTTCATAGATGATTCTTAACGATCATTTAATTAATAAATTTTAGAGGTTTGCGCTATTCCATAATAACGCAAACAGTCTATAACTTAAGGATAATTCCCCCTAAAGGCGGCAAGGTAACGCAAACCGAATTGGCTTGATTCATATACGGTACCGGTTCTGATAATACCGCGCCGTTACCGATATTGGTACCGTAGTAATAGTGAGAATCGGAATTAAATATTTCCGTATAGGTACCTGCGTTCGGTACGCCGATGCGGTACATCTCCCGTGGCACGGGCGTAAAATTTAAGATGATAACCAATTCTTCCTGACTGCTTTTACGGCGATAACTGATGATGGATTGTTGCACGTCGTGGCAATCGATCCATTCAAAACCGTGATGGTCGAAATCGAAATGATGCAAAGCAGCATGGCTTTTGTAAAGATGATTTAAGTCTTTAATTAATGTTTGTGCGCCGCGATGGTGCGGATAATTTAACACATACCAATCCAGAGCTTTATTAAAGTTCCACTCCGTACCCTGGCCGAACTCGCAACCCATGAACAACAGTTTTTTGCCGGGATAAGTAAACATAAACGTATAGAGCAAACGTAAATTGGCAAAGCGCTGCCATTCGTCGCCGGGCATTTTATTCAGCAAGGAACCCTTGCCGTGCACCACTTCGTCGTGCGAAAACGGCAGGGCGAAGTTTTCGGTAAAGGCATACAACATGCCGAAAGTCAGTTTATCGTGATGGTATTTGCGATGAATGGGTTCCTGGCTCATGTAAGACAGCACATCGTGCATCCAGCCCATATTCCATTTCATCGAAAAACCCAAGCCCCCCGTCCAGGTCGGACGGGTGACTTGCGGCCAGGATGTCGATTCTTCCGCCATGATAACGGTGCCGGGGTGCTGATCGTGGGTAACTGCGTTAAGCTCTCGCAGGAAATCGATTGCTTCCAGATTTTCATTGCCGCCGTATTTGTTGGGAATCCAGTCGCCGTGTTCGCGCGAGTAATCCAGATATAACATGGAAGCGACCGCATCCACGCGCAAACCGTCAATATGGAATTCTTCCAGCCAGTAAATGGCGCTGGCCAAAAGGAAATTTTTGACCTCGTTGCGCCCGTAGTTATAGATTAATGTGCCCCAGTCGCGGTGTTCGCCTTTGCGCGGATCCTCGTGTTCGTACAAGGCGCTGCCGTCAAAGCGGGCCAACGCGAAATTGTCTTTGGGAAAATGCGCAGGCACCCAGTCGAGAATCACGCCGATGCCGTTTTGGTGAAAAATATCGACGAAATAGCGGAAATCGTCCGGTGATCCGTAGCGGCTGGTCGGCGCAAAATAGCCTGTGGTTTGATAACCCCAGGAGGCATCCAGCGGGTGCTCGGTGATGGGCAGCAATTCGATGTGGGTAAAGCCCATGCGCATAACATAGTCGAGCAATTGATCCGCCAGTTCACGGTAATTAATGAAATTACCGAGCTTGTCGCGTTGCCACGACCCTAAATGGATTTCGTAGATTGACATCGGTTCGTGCAACCAGTTATGGCCGGTGCGTTGCGACATCCATTGTTGATCGAACCATTCGTAGCTGTCTTCAGCAACTACTATCGCGGCAGTGCTGGGACGGAATTCAAATTGCTGGCCGTAAGGGTCTGTTTTTAATAAGACTTCTTGAGTCAGGCGGTTAAGAATTTCGAATTTATAGAGACAGCCTTCCGTTAATCCGGGAATGAACAGCTCCCAGATGCCACTGCCGCCCAAGCTGCGCATAGGATGGCAGCGGCCGTCCCAGTGGTTAAAGTCGCCAACCACGCTGACCCGTCCTGCATTGGGCGCCCAGACGGCAAACAGAACGCCATTAATACCGTCGGCGGAATGTAAATGCCCGCCCAGCTTTTGATAGATGTGCCAATGCTTGCCTTCGCCGAACAAGTGCCGGTCGAATTCCGGCGTTTGCACGGGAAAATCGTAAGGATCGTAGCTGACATGCGGATTACCGAATTTATCGATCCAGGCTAACTGATAATGCTGGGGCAGTTTTTGATCGTCAACGACAGCTTCAAAAAAATCCGTGCCATTAATACGTATCAACTCCGCATCATTATAGTGCAATTTTACCGTCTCGGCGTAAGGCATATACGCTTTGATCGTGGTTTGATTTTTTCGGGTATGCCGTCCCAATACAGAAAAAGGATCGTGATGTCTGGCTTCGACAATAAGTCTGAAAGCCGCATCCATTTCGTTCAGTATGAGTTTTTTCACCTTAAGTACACCTCAGTGTAGTAAAATTTATGTGCGACCATATTAACAAAAAACTATAGTGCTGAGTCGATTCAGCTTGGAGAATTAACATGTCAGACCGTTATGTCAGTCAATTAACCAGAAATACCATTGCGCTTATCCTGGCTGGTGGCCGCGGCGCTCGCTTAAAAAATATGACTGACTGGCGCGCCAAGCCGGCAGTGCCGTTTGGCGGCAAATTCCGGATCATCGATTTCCCTCTCTCCAACTGCATTAATTCCGGTATCCGCAAGATCGGTATTCTAACCCAATATAAGGCGCACTCCCTGATTCTTCATATTCAGCAAGGCTGGGGGTTTTTGCGCGGCGAATTCGACGAGTATGTCGAATTATTTCCGGCGCAACAACGGATTGACGAAGATTCCTGGTACAAAGGTACCGCAGACGCTATTTTCCAGAACATCGACATCCTGAGAACGAGACACCCGAAACATATTTTAGTATTGGCAGGCGACCACATTTACAAAATGGATTACGGCGCCATGTTGGCGGACCATGTTAAACAAAATGCCGATTTGACTATCGGTTGTCTTGAGGTGTCGCTAGAGGAAGCCACCGCTTTCGGTGTGATGCATGTGGATGAAAACCGGCGGGTGCGGGCGTTCGTGGAAAAACCGGCTAGTCCGCCGGTAATGCCGGGACGCACCGATACGGCATTGGCCTCCATGGGGATTTACATTTTTAATGCGGATTTTCTGTACGAACAATTAATTAAAGATGCCGACACCAAAGGCAGCAGTCACGATTTCGGTAAAGACATCATTCCTTCAGTGATCGATAAATACGTCGTTAATGCGTATCCATTCCTGGATATGCAAACCGGTGGACAAAGTTACTGGCGGGATGTGGGTACGATAGACGCCTACTGGTCCGCCAATATGGAGTTAATCGGTGTAAACCCGGAATTGAATCTTTACGATAAAACCTGGCCGATCTGGACCTATCAAGAACAAACGCCGCCCGCCAAATTCGTTTTTGACGACGAAGACCGGCTCGGTCAAGCGGTCGATTCGATGGTTTCAGGCGGCTGTGTTATTTCCGGATCTAAGATCAGACACTCACTGTTGTTTTCCAATGTCAGGGTGAATTCATACAGTATGGTACAGGACAGCATCGTGTTGCCGGATACGACGATCGGCCGCCATTGCCGCATTAATAAAGCTATCATCGAAAAAGGCTGCGAAGTGCCGGAAGGTACTATCATCGGTGAAAACCGCGCTGACGATGAAAAACGATTTTATGTCAGTCCAGGCGGAGTCGCTTTAGTGACGCCGGAAATGCTTGGACAAAAATCCCGTTATGTTAGATAAAAAATGAAAAAAAACAAATTGAAATTAGTGTTGTGCTGGCACATGCACCAGCCCGAATACAGGGATTTACACACCGGCAAATTTATACTGCCGTGGACTTACCTGCATGTTATTAAAGATTATTCCGATATGGCCACGCATTTGGAAGCCACGCCTAACGCTAAGGCGGTTGTCAATTTTGCCCCCACTTTATTGGAACAAATCGAAGAGTACGCCAGACAGGTTAACGCCTATTTGCAAGACCGCATTCAGATCACCGATCCCTTGCTGGCCGCTTTGGTGGATCCCACCGTGCCTGCGGACATCGAGTACCGGATGAAACTGATTAAAGATTGTTTGCGTGCTAACCGCGACAGGCAGATTAACCGTTATCCGGCTTACAAAAAACTGGCTGCGATGGCGGAGTGGCTGGAGCAGAATTACGATGCTCTGGATTATATAAATTCTCAATACCTGTGCGACTTACTGGTTTGGTATCACTTGGCTTGGCTGGGCGAAACCGTCAAGTTAAAAGACAATAGAGTCAAGCACCTTATCGAAAAAGCATCCGGGTATACACTGCATGACCGCATTGAAGTGCTGGAAATCATCAGCGAGTTGTTGTCCAACATTATTTACCGGTATAAAGCGCTGGCAAAACGTGGTCAGATAGAAATTTCGGTTACGCCTTACGCTCATCCCATCATGCCGTTATTGCTGGATTTGAATTCAGCCCATCAAGCCATGCCGGGCGCGCCGCTGCCGGATTTAACGGCCTATCCGGGCGGTGAAGACCGGGTACACTGGCATCTTAAAAAAGGGATTGAAACTTTCAAGCGGTTTTTCGGTTTTACGCCGGAGGGTTGCTGGCCGTCCGAAGGTAGTGTGTGCGATAAAACGCTGGCTATTTTGGATGGTTTCGGCTTTAAGTGGGCGGCGACAGGAGGTTCCGTTCTACATAACAGTTTGAATTTGCCGGATAATGAAAAACCGAACGGACTGCATTATCCATTTAAACTCAAGAATACCAATATCGCCTGTTTCTTCCGGGATGACGGTTTATCGGACTTGATCGGCTTCGAGTACTCGAAATGGCATGCCGACGATGCAGTGGGCGACCTGATTAAACATCTGGAAACAATCGCCGATAATGAGCCTTCGGATTCAATCGTATCCATCATAATGGATGGCGAAAATGCCTGGGAATATTTCCCGGAAAACGGCAATTATTTTTTAAGCGCCTTGTACCAGCGGCTGGCTGCACATCCGACCATCGAGCTGACAACATTTTCCGAATGCCTGAAAAATAAGGCGACCGTTAAACCGCTTAACCGTCTGGTGGCTGGTAGCTGGGTGTACGGTACATTTTCAACCTGGATTGGCGATCCCGATAAAAATCGCGGTTGGGATATGCTGGGCGACGCCAAATGGGCGTTCGATAAGGCGGTTTCGGCAAAAAAATTAAGCGAAAAACAACTAAAAGAAGCAGAAATACAGCTGGCAATCTGTGAAGGCTCCGACTGGTTTTGGTGGTTTGGCGATTACAATCCAGGCGAGGCCGTCAGCAATTTTGAAAAACAATTCCGTTTAAACTTAGCGAATTTATACCGGTTATTGGGACAAGAACCGCCCGTGTATCTGGCCTTGTCCTTTACGCAGGGTTTTGGCGACCCGGCCATGGGCGGCGCCATGCGACCTGGCGTTCATGTATAAGCGGCGGAACACTGAATGTCATCATTAATAAGCAAACGTCGTGCGGGCGTACTTCTGCACATTACATCCTTGCCCGGTTCCGGCGTTATGGGCGATCTGGGGCAGGAAGCTTTTCACTTTGTTCGCTTTTTACATGATACCGGCATATCGGTGTGGCAAACATTGCCTGTCGGCCTGACACATGCTGATCTGTCGCCTTATCAAAGCTTGTCCGCCCATGCCGGAAATCCGAACCTAATTAATCTCGAATGGCTGTGCAAACAGGGATGGCTGCGAGCCAATGAAATTTCTGGGGACATTAATAGCCATATTAGCGCCAATAAAAGTTATGCGTTGCTGAAAGCGATGCATGGTTTTTTAGAGAAAGCGGATGAAGGCGAGAAACAGGATTTCGCCCAATTTTGCCAAGCCAAAGCATTTTGGCTGGACGATTTTGCCTTGTTCATGGCGCTACGCCATGAGTTTCAGCAACAGTGCTGGAATCAATGGCCGGAGCATTTTAAAGATAGGGACGCCAAAGCCTTGCAGGAAGCCAGACGACGCTTGAAAACCCAAATCGACGCGGTCAAGTTTGAGCAATACGTGTTCTTCCGGCAATGGGCCGAGTTGAAAAGTTTTGCCACGCAGCATGGCGTATTAATGTTCGGCGATGTTCCCATCTTTGTTTCCTACGACAGCGCCGACGTGTGGGCGAACCGCGATGTGTTTAAGCTGGATGAAAACGGCGAAATGACCACTGTGGCCGGGGTGCCGCCCGATTATTTTTCCGAAACCGGTCAGCGTTGGGGCAATCCCCACTTCAACTGGTACAACCTGCAACAGAATGGTTTCCATTGGTGGATCAGCCGCTTGCAGACGCAAATGGAACTGTTCGATATTTTGCGTATCGACCATTTTCGCGGCCTGGAAGCCGCTTGGGAAATTCCGGCAACGGAAGATACTGCCATTAATGGACAATGGGTGAAAGCGCCCGGCAAAGCTTTGTTGAACGCCATCAAGGCAAACTTGGGCGATATCCCGTTAATCGCAGAAGATTTGGGCATTATCACACCGGAAGTAGAAGCGCTTAGGCGGGAGTTTAATCTGCCGGGCATGAAAATTCTTCAATTCGCCTTTGGCGATGGCCCGGACAATCCGTATCTACCCAGTAATTACGACTGCAATTGCGTGGTTTATACCGGGACACACGACAACGACACGACTATTGGCTGGCTGGACAAACTGAACGACGAAACCAAGCAAAAAATAATGGATTATTTAGGCAATCCTAATTTGCCGGTTCACCATGCGTTAATGCATGCCGCCTTTGCATCTGTCGCCGACTTGGCCGTCTTGCCGATGCAAGATGTCCTGGAGTTAGGAACAGAGCACCGCATGAACACCCCTGGCACCACTAACGGTAACTGGATGTGGCGTTTCCATTGGGATCAATTGACCGCAGAGCGCACCGAGCGGCTGAAACATCTGGTCGGTTTATTTAACCGCAATCATTAATGAATTAGAGTCTGTTGACAATTAATATGAGATAATTACGTCAATTAATTGAATAGGTTGGCGAATGTTAAGAAAGATGCTGCGGGATGACCAGTGGGAACGGATTGAGCAGATGTTGCCGGGCAAAAAGACTGATCGGGGACACACGGCGGCGGACAACCGGTTGTTCGTGGAAGCGGTGCTGTGGATAGCCAGGACAGGTTCGCCGTGGCGGGACTTGCCAGACGAGTTTGGCTTTTGGAACAGCGCCTACAAGCGTTTTGCGCGTTGGTCGGATGCGGGAGTGTGGCAACGGGTGTTTGCGGAATTGTGCAAAGACGCTGATTTTGAGGAAATATTCATCGACAGCACCATTGTCCGTGCCCACCAGCATG
>VGVA01000016.1 GCA_016874115.1 Gammaproteobacteria bacterium
TTCAGCCAATGGGATCAAATCTTTCCTGACACCATGATGACCGTTGCGGCAATTGACCGAATTATCCACCATGCCACCATTATTGAAATTGAAGGAGAAAGCTATCGGAAAAAACAACGCGTAAAAAAGTAACCCATTTTTTAAACTAAAACCGGCCAGAGTAATTGACGTCAAACCGGCAAAGATAATTGACGCCGGACAGGCAAACTGATCTTTTTAGGTTAATGGGCGTGGATTTGGTCGTCAGCAATAAGCACGTAGATACCGTTAGGCCTGCCAACCATTTTTTGTTAAAAACAGATTAATTTGCTTGTAATTCAGGGTTACACGGGGTTTGAGATTTAAGCACCGCCTGGGCGATGTGATGATTTTGCGCATCAATGCCACCGCGATTTCTTTTAAAGGGGCTTTCTAAGCATCAGAACATTATGAAGCCTTTAATACTTCCGAACGATTCGCACGAAAGAGTAATTTTGATTTCAATCTTAAGTAGTTGTACGGATATAAAAACGCCTCAGGTTTTAATATCATGTGCTCTAGCTTATTTGGAACATTATTTTCTAGAATGGATACTCGATTTATACACAAAGTGACAACCCAGCAACATAAAATCACCGCCATACAGGCGTTAAAATTTATTCGCCGCTTTAACATTGCATTTCCTATAGTTGCTGCACCCTTTTTGAAACACGAAGGCATTAAACCAGCCTTGGATCAATTTCAGTCGACTAAATTGCCTGAAGATGCAATCGACGAAGCTATTGCATGGCTTAAAGAATTACCGGACGATTGAAAAGATAGGCAACAGTCAGCTTTCCGCGCATCTAAGACGTAAGCACGATTAAGCTTCGCTAATCGTCTACATGCTTTCTAAAGCCCAGATCCCATAAACTCAAGGGCATTATTATCGGGATCACGGCAAAATAGCGCCGGCCGACCGGACTTGCTAACCGAATAGCGCACCCCGGCGCGGTCAAGGTCTGCTTTTAAAGCTTCGATATCGGCGACTTTCAGCGCGATGTGACGATCGACGCCACCGTGCGCCGGTCGCACGAGACCGGCTTCGCAATTGGGCACCGCCAGCAGGTGGATTTGCTGGTCGCCGATTTCGTACCAGGCGCCGTCGTAGGGTAATTTGGGGCGCTTGTTACTGAGGGTTAACCCCAACAGGTCCTCATAAAATTTTCTTGAAACGGCCAAGTCGCTGACTACCACGGATGAATGATGCAAGCTAAGGATGTGCTTCACGTTTAACCTGGTTTTGATTAATAACTAAACCTATTATACGCGAATCCAATCTGGTAACTGCACCGAACAATGATTCTGCTCATTACAACCTGAAAACGAACATTGCTTAAGCTGCAATTGCTAGGCTCAACATCGATAGCCACTACTTTATGAAGTGCGTTATTTATCAAAACCTTACACCGGGTAGTAAAAAAACCCAGCATATAGCTGGGTTTTTATCATTAATTCGATGCTTGCAAAAAGGCTAAGCCTTTTCACAGGTAATCATTAATATTCGCCGAACATACCTTTGCGTCCGCCGCCTTCTGTTGTACCACCGTATGTAGGTGGTACATCAGGTTTTTCCATTTCTTCTTTGGCACCTTCAATGATTGTGGTTGCTGCAGCAAAGTCACCTGATTTGGCTGCTTTCTTTGCTTTAATAAAAGCGGTGCTAACACGTTGTAAACGCGGTGAATTACCTTTGTTACCTTGGTCTTTTGCCACGGATCTTCCTTCCGAAATTGCAGCCGAAAAAGCCATCTCATCTTTAGCTTTTGCCGCTGCCAACATGGTATCAGCAATCTTCAAAAGCTCGGTGTAGTCTTCGTGAAGTGGTTGTCCGGCCGCTTGCGCTACACCGAATGAAAACAAAGACAGCAACATAGCTGCCACAATACGTCTAAAATTCATTAATTTTCCTCATGTCATTTGCCATATCGGCAATAAAAATATGGCTGAATGTTCATAACCTAATACATTCCTACCTTTTAAATTAACCAAAACCAACAAAGCTTTGTCCCTGAAAGCTTATTCCAAGCTCAGGTCGGACAAGCATACCCTGTTTTTAAGCATTAGTCCATTTGTTTGCCTAGCACAATTTAATTAGGCGGATTTTGATCCAGATCAAGCAATTAATACTTACCAAGCATGATTTGCCATGTCATGCCAAGCACAGCCAAACAGTTATTAATCTGCTTATGTGTATTTAAGATGTAGGCTAATCGCAGCTGACCAATGAATGACTAATATAGGTATGCTTTGTGACTGGCTCAAGGCTTCGAGATAGCTGCATCCAGTTGGCTGATTACACCGCGCGATGCCAGCTCCAGGCCTTGTTTATAGGCAGTATTGGCTTTGTGATCTTCCCCTTTACTGGCGTAAAGATCGCCCAATAAACGGTACGATTGTACGTTAGCGTCTACGGCCAGACTGGCTATCAGGTAATGTTCCGCTTTTTCCAGTTCCTGGCATTTCAAGCTTAATTTGCCCAAAATGGTGAGTAGTACGCCGTCCTCTTTGTGGTAGGTTAATAATGCCTCGGCAGTCGCCAGTTGCCGGGGCACATCGTTTGATTGCAAACTGCCGTAAAGCAGTAACAGAGTTTCGTCCCAATTAATAGTCAATGTTTCGACCAATTCGTTTTCAATGTCCGCACTCAACCCCGCTTGAATCATCGCGGCGTAATAAATGGCGGCAATCGTTGGATTTTTTTTCAGATGGGGCGGTATTTCTGTCCACAGCAGACGCAATTCATTAATGTTGCCCTGATTAATGGTTTGTTTTAATAAGCCGCTGAACGCTTCGACTTCCAGCTTTTTGATCTCGACTTCCATTAATATCTTGTTCTTATTCAACGTAGGCAGTAACTTGCGAAGTCCTTGCCAATCGCCTAAGCGTTGATAAGTTTGATGCAACAGTTTTAATACCGTGGCGTGCGTAGCGTCGAGAGAGTGTAACTTAGTTAAGGTTTCCAGCGCGTGTTCGAATTGATTGGCAGAAAATTGCAGTTCGGCCTTAGTTAAACCGATAGCCATATCCGTTTCCGATGCATGTTTGGCGGCATGTTTGAGATATTCGTCTCGTTTGTCAAACGCCCCGCGCGATTGCGCAGCTTTCGCGGCGGTTAAATAATGCACCAACGGTGCGCCGCTGTGCGAAGCGTGTTTAATTAGCACTTTTTCCGCCTGTTCCCACCGGCCTTCGGCGAAACCGACCAAACCGGCTACCAGAGCATCTTGCGAACGGTTGAATTTAATATTCCGGCTGCGATTTTTAAGTTGCCACGGTAAACGGGCAAACCAGCCGAGCCATCTGAATAACAGGTACAAAACATAAAAAAGGACGATTAAACCCACCAGAAACACAATTAACGAGGTTTCCAATTGCCATGTACCGATGCCGATCAATACATAACCTGGGTTATCGAAGGATGTTAGCCATTGATTAACTAGAAAAACGGCAGCTAAGGTAAGGATTAACGACGCAGCAAAGAATAGACCGTTTCTCATCGTACGCTTACTCCGCCTGCTTCGACGTATCTTGCTGCGGCTGAGCCGAATCTTCTGTCTTTGCCGGTTCTGCCGGCTTGATTTCCGGTGCTGTTGCAGTTTTGTCATCGGTTGCCGGTTTCGCATCGGCTGGCGCTTTGGTTTTATCTTCTGCCGGAGACTGCGCGTCGCTGGCATCATCAAGCGCTTTATCCGTCTCCACCCGCAGTTTGCTGACATCGCGCAGCATTTTTAACGACAGGCTAATATCAGGCAATTGGCTCCGCAATTTGGCGTCTTGCAGGCGAGTGATTTCACCGGCAAATAATTTGGCGCTTTCGTTATCGGTAAAATGATCCTCCGCCCATTTTTTAACATCAGCCAAAGTGGTCTGATAAAGCCCGTCGTTTTGCTGAATTAATGCGACTTTTACGATCTCCAGTTTGACCTTCAATTGTTCGCGGATAAAGTCCGCCTGCTCTTGCGTTAATATCTCTTTAACGGGTTTGTCGGTGCGTTTAATGGTAACGATGCCTTCTAGGCTATGGATAGCATCTTTCACCAATCCGTTGATATCTTCATCGACGACGCTTGAATTACTGGCTTCTTCCGCTGGCGTCAACGGCTTGCCCGAATAGGGCAGAGCCAATGCCAACTTGCCGACATCGCCTTCCAAAGCCTGTATCGAAGCGTATAAACCGACCATATCGGCTTTTTTAACGCCTTGAATTTGCGATATTTCTTTAGCAATCTGCTCGCGAATCGGAATAATGCCGCTATCGCCGCTCTCACGCAGGCGCTGGTCAGCGGCCTCAAGCGCCGTGCGCGTGGTTTCCACATCTCCCGCCAGATGCAAGCGTTCGTTGGCGACGCTCAGTAAATATTCGGCATCGGCAATTAACCAATCGCCGCGGGTTTTACCCAGCTGACGCTGTACTTGCAGGACTTTATCGCTTAATTCTTTGCGGGTGGTTTCCAGTTTTTGCGTTTGCAAATCGGAAAAATCCGCCAAGGTTTTGTTGAAATGATCGTCTTTTCCGGCGATTTCGGATTGTAAAGCCGCCACCTGAGACTGTATAGCGGTTAATTGGCCTTGATAATCGTTAATTTGCCGGGTCAATTCGGTTTTCACTTCACCGCCCAAACCTTCCTGTTTTTCGCGTAATTGGGTAAAGAAATAAAATCCGGCTGCCGCCAAAGCGATTAATAGCACTAAAGTAAACAGAATCAGCCATAATCCGCCCACGGATTTAGGTTTAGCGGGGGGAGGCGTCTTTGCCGCTTTGCTTTTTTCGTCAACGGGCTGATTAATGACGGGATCTGTTTTTGACACAGCTTCACTCAAACGATCATTAACGACTTCTGATTCTGGTTGTCCGCTCAATTCAGCCACGCTATTCCCCGTTAATAATTGCCATTGCCGACTTAACAATTGCCGCGTCAGCAGGGCTTTCTGTTACTGCAATGCTAGTAAAACCCAGCTCTGCGGCTAATTTTTTAATTCTTTCGCTGATGACCACCAGCGGTATTAATGTCAACTTACTTTTATATACTTCACCTAACATGGTCAGCAAGTTTTGCAGCGTCTCGAAACTGGTAATCGTTATCACATTAATTTTATTCTGGGCCAGTAAAGCAAGCACTTCTGTGTTATCTAAATAGGGCTTAACCCGTTGATAAACTTCCCAGTATTCTACCCGTGCGCCTCTGGCGCGAAGCACATCCGCCAGTTCTTCCCGTCCGCCCTGACCGCGCACGATGAGTATAGACCGATCTTGCACCTGTTGCAGTTGCGGCATCGCCAAAAGCGCCTCACTATCATAACCGCTAACCGGCATTAAATGGACTGGTAGGCCTACCGTTGCCAAACAGCTTGCCGTCGCCTGACCGATCACCGCTCTTTGTGATCCCATAAATTCGCTTATTTTGCCACCTTTCGCGGCCAGTGCAAAGTTTACTGCATTCGAACTGGTAAAAATAACCCATTGATATTTTGACAATTGCGGCCAAGGATTAGTTGCCGCCGGACTTTCGGTAAAATCATTAATGGCGGACGAAACGCCGGTAATTTCAATGGTTGGGAAACGCACAGCAATGCCACCATGCTCATTAATTAATCGGCACAACCCGTCCGCTTGATGGGCGGGACGCGTCACCAGCACATGCGCCCCGCGTAAGTCTTGACTCACCGGCTTGAACTCACTGGTACAGCGCTTGTAATATCTGGTGCGCGCCCTGGCTTAACAAATCTTCAGCGATGGTCGTGCCGATGAATTCGGCTTCATAAAGTTGGCCTTGCCGTTCGCAGCGGAAAATGCGGCTGCCATTGGGATCGCCCACCAAGCCGCGCATCGTCAATACGTCGCCATCGATTTCGGCAAAACCGGCAATCGGCACTTGGCAACCGCCCTGCAGCCGCGCGTTCATTGCCCGTTCCGCCGTGACGCAAATGCCGGTATTAATGTCATGTAATTGATTTAGCAAGGCATTAATCTCGACATCATCTGATCGGCATTCGATGCCGATGGCGCCTTGGCCGATGGCGGGCAGGCTTATCGCGGTATCCAAACTCTGGGTAATACGCTCCGCCATGCCGAGCCGTTTTAAGCCCGCCGAAGCCAAGATAATCGCATCGTAATCGCCTGCATCCAATTTTGCCAAGCGGGTGTTGACGTTACCGCGTAAGGTCAAGATTTCGGCAAGAGTGAAAATCGCTTTAATTTGGCACTGCCGCCGCAAACTGGACGTTCCGATACGGGCATTGGCGGGTAAGTCATTAATAGATTTATATTTATTGGACACGAAGGCATCGGCCGGGTCTTCGCGTTGTAAAATCGCCGCCAGATGCAGGCCGTCAGGAAATTCCACCGGCACATCCTTCATGGAATGTACGGCAATGTCCGCCGTCCCTTCCAGCATGCCGACTTCCAACTCCTTGACAAACAAGCCTTTGCCGCCGATTTTCGCCAGCGGCGCATCCAGGATTTTGTCGCCTTGGGTGGTCATTTTGACCAATTCGGTTTTGATGCCGGGAAATGTGGTTTCCAGCAATTGGGCAACGTGTTCGGCCTGCCATAAGGCAAGCGGGCTTTTGCGGGTGGCGATGCGGATGGGTTTGGACAAATTATTTCTCTATTTGAATGTTAATGTAAGTTACAAAAAAGCACTTCGACAAGGATATCCTGAGCTTAGCCGAAAGACACTGTGCGAACGGTTCTTTGCTAAATTATCCGTTCGTCCTGAGCCTGTCCTGAGCAAAGTCGAAGGGCTTGTCGAAGTACGAACACATTAATTATAAAAGCCAGTTCCAGTACTGGTATTTTAATCGGGTTCTCGCACCCGAAGGCGAGATACTTTCTTTTGCGTCGCCAAAAGAAAGTATCCAAAGAAAACGCGACCCTCTGCCGCTTATTCCTACGCTTCTCATTTGCGACGGGAGCTTATCGAAGGCACCTCCCTGTGCCTCGATAAGCGCGATTCATCCTTTAATCGCCCCTTTGGGTTAACCCCGCCTCAAACTGCGATGCTCGGCGCAGCAGAAAGGGGTGGGTGGCAAACCATAGTCTGGGTTAGCCGAATAGCGGCGTAATCCGGGGAATAATAATTGGTAGTTGCTTGTTAACACAGCAGTTTATTAGAAAATAATCAATCAAAAAACACATCATATGTGATTGCTGTTGCAATGGCTGTATCAACTATAGTCCAATTGCCATCCCCTTTCGCTAGGGGTTGTATTAATTTACGTAATCTTTCGTTTACAGAGCCCCATTCTTCGCTTTCCGGCGGTTGCTCGACCAAAATCAAATCCAGCCCGGCTTGATCTAATTCTCGTAAAGCATCATTTAAAGCGCGGAAGTAATTAGTAACGCCCTTGGGAATAGGTATTATTTTGGCAAACAAATCAGAATCCGTCGTTGTTGCGAAGGTAACAATACCCATCGCCTGCCGATGTTGAAATGCATCTCCTAGCAAGACAATTTGTAATTGCTCCGATATGCAGCGGAACGTGGTAGTGGTTGGTATATAAGCTACATCCACAAGTAATTTACAATCTCAAGTTTTAGACCAAACTTAAATCTTAATCTGAAAACAAACTAAACGGCCAAAATCCCCTTAAAATCCACCTAACATCTTTAGCTTCAAATAATGTACCATTAAAATCTGTATTGAACGGTTTAGCCGCTTTAGTTAAACGGTCATTAATGCCGCGCCATTCCTCAGTTTGCGGCGGTTGTTCCACCAAAATCAAATCAAGGCCAGCGTGGTCGAGTTCGCGTAACTTGCTGTACAACAAATGAGCATATTCATTAATAGTCTCAGGCATGGCAATATTTTGTTCAAACAATTCAGACTCAACCGCATTGCCAAACCATAACACGCCCATTTTCTGTTGGTGCTGAAACGCATTGCCTTGAAGAATGATCTCCAACTCTGCCTGTGTACATAATATCGTCGTGGTCACTGGAGCATAGTGTATTTCGTGCATTCCCGGTGCAAGCACTCTATCGATATTAATGGGAATGTCCAATTCAGCTTGCAATAGGCCTTCAATTTCCGTTTTATTAATCTGCCCCGGCCTTAGCAAACGGGGCTTGTCGCCGCTTAAATCCACAATCGTCGACTCCAAGCCGACTGCGCACGCGCCGCCGTCCAGAATCATATCGACCTTATCGCCTAATTCTTCTTCCACGTGGCTGGCTTGGGTGGGGCTGATGCGGCAAAAGCGGTTGGCGGATGGCGCGGCAATCCCACCTCCGAAAGCCTTCAGCACCGCTAAGGCAACCGGATGATTAGGTACACGCAAGGCAATAGTCTCTTGTCCCCCGGTAACTTCATACGGAACATCAGGACGTTTCTTTAACACCAACGTCAACGGTCCCGGCCAATAGGTTTCTGTCAGCTTATAAGCTGCTGGTGAAATATCAATTGCCCAATTAGGCAAGTCAGCAACGTCGGCAATATGCACGATTAACGGATGGTCGTTAGGACGGCCTTTGGCTGCGAAAACATTTTTGACGGCTTCAATATTCTTCGCATCCGCACCTAAACCGTACACGGTTTCGGTAGGAATGGCGACCAGTTTGCCGTGGCGTAATAACTCGGCGGCTAATTCTATGTTGGCTTGGTTTGCAGGTACGGGTTTCACTGTGTATTAAGTTGAGTTCGCACCACTTCGACAAGCTCAGTACGAACGTGTAATTGACAAAAAATACTTTAGGCCACAATCTCAACCAACACCTCATCCGGATTCGCAGGTTCACCTTTGACGATATGGATAGCCTTAACTGTACCGGCAATCGGCGCGGTGACTTCGGCCTCCATCTTCATCGCTTCGGTTATTAATACCGCTTGTCCGGCCTGAACCTGCTGGTCGATTTTAACCAATACATCCAATACATTACACGGCATTGACACGAATACATCGCCCGGCTCGGTAGGTTTGCGACGCTTGCTGGAAATGGTGGTTTTAACCGCGCCTTGCATACCGCCTTCCAGGACGATTTCGTCCAGTGTTACGACCACGATTTCTTCCGGCACACCGTCCACCGTGAAGTAAAAATGCCGCAACGACTGGTTTTTCGGTCCGGCGCCGGTCACTTTAATGTGGTAACTTTCGCCATGCAGGGCGACGTTGAACTCAGTCGGCGCTTTTTTAATGCTGTCTTCCGACCTGGACTCAAACTCAAGCGGTTCAGGAATTAATGTGTTTTTGCTCCGCTGTTCCAGAAAGGTTTTGCCCACTTCCGGAAACATGGCGTAACTCAGCACATCTTCATCATTCAGCGCCAGCTCGCCGATATCTTTGCGCAGTTTGTCCAGCTCCGGCGGCAATAAATCGGCAGGGCGGCAATCCATGACATCTTCCTTGCCGATGGCTTTATTTTGCAGCGCAGCACTAACCGGTGCGGGCGCTTTCCCGTAACCGCCTTGCAAGTAACGCTTGACTTCATTCGTGATGGTTTCGTAACGTTTGCCCGTCAACACATTCAGTACGGCCTGGGTGCCGACAATTTGCGAAGTGGGCGTAACCAAGGGCGGATAGCCTAAATCTTTGCGTACCTCTGGGATTTCTTTGTAGACCTCATTAATACGATCAAGCGCATTGCGCTCTTTCAATTGATTAGCCAAGTTGGAGATCATGCCGCCCGGCACCTGGAACACATGCACTTGGGTGTCGATACCCGTAAATTCACTTTCGAAGCGGCGGTATTTTTTGCGAACTTCGGCGAAATAAGCATTAACAGCCTGTAATTTGTCCAAATCCAGTCCCGTATCATGCGCCGTGCCTTGTAAAGCGATGACCATGCTTTCGGTCGGCGCATGGCTGCTGCCGCCTGACCAGGACGACAAGGCCGTATCGATATGCGCACACCCGGCTTCGATGGCTTTCAGGTGGCACATTTCCGATAAGCCGGAGGTGGCGTGGGAGTGCAAATGCAAGGGCAGATCGACCGTGTCTTTCAGGGCTTTCACTATTTCGCCGGTGGCGTAAGGTGTTAATAAACCTGCCATGTCTTTGACAGCGATAGAATCGCAGCCGAGTTTAGCAAGCTCCTTCCCCAACTCGACAAAGTTATTAATGGTATGCCCCGGGCTGGTGGTATAACAGATGGTGCCTTGCGCATGTTTGCCGCTGTTCTTTGCAGCCTCAATGGCAGTGCGAAGGTTGCGTACATCGTTGAGCGCATCGAAGATGCGGAACACGTCCATACCGTTTGCGGCAGATTTATTAATAAACGCTGTCACGACGTCGTCGGCATAATGCCGGTAACCCAACAGATTTTGGCCGCGCACCAGCATTTGCAGGCGGGTCTTGGGCAAGGCTGCTTTAAGTTTTGCCAGCCGCTCCCACGGGTCTTCCTTTAAAAAGCGCAGGCAAGCGTCAAAAGTTGCCCCGCCCCAACATTCTAGCGACCAATAGCCGATGTCGTCGAGCATGGCGCAGGCGGGCAGCATATCCTCCGTGCGCATACGGGTGGCAATCAGGCATTGGTGGGCATCGCGAAGGATGACGTCGGTGATTTTAACTTTCTGGTTTTCCATAATTTTCACAAATATAGCTTAAAGCCCCGTATGCGCCGCCATCACCGCCGCGATCACGCTGGCGAGGACTTCCGGCCGTGGTTTATTGGAGTAATTAATTAATTCGGAATGCTGCTCGATAAAGCCAGTATTAAAACAGCCGGCGCGAAATTCGGGATGACGCAGAATTTCCAGATAATACGGGATAGTGGTCTTGATGCCGAATAAGCCCATGTCCTTCAAGGCGCGTTCGCCGCGCTTGATAGTGTCTCCCCAAGTTATTGCGCTGACGATTAATTTAGCCAACATGGAATCGTAATACGGCGGGATGTCGTAGCCCGTGTAAATAGCGGTGTCCGTGCGTACGCCGGGGCCGCCCGGTGCATAGTAACGGCTGATAGTGCCAAAACTTGGTAGAAAGCCATTCTGCGGATCTTCGGCATTAATGCGAAACTGGATGGCGTAGCCCCGGCGGCTGATGTCTTCCTGCTTGCAACGCAAAGGCAATCCGGCGGCGACGCGGATTTGCTCTTCCACGATATCCACGCCGGTGATAGTTTCGGTGATCGTGTGCTCTACCTGCACCCGCGTATTCATTTCCATGAAGTAAAAGCGGTCATTGTCGTCGAGCAAAAATTCGACCGTTCCGGCATTGGTGTAACCGACGGCTTTCGCCGCCAGTACCGCCAGCCCGCCGATGTATTGCCTCTGTGCTTCGCTGAGTTGCGGAGACGGCGCGATTTCGATTAGCTTCTGGTTGCGGCGTTGTATAGAACAATCCCTCTCGTAGAGATGGATGGTGTTGCCGTGATGATCCGCCAAAATTTGGACTTCAATATGCCGGGGATTAACTACGCATTTTTCCAGAAACACATCTGCGCTACCGAACGCTTTGGTCGCTTCGGAAATCACCCGCGCATAATTGGTTCTCAGTTCATCGGCAGTGTTGCAGCGACGAATACCGCGCCCGCCGCCGCCCGATGTTGCTTTCAGCATAATGGGATAACCGATCTTTTCGGCGGCAGTTAATGCTTCATCCACGGATGCCAGATTTTCCGTACCCGGCGTCACCGGAATACCGGCATTAATCATGGTCTTGCGCGCCTCGGTTTTATCGCCCATGCTGTGGATGACGTCAGATTCCGGACCGATAAAGATAATACCGCGCTCTTTACACGCCCTAGCAAACTGAGCGTTTTCCGACAGAAAACCGTAACCCGGATGAATGGCGTCGCAGCCCGTCGCCGCGGCAAGGTTAACCAAGGCGTAAATGTTCAGGTAGCCGGCCAGTGGTTCCGAGCCGATACAATAAGATTCATCCGCCTTTTTGACATGCAAGGCAAAGCGGTCGATTTCCGAATAGATGGCTACCGAGCGAATGCCCATTTCCGCGCAAGCGCGGATGATGCGAACGGCAATTTCGCCGCGGTTGGCTATTAATATTTTACGTAACATAAAACAAGCTAATGAATTGATTTGGCGTACCAAGTGTTATAGCTTATATCGTTGACAATCCATAAGTCATTAATGCGTTAATCAACAATACGTTAACAATAAGATACCATTTGTCTAAAATTAGGCAAATAGCTATTTAACACTGCTGCTTATTTTTTCTTGACGACTTTACTGGACGGATTGAGATTAATCTCGTCCACAACCATTTGCGGCCTGGCATTAATAACATAGCTAACGGCCTCGGCAACGTCTTCCGGCAACAGGAAATTGTTTTCATCATCGCCCGGCTCGAATGCCAATCGGTCAAAAAACGGAGTTCTCACCATGCCTGGATTAATTAATGAAATACGCACCGGACTCGTGCCGCATTCTTCCCGCAAGGCCTGGGTAAATCCGCGCAAGGCGAATTTGCTGGCGCAGTACACGCTACCTTTGCGACTGCCTTTCAGTGCCGCTTCCGAGCCGATGTAGATAAGATCGGCGCGGTTTTTCCGTTTCAGCTTTGGTAATAAAACCCGCGTCATCATAACCGGACTGGTGAAGTTGATAGTCATCAGTTCATTAATCTGCTCGAACGAAAACTCTTCCAGCGAACCGAACCGCCCCATACCAGCGGAAAATACAACGCCATCCAAAGACGGAAACTGTTGTTCCAGTTCTTTGAGTTTACCGGGCAATGCATTCAGTTGCGCTAAATCGATCCGTACCGGAAAGAAATTGTCGTTAATGATGTCGATCTTGCTGAAATCGCGGCTAAAGCCGACCACTTGATGGCCTTGTTGCAGCAATTGTTTAGCAATTGCCAAACCGATGCCCGAGCTTGCTCCGGTGACTAAAAAGCAGCGTTTTACATCGCACATGAAAATAATTTATTGGACGGAATGTAGGTTAATAGCTGTTCGGTGCAGTACTGCATCATATTTTGTTCCAGTTCCTGCCGGTAAGACATCATGCCGCCGTGCTGCTGCAACGGGCTGGCAAACAGTTTTTCGTCAGGATAAAGCTTGAGCATATTTTTGAAAAAGCTTTCGGGCAAGCGAAACAAGCCTAAGCTAACCGAATGCAGCAACTCCAGGTCTATTAATGAAAATACCTGCTGAAATAGCGTGTTGTACTGCTGCTGATAATTGCTTTGATAAATCACCGGATCAAACCGCAAACCGATTAACCAGCCCTGCTTCTGCAATTTATTAATGGCTTCCAGCCGGCGTTGCAAGGGCGGCGCTTTGTGTTCCAGCTTCCCCGCCAATTCGTCAGGCGACAGGCTGAAGGCGACAATGCAGCGCGGGAGCGGCGTTCGATTGAGCAGACTTCGGGTCTGCGTACTTTTGGTGCGCAGTTCCAGCCACGCGTTCGGTAGTTGCGCAAAAAAAGGCAAAAAAGCTTCGGCAAAGCCGGATACCGGCTCCAGCGCCAGGCTATCGCAGTCATAGCCGGAAAAAAAATGAACAGCCTGATCTGCATTATTTTGACAAACCGCGCGGATGCCGTCCTGAAAATCTTCGTAATTAATAAACAACACAAAATGTGCCGATTGGTACATGCCTTGCAAAAAACAATAACGGCAATCGTACAAGCAATTCAGCATGTGCGAAAAATAGTAGTTATTTTGCGCGCCGATACCGTAGGAAGCCGGTGTGGGCAACACGAAATTTTTATGTTTTTCCGCCAAAATCAAAGCTGGTTTTTGTTTTTGCAGGCGAAAATTCTGCGCTTTCGGGTTAAATATTTCGCCGTAGCGCTCGCAGTGAATCACTCTGGCATCGGCGTAACGCGCCACGATGGCTTGTACCCGCGGATGGCTGCGCACAGCGTCTTCAATGTAGATGGTTTCGATCATTAATTATTAATCGGCCGATTTTTTGATTTACTTTACCACAGCGTTATAAATGCAATATGCTTGTGATTTTCACGTCTGCCCCTATTATATTGGGTAGAATACGCTTATCTGGTCATTAATTAATTCAATGAAAACAACAAAAATCGGTTTTATCGGCGGCGGCAATATGGCAGCCAGCCTGCTCAAGGGCTTGGTCGCCAGCGGCCACGATCCCAATCAGCTGTGGGCGTCGGACATTAATGCGGAAACGTTGTCGGCATTATCGTCCAGCTTAGGTATTCATGTCAGCCATAATAACAGTGAAGTGATTCAATCTGCGGATGTAGTGGTATTGGCGGTAAAACCCCAGGTTTTACAGGAAGTCGCTAAGGAAATTTGCCCTTGCCTGCATGAACGGCAATTGGTGGTTTCCATTGCAGCAGGCATTACTACCGCAAGTTTGCGTAACTGGCTTTATCCTAACACGCCTATCGTCCGCTGCATGCCGAATACGCCCGCGTTGGTGTTAACCGGTGCGACAGCTTTGTATGCCAATGAGTATGTAACCGATGCGCAGCGCGATTTGGCGGAAACCATTATGCGCGCGGTCGGCATTGCGCTGTGGGTTGATGAGGAAAGCCAACTGGATGCCGTCACCGCCGTTTCCGGCAGCGGACCGGCGTATTTCTTTTTATTAATGGAAGCGATGGAAAAAACGGCGGTCGATTTGGGTTTGCAACCTGAAGTCGCGCGCTTATTAATCCAGCAGACGGCGTTGGGCGCGGCCAAAATTGCTTTGGAATCGCCGGAAAGTCCTGCGCAATTGCGCAAGCGGGTGACATCGCCCGGCGGCACCACGCAACAGGCTATCGAAACCTTCGAACGCGGCGGTTTTGCCGACTTGGTTAATGACGCTTTGCAAGCCGCTAAAAACCGATCCATTGAAATGTCCAAACAAATGGAAGCTCACTGATGAATGCCAATTATATGACCGACCCGATTATTTTTATTATCGATTCCCTGGCCTCGCTGTACATTCTTGCCGTCATGCTGCGATTTTTATTGCAGTGGAGCAGGGCTGAGTTTTACAACCCGATTTCACAGTTTTTAGTCAAAATTACCCATCCGGTATTGAAAATTCTGCGCCGCTACGTTCCGCCTGCAGGAAAAATCGACACGTCGTCCATCGTTCTGGCGCTGGGTTTGCAGATGCTAACAGATTTTGCCATTCTCGCGCTTAAAGGATTCAGCATCGGTATCGGTGCTTTAGCTATTTTGTCGGTAGCGAATCTAGTTTCATTAATAATTAATATTTTTATTTACGCGGTATTCGCCAGAGCGATTTTAAGCTGGATTAATCCCGGCAGTTTCAACGCCGCCGCATCCATTTTGCATAACTTGACCGAACCTTTACTGGATGTTTGCCGCAAATTTATTCCCGATTTCGGTGGGATTGATTTATCGCCACTGGCGGCATTGATCTTATTGCAACTGGCCAAAATGGTGGTGTTACCGCCGTTACATCAATTGGCTTCATTAATTAATTGATTTTTATTAATTATTTTCGCATCCAAAACTAACGAATTATTAATCATTAATAAGAAAAATAAGTTGAATATTACCATTGCCCGGCCGTTTATTTGTTTTAAAATAATCCGTCTGCACTATAATTACGAGCACTTTATTAATCGCCACCACTATGCATACACAGATTAAATATTCAGTCCTAATTCTGGCAGTCATGCTTACCGGCTTGTCAGGGCGGCCCGTATTTGCGGAAAAAATGTATAAATGGGTGGATGAAAAAGGAAACACCTATTTTTCCGATCAGGTACCACCTGAGCATTCTCAACACCGGCGCGAATCCTTAAATAAACAAGGCGTGGTGGTTGGCGTTACCGAGCGCGCTAAAACGAAATCGGAAGAAGCGTTAGACAAGCTGTTAAAGGCGTTAAAAGAAGCCCAAGAGAAAGTCATAGCCCAGCAAACTTACCATGATAAAGCATTACGCATTACGTATACCAAGCTGGAAGACCTGCATAATACCTTCGACGCTAAATTGCAAGAGCTGGAAACCGAGCAAAAACTGACCATCAGCAATCTGAAACGTCTGGATAACCAATTGGAAACGCTGCAACGTCAGGCGGCAATTCATGAGCGCAACGGTGAAAAAGTTCCGCAAAAATTAATTGACCAGATCAAATCAACGGAAAAAGAAAGCCAGCAAACGTACGTTAAAATCAGTCAACATATTGAAAAAAGAACAAAGTTGTCGAACAGTTCAATGCCGATATCTCCCGTTATAAGCAGTTGACCCAAACCGTCGAACAAAAACGCATGGAAGAAAAGAAAGCGGAAGCCAGAGCGGCGAATGAATTGGGCGTTTATATTTGCGACAATGATGTACGGTGCGAAAAAGCCTGGAAAATTGCCGGCGACTTTATCAGCAAACATTCGACAAGTTCTAATAAACCGGATCCGGAAATCAAGTCCGGCAAGCTGATTATAAGCAGAACGCCGGATACCGACAACGACTTGAGCTTGGCTATCTCCAAAATCGACTTAGGCGACCGCAAACAAAAGCTGTTTTTAGATATCAAATGCCGGGATTCGAGCATCGGCGCCGAATTATGCGCCAGTAAAAAAGTTCAGTATATCCGTTCCGCCTTTAAGGAATACCTGGAAACCAGTATGATGGATTAATCGCCGGTTTTAAATTGTTTTTAGCTACCGGCTTAGCAATAGGGTGCCTACGCCCTGATCGGTAAATAATTCCAGCAATACGGCGTGTTCCACGCGGCCATCGATAATGTGAACCCGATGCACACCGCCTTTAAGCGCGTCGGTACCGCACTTGGTTTTCGGGATCATCCCGCCGGAAATAGTGCCGTCCGCAATTAAATTATCGATATCTTTCAACGTTAATCCGGTCAACAGCTGGCCTTCCTTATCCAGAATGCCCGCAGTGTTGGTCAATAAAATCAGTTTTTCCGCTTTTAGTACTTCGGCAATTTTCCCCGCCACCAGATCGGCATTAATATTGTAGGACTGTCCATCGTCCCCGACACCAATCGGTGCAATCACAGGAATAAAGTCGCTGCATCCGAGCATATTAACGACTGCCGGATCGATACTGCTGACTTCGCCGACATGCCCAAGATCGATAATCTCCGGCGGCTGCTCATCGGTCTCCGACTGGCTACCGTCCCTTTTTTCGATATACAGTTTTCGGGCGCGAATAAAATCGCCGTCTTTTCCGGTTAACCCGACCGCTTTGCCGCCGTTTTGATTAATCAGATTAACGATTTCCTTATTAACCAAACCGCCCAGCACCATCTCAACAACATCCATGGTTTCGCTGTCGGTAACGCGCATACCGTCGATAAAGTTGGAGGTTTTACCGATCTTGCCCAATAATTGACCGATTTGCGGACCGCCGCCGTGTACGACAATAGGGTTGAGTCCGACCAGTTTCATTAATACGATGTCGCGGGCGAAACTGTTCTTCAACGCTTCGTCCACCATGGCGTTGCCGCCGAATTTGACGACTATGGTTTTGCCCTTGAAGCGCTGAATGTACGGTAATGCTTCAATTAATACATCAGCGATTAAATGCGCCGCGCGTCGTTCCATCGTCTGGCTTCCCGGTTATTTATTAAAAAGGTAATTTAATGCCGGGTTTGACATTTTTCATCAGATCCCGGAATTGCGCCTGGATATTCTCCAATGCAACCTGGTTGTCGGCTTCAAATCGTATCACCAAAGACGGGGTGGTATTGGAGGCGCGCACCAATCCCCATCCGTCGGGAAAATCGATACGTATGCCGTCGATATCGACGATCTTACCGCCGGTAAACTTAGCCGTATCGAACAGCTTTTCGACAAATTTGAGGTTTTCGCCTTCCGCCAATTCCACATTAAGTTCCGGCGTACAAATGCTGTCCGGAAAATCGGCAAACACCTCTGCACTGCTCCGGTCATCTTCGGAAAGCACCTGCAATAGACGAGCAGCGGCATATAAAGCATCGTCAAAACCGAACCAGCGGTCATTAAAGAAAATATGACCGCTCATTTCTCCAGCCAGTTTAGCGCCGGTTTCTTTCAGCTTGGCTTTCATGAAGGAATGCCCTGTTTTCCACATGATTGGCCTACCGCCGAACTTGACGATTTGCGACGGCAAATGACGGCTGCATTTCACATCGAAAATTATTTCGGAACCAGGCTTGCCGGCCAACACGTCCTTAGCAAATAACATCATTTGACGATCAGGCCAGATAATTTTGCCTGACGAATCCACTACGCCCAAGCGGTCGCCATCGCCATCGAAAGCCAAACCGAGATCAGCTTTCTGGTCTTTGACGGTTTTAATCAGTGCCGCCAAATTGTCCGGCTTGCTGGGATCGGGATGGTGATTAGGGAAGTTGCCGTCCACTTCGCAGAAAAGCTCAACAACATCGCAACCCAAGTTTTTAAGCAATGTCGGCGCCAGTCCGCCCGCCACACCATTGCCGCAATCAACTACGACTTTCAACTTGCGGGCCACTTGTATGTCTTCGCATAGGGTGCCGATGTACTCGCTTTCAAACATGCCGTTTTGTTCGATGGAGCCTTCGCCGGTTACATAGCTTCCATTATCTATCCGACGTTTTAAGTCTTTGATTCTACCGTCAAACAGAGTTTCGCCCTTAATCATTAATTTCAATCCGTTATACTCGGCCGGATTGTGGCTCCCGGTAATCATAACGCCGGTGCGGCCATCGGTATGTTGGGCCACAAAATACAGAACCGGCGTCGGCACCATTCCCACATCAAGAACATGGCATCCGGTCGTCATAAGCCCTTTCGCCAGTGCATCCGCCAGATCCGGGCTGGACAACCGTCCGTCTCTGCCAAGCACAACAGTCCTACAGCCTTTTTCTTTGGCTTCACTGCCGAACGCTCTGCCGATATCGTGCACGATTTGAGTGGTTAATGTATCGCCGACAATACCGCGGATGTCGTAGGCTCTAAATATTGCATCCGACGCATTATTAACGTGCTCTGCTTTGACCGGTGCAAGTGGTTCAATAACGGCAGGGCTTAGCGGCTGAACTGCCGGATGTTCGACCTCTTCCACATGATAGGCCGTATCGCGGCTATATTTGCTACTGTCAACCGGTTTGACGTCGCTGGCTACGGTATTAACCGGTATGTTAACACCTTCAAAAAAACCTTCTAGTTCGAATTCGTCATCGGCGCTCCTCGCAGCGTCGACGCCTTTCATTTCAATCTCGCGATTAAAACGGATCATTGATGCTATGACCCCATTCATCCCGTTTAAATTAACCGGATAGCTGCCTTTAGGCCGGTTGGTCAGTACACCTTTGAAAGCGGTTAAAATCCAGTCCTGATCTTGCGCCAGCATGACCGATAATTGCCGGTAACAGGTATAAAATACCCCTAATGCAACCATGAGCGGAATCAATATGAGACAAAGGTATAAAAACCCCTGACCCAAGCCGCCACTGTTGGGATCGGGAAATTGAATGTCCCAGCCGATGCCGGACACTTTTACACTATCGAAGTCTTCATCGGCTTCCGGTTTTGCGCCTGTTTCCGCCAACAACAGTTTTTCCTGTTTGATTTGCACAAAACTGAAATCGGGTGCGGCTGCTTTCAGGGTATTCGCCACAAAATCATAGCTCAGGCTGGCTAAAATCACGCCAACCGCCTGATTGCCTTGCATCACCCTACGGGTAATGGCCAAGTGTTGGTCAGGTCCGACGTCGCCTTGAATGGCGGGTTCTGGATTGCCCTGGAAGGTGGCTTTAATCATGTCGATGTCGCCGAAGCCCATCCTCGGTACACTAGCCTCGCCCGGTTCGATTGTACCGATAGGCAAAATCCGGATTTTTCTGGCTCCGGGCAGATATTTTTCCATTTGGGCGGCTTTTGCGGTTAATTCTGCCACATTTCCTCTGGCTAAAGCTGCAACGACCCCTAAATCCTGCGCCATATTGTCCAGCGCTTTATTAATTAACTTAATCTGATCGCTCAACGATTGGGCTATCGTATTAATTTCAGCCTGGGCAGCATCCCCTTTCGCCTGTCCGACAATAATTTTTGATGTCACGTAAACACCAACACCTGCCGCTAAAATCATTGCTATAGCGGTTGCCGTTAATACCGTGAACAATCGTTGCATGCTTTTACCCTATTAATTAGGACGCCTTTGGATATTATTGATTATTTTATAATAATTATATAGCTAGTCGCCGATTTAGGTATCCCGATTTTTTCAAGTCCGGCAATACCGCGGCAACTTCGCCGTTATTAAACGTTAAACGATTTATCGTTAACAACTTTCTTAAACTGCGCCATAGTCGTGATCAGGCTTTTGATTTCACCCAGTTTCACCGGATAATCGCCCAGCGGCTTAGACGACAACCGCCAGCGGCGCGCCGTCCTTTAAAACTTTACGGGCAATCGCTAAATGCCGGTCACCGTCGTTTTCGCCCTGGATTGCACTGACCGGGTCGCTCGTAAAGGTTTTTTTTGCCATCTCCAGATCAGCAAAACCCATTCCCGATTTGGCATCAGCGTTGGGATCTATTGTCTCGGACACTAAATATTTAACCGAAATGACGCCTGGAAAATTCGCCTCGATTTTTTTAAAGCCGGCGCCATTAACTCCGGGTTATTTTGCGCAACCGCATTAATGAATTCAGGATCCTGCACCATTTTATCCAATACGCTGTTCAGCAACGCCACCTGTTGGGACAACGTTAGCGACACGCCTTTGGCAACGCCGGCAACCGCATCGACTTTGGAGTTTGCAATTAAAAAATTGGACATCAAAAATGCGCCGGAACCGGCAATTATAACCATTAACACGCAAACCAGCGTTATCATTGCAACTAACCGCTTCATTTATCTCCCCGATACCATGCTTTAAGTTCGTCCGCTGTGGCCGAATCCACCTTCACCGCGCAGGCTTTCTGCAAACTCATCGACCCGTTCGAAGGTAACTTGCACTACCGGCACAAACACCATTTGCGCAATCCTTTCCCCCACGTGGATAGTAAAAGCGCTGTCGCCCCGATTCCAGCAAGACACAAACACCTGGCCCTGGTAATCCGAATCGATTAATCCCACCAGATTGCCCAACACAATACCGTGTTTATGCCCCAAACCCGAGCGCGGCAATAGCACAGCAGCTAAATGCTTATCGACGATATGGATCGCCAAACCGGTCGGAATCAAAACGGTTTCGCCCGGCTTTAATTCAACGGATTCGGTCAAACAAGCCCGAAGATCCAATCCGGCAGAACCTTCTGTTGCATATTCAGGTAATGGGATGTCCCGTCCAAGCCGGTCATCCAGTATTTTTAATTCTATTTTTTTCATGAAATCTCATTGCGATTAACTCGATCAACTGCGACGCCAACACGGATTTAGGCATTAACGGCATGGATTTGCGTCCCGATTGCCAATACACGTCCAAGGCGTTCTGGTCGCTATCAAAACCGCCTTCAGTTCGACCCACCCAGTTGGCGGCAATCATATCCAGCTTTTTAGCATTAAGTTTTGCCAGCGCATAGGCTTCCAATTCCGTCGTTTCCGCGGCAAAACCCACTAAAAACGGCGCTTCTTCAAGGGCGGCGACCTCCGCTAAAATGTCCTTCGTTTTTTGCAGTAACAGATTGATTTGACCGTCTTTCTTCTTAATTTTCTGCGCTTCCGCCGCATCCGGGCTGTAATCCGCCACGGCCGCGGAGGCAATAAAAATACCGGCATTATTAATGTGTTCCATGACGGCATCGTACATATGCGCGGCAGTTTCCACATTAATCACCTTAACGCCTTCAGGCGGCGTTAACGCCACCGGCCCGCTGATTAATGTAACGTTAGCGCCCGCCTGCCGCGCCGCCTGCGCTACGGCGTAACCCATTTTCCCCGAGCTTCTATTGGTAAGATAACGAACCGGATCGAGATACTCTCTGGTCGGCCCGGCAGTAACCACTACATTAATAGACTGCAAAATCCCTGGTTTCAACGCAGCATTTTCGTCAGACAATAGATGAAGGCAGATTCCCGCCGGTTCCGCCATTCGTCCGTAACCGCTTTCCCCACAGGCCTGATCGCCCGCGTCAGGACCGATAAACTGAACGCCCTGACTGACGAGCCGCTGGATATTCTCCTGCGTCACCGCTTTTCCCCACATGGCCTGATTCATGGCTGGAGCCATGTATACCGGACAGGTACTCGCTAAAAACAAGGCGCTGACCAAGTCGTCCGCCAGTCCATGCGCACATTTTGCAATCGTATTGGCGGTTGCCGGGGCGATCACCATCATGTCCGCCCAGCGGGCGAGATTAATATGCCCCATGGCATTTTCCTCGTCCATATCCAGCAAGTCGATATGCACCGGATTGCCGGACAATGCTTGAAAAGTCAATGGCTTAACAAACTCTTGGGCGGCTTGTGTCATCACGACGCGCACCTCCGCCCCACGCTTGCGCAGCAACCGAACCAATTCGGCGGATTTATAAGCAGCAATTCCGCCGCATACCGCCAGTAACACATGCTTGTTAATATTAATAGCCTTTTGTTTTGTAATTAAGAATCGTTAATAACAAGTATAGCCAAATTCTTCTATGCTTAGAGCTTTCAAGACAGGAAAATTGCGATGTCCATCAAAAATTGGGCAGTCGACGACAGACCCAGAGAAAAATTGCTTAACCGCGGCCCGTCTGCACTGACCGACGCCGAATTACTGGCTATTTTCTTGCGCACCGGCACCCACGGCAAATCGGCAGTCGATCTCGCCCGTGAATTGTTGATTAATTTCGGCTCGTTAAAAGCCTTGTTAAACGCCGACAAACTGCGGTTTTGCCAGGCCAACGGCCTGGGCGAAGCCAAATATGCGCAACTTCAGGCCGTCATGGAAATGGCGAGACGGCATTTTAAAGAAGCCTTGCAGCGCGGCGACGTGCTAAGCAGTCCTGACATCACCCGCGCCTACCTCAGTGCGCAGCTTGGCGGTTATAGCTACGAGGTGTTTGCCTGTTTGTTTCTGGATAATAGACATCGCGTGATTCAATTAACCGAACTGTTCCGCAGCACATTGGACGCCGCCAGCGTTTATCCGCGTGAAGTCGCCAAACAAGCCTTACACCACAATGCCGCCGCCATCATTTTTGCCCATAACCACCCTTCCGGCGACACCAAGCCCAGTGTTGCCGACCAATTAATCACCAAGCGATTAAAGGAAGCGCTGGCTTTGCTAGACATCAGGGTGCTGGATCATTTTATCATCGGCGACGGCGAGCCATTCTCTTTCGCCGAGCACGGTTTAATCTAATACAATCGGCTTAATTTCCGGTTAATCGGGTTTCTGCTTCCCGGTATTTGGTAGCGCAATGCGCGATAACTTCATCCGGTAAATGCGGGCCGGGCGCGGTTTTGTTCCAGGTTAAGGTTTCCAGATAATCGCGGACGTACTGTTTGTCGAAACTGGGCGGGCTAATGCCGACTTTATACTGGTCGGCTGGCCAAAAGCGTGAGGAATCCGGGGTCAAGGCTTCGTCGATTAGAAAAAGCTCATCATTAATACCCAGTCCGAACTCAAACTTGGTGTCGGCAATGATAATGCCGCGCGTTTTGGCGTATTCGGCGGCTTCCGTATACAGCCGAATGCTGATGTCGCGGACTTTGCAAGCCAGATTTTCGCCCATCAACTCAACCGTTTTGGCGAAACTGACGTTTTCATCATGCGCACCTTCTTCCGCTTTGGTAGAAGGGGTAAATATCGCTTCCGGTAATTGCTGGGCTTGCTGCAAGCCTTCCGGCAGGTCAATTCCGCAGACGGAACCGGTTTTTTGGTAATCTTTCCAGCCTGAGCCGATCAAATAGCCGCGCACGATGGCTTCGACAGGCAAAGGTTTCAGCTTTTTCACGACAATGGCGCGGCCTTCGATTTGTGCGCATTCCGCCGCATCCGGCACAACATCCCTAAGCGGCATACCGGTTAAATGATTGGGCACGATATGGCTTAACTTGTTAAACCAAAAGTTGGAAATGCGGGTTAATACCGCGCCCTTGCCCGGTATCGGATCCGGCAAAATCACATCGAATGCCGAAAGCCGGTCGGTGGTTACGATCAGCATGTACTGATCGTCAATATCGTAAATATCGCGGACTTTGCCGCGGGCGCGCAAGGGTAATGACGTTAATTGTGACTGATACAAAGCTGCCGGAACGGTCATGATGAAATGGAGTTGTAGTTTGGAAATATATCCCCATATTATGCCGCAAGGGATGGTTGCCGTCTAAATTACCGCAGCAGTACGCATGAATTTCAACATTTTATTAATGCTAACTATTTAATAATTACGGCGAGACTGGCAGAATGAAATTAACAAAATCTTATTTTAACCGTCATTAATGACCTTTTTACTTTATTAATAGGCATATTCTAATGTCCTGGTTTGGAAAATTCGTCGGCGGTGCTTTCGGTTTTATGCTGGGCGGACCGCTTGGAGCCATTCTCGGCGCGTCTTTGGGACATCAATTCGATATCGGAATGATCAGTTTTCAATGCCCCGAACTATTGCGTCCGGGCGACCAACACCGGGTGCAAATGGCGTTTTTCACCGCGACTTTTTCGGTGATGGGACATATCGCCAAGTCCGATGGACGGGTTTCTCCTGAAGAAATCTCGTTTGCCAACCGGATTATGGATCAGTTGTATATTTCCGGCGACATGCGTAACACGGCCATTAATCTGTTCCAGCAGGGCAAAAGCACCGATTTTCCCTTGGATGACGTACTCGACCAGTTTTATAAAGAATGCCACCGCCGCATTGATTTAATCCGTATGTTTCTGGAAATCCAAATCCAGGAAGCCCTGGCGGACGGCTCGTTAGACAACAAAGAAGAGCATGTGCTTCTGCATATCTGCAATCGCTTAAGAATTTCCCAATTCGAGTACGAGCGACTGAAAGTACGGGTGATGGCGCAGCAGCGTTTTAACCAGTACCATCAACAGCAATACCAGCAACGCAGCGATAACCGCTATCAATACCAACGGCAGCGGCAGCAGCATCAAAGCGAGCGGCCATCGCGGTCGAAACTGCAGGATGCCTATGAAGTACTGGGTTTGACGCCTTCCGCCAGCGATGAAGACGTTAAAAAAGCTTATCGTCGATTAATGAGCCAAAACCATCCCGACAAGTTGGTCGCCAAAGGGTTGCCGGAAGAAATGATGAAACTGGCGAAAGAGAAAACACAAAAAATAACAAAGGCTTACGAAACCATTCAACAAGCCCGCAAGAAATAAGTGCGCAGACGGCATTATCTGTCTGATTGATCTTTAATGATTAATGCCTAACCAGCGGTTGCTTAACGTTAAGAACGCGGCCAGAACAAGACAAGATTAGCGTTTATGACTGCGGGTAAATAAGGGGAGTTTACTAAACGTATATGAGCTTTATGAGACAATTTTTTACGCAGTCATTGCAAACGCAATCGTTAAGCTAACGCGCTCCCAACACAACAATGGTTTTACCGTGCGCGGTAATCAAGCCTTTGTCTTCCATTTCTTTTAACACGCGTCCGGCCATTTCGCGCGAACAACCGACAATCTTGCCAATTTCCTGTCGTGTAATGTAGATTTGCATACCTTGCGGATGCGTCATGGCGTCCGGCTCCTTGCACAAATCCAGCAGTGCGCGGGCAATGCGCCCTTCCACGTCCATAAATGCCAAGTCGCTGAATTTGCGGCTGGTTTTCAACAGGCGACCGGCCAGTTGTTCGCCAATCATTAATAAAAGGTCGGGCGCATATTCCAGCAATTCTTTACGCAGAACTATGCTGAAACCGGTCATAGCTCATTTCCGCCATGTGGCATTTTGTGCGCGTCATAACCGTAACTTTTCGCATTTCCGAGCCTTTAAAAATGCCGACAGTGCCGATGAAATCGTGCTTATTCCAATAGGCCAGCACTAGTTCCTGTCCCTGGTCGTCATCATCCTCCACGCTGATACTTACCGAGCCGTCGACGATATAATACAAACGGTCGCCCATGTCGCCGGGACGAAAAACCACATGCTTGGGCGGATACGTTTTGGTATGGCAATAATGCAAAAACTGCTCGATGACTTTTTTGTAAGGGTCTTCTCGTTGTGTAAAAATCATAAAGCTACCTATTAATGAGCGCCAAAATGATGATGCCTGATTTTTTTCTGCGTAGAGTCTAACAAAAAAACACGATAGATACTCTAACTATCGGTGTTTCTATGCTACTCTAAGTGTCATTTTTTATACGGTTTACAATCGGTAAAGTTTACAGATGCAAGCAACGGTAAAGTGGGTGGACGGCGTTATGTTTGTCGGCGAATCCGGCAGCGGCCATGCCATCGTTATCGACGGTCCGCCGGATCATGGCGGACGGAATATGGGTATGCGTCCGATGGAGTTAATCCTGCTGGGCGTAGGCTCCTGTTCGTCCTTCGATGTGGTCGATATCCTGAAAAAAGGCCGACATCAGGTTACTTCGTGCGTGGCTCAAGTCAGCGGCGAAAGGGTTGATGCTATCCCCAGTGTTTTCAATAAGATACATTTACATTTTATTATTAGCGGCAAAGAGTTAAAAACTTCAGCCGTAGAACGGGCAGTTAAATTGTCTGCCGAAAAATATTGTTCCGCGTCCATCATGTTGGGGAACGCGGGTGTTGAAATAACTCATGATTTTGAGGTAATCGAGGTTTAATGCGTTGAACAAATTGCAATTGCACGGGTTTAATAACTTAACCAAATCGTTAAGTTTTAACATTTACGATATCTGCTACGCCCCTGCCGAACAACAGCAAGCTTACATAGAATACATCGACGAAGCCTACAACGCCGACCGTTTAACCCAGATTCTAAAAGACGTCGCCGATATTATCGGTGCGCAAATCCTTAATATTGCCCACCAGGATTACGACCCGCAAGGCGCCAGCGTCACCATGCTGATTTCCGAAGGCGATACCCCACCGCCGACGAGCATGAACAGCCAAACGCCGGGGCCTTTGCCCGATACCGTACTGGCGCACCTGGATAAAAGCCATATTACCGTGCACACCTACCCGGAAAGCCACCCGGATAACGGCATCAGCACCTTTCGTGCAGACATCGATGTCTCTACCTGTGGGCGCATTTCGCCGCTAAAAGCCCTTAATTATCTGATACATAGCTTTGAATCCGATGTCGTTATCATGGATTACCGGGTGCGCGGCTTTACCCGCGATATTACCGGCAGAAAGCATTACATCGATCACAACATTACGTCTATCCAGAACTATATTGCCAAGGATACGCAGGAAGATTACCAGATGATCGATGTGAACGTGTATCAGGAAAACATTTTCCACACCAAAATGATGCTCAAGGAAACCGAGCTGGAAAACTATCTATTTGAAAAAGAAAGCAATTTAAGCGAAGAGCAAAAGGCCGAGATTGAGAAAAAACTAAGAAAAGAAGTGACCGAGATTTTTTATGGACATAACTACCGCCGCAAGAAGATCAAAGTGGCGGATCCATTGCCTTAAAGTGTACTAGCTCAAACCTGATCTGACAGTTACCGAATTTTCAGGGTGGCTGTCAGGTTAGATTTAGTTCAAGTTTTTTTCGTCCCAAATCAGTTTCCCACTGAGCAATGTTTCCATCGGCGTTCTGCCGTTGCACATTTTGCCTTGATGAGTTCTTTCATTATTGTAATAAACGAGCCATTCGTCCAGGTCTTTCTGCAAGGTATCCAGATCCCCATAAAGCTTCTTGCGGTGCAAAACGGCGTACAAAACTTTCCAGGGTCCTGGGGAAAAAAGCGTTGAAAAGTTTCCACCCTAGGTAGTTCAATGACCGGCTTTTTGCCGGAGAAACCTGGAGTGATAAAAATGGATGTCATACCCGAAATCAGGCGACTGCATTTCGTTGAGAAAGTTACCATCAGCGACTTGGCGAAGCAGTTCAAATTATCCCGTCCCACGATTCGTAAACACCTCAACACGATCGAAGAGCCCGTTTATCCCACTCGTCA
>VGVA01000017.1 GCA_016874115.1 Gammaproteobacteria bacterium
CGGCAGCTAAAGAAAAACCTGGCGGTGGTTGGCCAAACCCAACAAGGCCCAAGGCAGCTGAGCTTTGCGGAACTGACCGACGAAGATGTCGCCGTGTACGAATACAGCGTCCTGGTGACCTCCCTGGGCATCGAAATGCTCAGCGTAGCCCAGCTTTACCGAGACCGCGCCGATGCTGAAAACAGTTTTGACGAACTCAAAAACCATTGGGGCTGGGGTGGCTTCACCACCCAAGACCTGAAACGTTGCCGGTTCATGGCCAGGATCACCGCATTGGTTTATAACTGGTGGAGTCTATTCGTCCGGCTCGCCGACCCCGACCGACATACCGAAGCCATTACCAGTCGCCCCTTGATGCCCTATGGCATCGGCAAGCAGACGCGTCACGCGGGACAAACCCGACTAACCGTCAGCAGTACCCACTCCGAGGCGGTAAAAGTTGAACAGTGCTATCGCCGGATTGCCGCATTCTTCAAAGAGCTTTGGGCAACTGCGGAGCAGTTCAATGCCCAACAGCGTTGGTGCCGGATATTAAGTTTGGCGCTAGTAAAGTATCTTCGAGGTCGGCAATTACATCCACCAGATTGCCTTCCCGCACCTGCATAAGAGGCAAACTGATCTTTTTAGGTTCATGCCTTCGCGCACAGCGATATCGTCGTCAACCACTAAGAGACGGCGGCCTGTTAAGGTATTTTTCAGTGAAGGCTGCGGTCTTGCTCTTCCAGCAGCACTAAATCGCCCGAAGGCGAGGTTCGCGCGCCGCGCCGGGACTCCTGCAAAAACATTAATGCTAGTAGGCCTGCGGCTTCGGGTTCCGGCAGCAATTCCACCAGTAATCGTCCCAGACGAATGGCTTCTTCGGATAATTCAGGTCGGGTCAGATTTGCGCCGGATGAAGCGAAATAGCCTTCATTAAAGATCAGGTAGATAACATGCAACACGCTGTCCAGCCGTTCCGGAAGGTTGTTTGTTTCCGGTACTTGGTAAGGGATGCGGGCGGCGCGTATTTTGGTTTTCGCGCGCACGATGCGCTGCGCCAGTGTGGGTGCGGGTACCAGAAATGCGTTGGCGATGGCTTCGGTCGTCAAGCCGCAGACTTCACGCAAAGTAAGTGCAATCTGCGCTTCCTGGGGAAAAGCCGGGTGACAGCAGGTGAAGATTAATCGAAGCCTGTCGTCTTCTATGGCAATTTCGTTGCTATCGTCGGAATTGTCGTCGCTTAACCGATCTTCAATGCCGTCCGGTAACGTCTCAAAGCGGCTGCGGCGGCGTATGATGTCGATGCCTTTAAAGCGTCCGGCGGATACCAGCCAGGCTTTGGGATTGGTGGGAATACCGTTTTTGGGCCATTGTTCCAGCGCGGCTTTAAAAGCTTCCTGCAAGGCTTCTTCGGCCAAATCGAAATCGCCCAGCAAGCGGATTAAGGTAGCAAAGACCGCCTGGAAATTGTCACGGTAAATAGTCTCAATGACATTAACTGCGTTAGGGTAAGAGTGATCCGGTTGCCCCATTAATAATGACAGTATAGTGAGTGCTTAATATAGTTTATCGATCCATTAATGAAATACAAAAAATTAATACTAAACAATCGGTTCGCGAAAGATTTTTCCTTCGCTGTTAGACCTTCTCACTAATGTGGCTTTGCGCTGTCGATTCGGCTTGATCAAGCAGTTGGCAGCTATCCTGCAGCCAGTGGATCAGGCTGATCTTGCCAGCACTGTCTTCCACAAGCGCAGTGCAGCTTTCCACCCAGTCGCCGCAATTCAAATAACGGATGCCGAATTCCAGATCGGAAATCTCCGCATGATGGATGTGGCCGCAGATAATGCCGTCTACATGTTTACGCTTGGCTTCCAACGCAAGGATATGCTGAAAGTTGCTGATATGGTTAACGACGTTCTTGACTTTGTGTTTTAAAAACGCCGACAAGGACCAGTAACCATAACCTAGTTTTTTGCGGATTCGGTTGAACCAGGTATTAATGACCAGCAAGTATTCGTAAGCTTCGCCGCCGATATAAGCCAGGCTGCGGTTATTGCAGACGATGCTGTCGAAACCGTCGCCATGCATGACCAAGTAGCGTTTGCCGTCGGCAGCCGTATGGATGGCTTCAAGTTGAATTTCTATGCCGTTAAAATGAATACCGGCATGCTTGCGGAAAATTTCGTCATGGTTGCCGAGTATATAGATGACGCGTGTGCCTTGCTTGGCCTTATTAATGATGCGTTGCACCACATCGCTGTGCAGCAACGGCCAATAGAGGCCGCTTTTAAATTTCCACAAGTCGATGATGTCGCCTACCAGATATAACGTGTCGCAATCGACGTGGGTGATGAAGTCGCGTAAGGCTTCGGCCTGACAGCCTTTGGTGCCTAAGTGGGTATCTGAAATCCAGATACTACGGTAGCGTAATGTCATTTAACTAGTCCTAAATCTGTTTAAGATAGCTAAAGATTACGCTTTTAATATGACAATTATTTTACTGATCTGATACAGTTTTGTTACGATTTTATTAATGATTTCAATATTATGGAATCATTATATTAATGCCAAACGAAATATTTCCCGCGCAACAATTTCAATGCACCAGCTCAACGCCAATCCGAGCGTGGTTAGTGTTAGGGCGAAGTTGATTACGGTTCTATAGGTTTGATTCGGGATCAGCTTGTTCATCGTTTTTACCTCATCTTTACATTAATCAGCCTACAGTTTGCGCCAGTAAAGTTAAAGCATGATGACAGTAATGTGACAGTTATATGACGATTAATAAACCGGGTGCAAACATCGTCCTCCGCAGCATTAACTGTCACAGAATCTTCATCAAATCTTCATCGTGTTGTAACCCTGTATAGGTATCGTTAATGAGATGGAAAAACCATCATCAAAACCATTTAACAACACCGATTAAGAACCGATATTTTCATGCGAATATTTTACGGCGTCCAAGGGACAGGCAACGGGCACATCACGCGCGCCAGAGTGATGGCAAAGGAACTTCAACAAGCCGGAATTGAGGTCGATTTTCAGTTTAGCGGGAGAAATTTCGAGCAATATTTCGATATGGAAGTCTTTAACGGCTACCAGCTTAAGCACGGCCTGAGTTTTTCCGTCAATCATGGGAAAGTCAGCTATGTAAAAACAGCGCTGGCTTCCAAGCCGATTACGTTTATTAAAGAAATAACAAATCTCGATTTGACCGGCTACGATAAGGTAATCACGGATTTTGAGCCGGTCACGGCTTGGGCAGCCAAAACTCAGGGGATTCCCGTGCTGGGTTTGGGGCATCAATACGCATTTAAATTTAACATCCCCAAGCAAGGTTCAGACCCGCTTGCCGATCTGGTCATGCGTTATTTTGCGCCGGCCGATCGCCGGGTCGGGTTTCATTGGCATCATTTCGGACAAGCGATTCTACCGCCCATCGTAGAAGCTAAAGAAGCGCCGGCACAGATTAACCGCCATAAGATTCTAGTTTATCTGCCGTTTGAAGACACGCAGGAAGTCATTAATGTTTTGCAGCCATTTCAGCACTACGAGTTTCATGTGTATTCGCCGAACGTTGCCGCTTCGCCGGTCGATCACATCCATTGCTTTCCGCTGTCACGGGAAGGATTTCAAAATGACTTACGGGATTGCGTCGGCATTATCAGCAATGCCGGTTTCGAATTGGCTAGAGAATCATTAATGCTGGGTAAAAAAATACTGGTGAAGCCGTTGAATTCGCAAATGGAACAAATTTCCAACGCCGCCGCGCTAAAGCAACTGGGTTACGGTTATACCATGGAAACATTGGATCGGTCAGCCATAAAGCATTGGCTGCACCACGGCCGCGCGGTGAAGGTGAATTATCCCAATACGGCAAAAATTCTGGTTAATTGGCTGCAAGCGGGAATGCCGGAAATGACGCCGGATTTTATCGAATCGGTGTGGCAGAAAGTGGATGTCATACATGTGCAGCATTAATGAATTAATGCCAATAGTTATGATTAATAGCGCAAATATTCCGCATGATTAATGTGATGTATTATTGTCGTTAATACATTTTCTGGCTAGAGGAAACAAACAGCTAAACGTGCTGCCTTTGCCGAGATTGCTCTCGATATGCAAGGTGGCGTCATGCCGCAGTAAAACATGTTTTACAATCGCTAGCCCTAATCCCGTTCCTGGAACGACATGCGATCGTTTTACATTAATGCGGTAAAAACGTTCGGTAATCCGGGGAATTTCAAGGTCAGGAATGCCTTCGCCTCGATCGGTCACTGAAAGCACAAGATGTTGTCCGGTTTGCCGCCATTGAATTAATACGGGCGAATCGTCAGCCGAATATTTCAAGGCGTTCGTCAGCAAATTGGCAAAAGCGCTGTGCAATTCTAGTTCATCTCCCATGACGCCGTAACGGCTGTCGATGGTCATTTGTATACGCCCGGTTTTCTGGAGCCGGTCGCCTTCTTGGCCGATTACTGCCAACAGGTTGGGAATATCGACGCATTGGCTTTTTTTGGGCTGGGTCTCCAGTTTCGAGAGCAGCAGCAAGTCATCGACCAAATGCTGCATCCGCGCGGTTTGTTCCTGCATGAGTTTTAAGGAATAAACCGAAACTGGAGAAAGCGTTTGTTCGGTATCCTGCACGGTTTCCAGATAGCCCTTCAAGACCGTTAATGGCGTTCGTAATTCGTGCGAAACATTGGCGACAAAATCTTTGCGGATTTGCTCCATTTTCCGCAACTGCGAAATATCCTGAGCCAGCAGCAAACGCAAACCTCCGCCGTATTTGATGATGTGGATGAAGAGCGTTACTTGCGGAATCATGGGTGAATTAATCACAATGCTTTCATTAAAATTGCCTTCATTTAGGTAATTAACGAAAGCCGGAAAGCGGATCAGATTGGGCAGGCGCTGGCCGCGATCGGTCTGTTTTAAGCCAAAGATCTGTTTGGCCGCGGTATTGACCCACTCGATTTCATCATGCTTGCCGAGCACAATGGCAGCATCGGGCAGGGCATCGGTGGATTTGCGGAATTGGTCGATAATTTTGCCCAGTTTTTTCTTCTGGCGTTTTTCGCGTTTTTTCAGCAAATATACCTGGTGGTACAGTTCTTCCCATATCCCTTTAGCTTTGGGCGGATATTTGCCTTTGGCGCCGCCAGCCAGCCATTTGTTAAAACGGTTGGTTTCGTAAAATTGCCACATTAATATTACGGTTGTGGCGATTAACCATAAGGGAAGAAACAGTCCGGTTAGACTACCGATGATGGTAATTAAAAAACCCAGCAGTAACGCGATAACAACTTCTCTGTCCCAGGAACGCATGCGGGTTATGCTGAAAAATTACTGCAAGGAAAAGCGGTAGCCGAAGCCGCGTACCGTTTGTACAACATCTTCCTTACCGAATTCGGCAAGAATCTTACGTAATCTGAGTATGTGGACATCAACCGTGCGTTCGTCAATATAAACGCTGCGCCCCCACACCTGATCCAGCAACTGGGTGCGGGAAAATACTTTATCGGGATGCGTCATAAGAAAATGCATTAAACGGAATTCGGTCGGGCTGACATCTAGGTGGCGGTTGCCGATAGTAATCCGGTGCTGTTCCGTATCCAGAGTTATGTCGCCAAGGCTGATCTGCGTAGAACCGGATAATTTGCCGACTCTGCGTAAGACGGCGCGAATTCTGGCGATTAATTCCTTCGGCGAAAAGGGTTTGGTAATGTAATCGTCCGCACCGATTTCCAATCCCCGTACCTTGTCTTCTTCTTCGCCGCGCGCAGTTAGTAAAATGATAGGAATTTCGCTGTAACTGGCATCTTTTTTCAATCGTCGCGCCCAGTCCACACCGCTGATGCCCGGTAGCATCCAGTCCAGCACGATCAAATCCGGCGAATGATCGGTTAATTGAATTTGCGCGGAGGCTGCTTCTTCGGCCAAAAGCGTTTTAAAACCGGCCTGTTCCAGGATGATTTTGAGCATATCCCGGATGGCGGCTTCGTCTTCAACAATGAGGATAGTATTTTCGTTCATATCGATTAATAAACTGAATCGTACTATTTAAATGGCCTTATATGACAAGATTATGACAGCCATTAATGCGCTCTGTTAAGTTTGGCATGCGCGATCTTATTGTACGCTTGGTACAAGCTCGCCGTTTTCAATCCGTCCATAGACAATTCTGATCTGGCGCGGCGCGCGTTTACCCAGGACTTGATCGTGGGTAATCATCACCAATGTAACGCCTTGTTTATTGAGATTTTCCAGCAATTCCATGATTTCCAGTCCGGATTTGCTATCCAGGTTGCCGGTCGGCTCGTCGGCCAGCAAAACTTCAGGTTGCATGATCATCGCCCTGGCAATCGCCACGCGCTGTAATTGCCCGCCGGATAACTGGTTAGGCTTATGGTGGGTGCGGTCGGACAGATTAACGGCAGCCAGCGCTTTTTCCACCCGCTGTTGGCGTTCTTTGCTATAAATACCGGCCAAAATCATCGGCATTTCCACATTCTCGGCGGCTGTCAGACGGGGAATGACATGAAAAAACTGGAAGACAAAGCCAATGTTTACCCTGCGTATTTTGGCCAAATCGTCGTCGCTACGTTGGATCACATCCTGCCCATTCAATACGTATCGCCCGGAAGTTGGGCGATCCAGCAGGGCGATGATATTTAGCAAAGTGGATTTGCCGGAACCCGAAGGCCCCATGATGGAGACGTATTCGCCCTTGTTAATTGTCAAGTTAATGTCATTTAAGGCGTGGACGGTGTGCTCGCCTACCTGAAATGTACGGTGGATATGTTCCAGCCGGATCATGGTTTTTCCCGGACATAAGCTCCCGCCACAACTCCATCCAAACCGATGGATTTGACGATTTTATCGCCCACTTTGAGGCCGGATAATACCTCCACGGTGCTCCAGTTGCTCAAGCCGGGCTTAAAAGTGCGTTCTTCCAAAACATGATCGTCATTAATAACCAGAACGCGGTTGTTTTCCATGACGGCTTCCGCCGGAATACGGATGGCCTGCGGTTTACTGGTTAATAATACTTCAATATCGGCGCTATAGCCGGGTAAAAGTTCTTTCAGGTCTTTGGGATCGGTGAGTTTGACTTCCACTTCAACCGTGCGCGCCTGTTTTTCTTTTTCCAGCACATAAGGCGCAATCCGTGAGACCGTGCCGGAACAGCGTTTTTCACTAAATGCATCCAGAGATACGCATGCAGTCATGCCGGTTTTAATCTGCGGGGCATCGACTTCGTCAATCGGCGCGGACACATACAGACAGCTGATGTCCATCAGGTCGATGGGGGGTAAGGTGGCGATGCCTTGGGGCGACGGTGTGACATATTCGCCAAGCTCGGCATTAATTTCCGCCACTGTGCCGTCGAATGGCGCTATTAATAAGGTGCGTTCCACCGCTGCCTTGGCGGCTGCAAGGCTGCGTTCGCTGACGACAATTTTGTCTTTCGCTGCTTTACAGGCGGCTTGCTGTGCTTTGGCGCTGGAGACTTTTTCATCAACCAAATCTTCGGATACAAAATGCTTGTCTTTGTACAACTCGTTAAAGCGATGTGCCGTGCGTTGGGCATTCTCGCCCAGACGGCAGGTTTGTTCGGCGGCGGCGTGGTTGGCGTCGATCTCAGCCGTTTTCAGGCCGACTTGATCTTTTAGATCGTTATTCCATACTTCCAGCAAAAGCTGGCCTTGTTTGACCTGATCGCCTTCCTTGACATGCAATTTAGCTACTTGTCCGCCGGTAGCCGGAGCCAGATAAGCGCGTCGGCAGGCTTTGACGGTACCGACACGGGTATTAGAAACCGTGGCTTTAACTTCGCCTTGTTCTACGGTGTATACCTCAACGTCGATCGGCGTGGGTTGTTTCAAATAAAAATAACCGGCCGAAAGCGCAGCAATAAACAAAATGGCGGCAAGATAACGTTTAGGCATGGTTTAATTTCAGTTAACTGGCAGGGATGATTATAATGGTTAACAATTATTTACGGCGGTTTAATTAAGACAATGAGTTATTAATGCATTACTCACCAGAATTTAAAAAAGCGGCCATCGAGCTGTGCAATGCCGGGCGTTTTATCGACAGCAAAGGCTGGGTGCCGGCGACGAGCGGTAATTTTTCCGCCCGCCTGCCGGACGGAACCATTGCCATCACTACGTCCGGTAAGCACAAAGGCCAGTTGCAAGTGGAAGATATCATGTTGATCGATGCAGATGCGCAATCGCTGGACGGCAAAAAACCATCCGCCGAAACTGCTTTGCACACGGCTTTGTACCGGCGTTATCCGGCCATTAATGCGGTTTTGCATCCGCACCCGGTTAATGCCGTCTTGATTTCAAAGCGGCATAAAGACCGGGTCGTGCTGGCCGGTTATGAACTACTGAAAGCCTTCGGCGATATTAAAACGCACGAAACTCAGATAGTCGTGCCGGTTTTTCCTAACGATCAGGATATCCCGCGCCTGGCTGGCGTTATCGACGCTTATCTGGACACAACTGACGACTGTTACGGATATATTATTGCCGGACACGGCCTTTACACGTGGGGCGAATCCGTAACCGGCGCCCTTCGCCATCTGGAAGCCTTGGATTATTTATTTGACTGCGAATTGCGTTTGCAAGGAGCCGATTAATGAGTGCCTTAACGATTTACCCGGACGACCAGCCGGAACAGGGTGTGCGTTACACCGGATTTAGCGAGATAGAACGCGAACTGGCCGCCATTAATGTCAAATTCGAGCGATGGAGCGCCAACCGCGAGCTGACTGCCGAAGACGGTCAAGAGACTATTCTTGCGGCTTATCGGGAATCCATCGACAAGCTGAAACAGCTTTACGGGTTTCAGTCTGCCGATGTCATTAATTTAAGCCCGGATCACCCGCAAAAAACGGAGTTCCGGCAGAAATTTCTGGCCGAACATATTCATGACGATTTTGAAGTGCGATTTTTTATCGACGGCAGCGGGCTGTTTTACCTGCATGTCGGCGATAAAGTGTATGCCGCCTTGTGCGAAAAAGGCGATCTCATCAGCGTACCGGCAGGCACGACGCACTGGTTCGACATGGGCGAGAATCCCAGCTTTAAAGTCATCCGACTGTTTACCACACCGGAAGGCTGGGTCGCCCAATTTACCGGCAATGACATCGCCCAACGCTTTCCTACGTACGATGAATATGTTGCCGGACTGTCATGATTAAAGCCATTGTCACCGATATTGAAGGCACGACTTCATCACTCTCATTCGTTAAGGACGTGCTGTTTCCCTATGCCAGAGCGAAACTGCCCGATTATGTTCGGCAGCACCAGAATGATGCCCAAGTTAGCCAGCTAATCGCCGATACCTGCCGGGAAGCAGGTATTAATGATATAAATATCGAAACCGTCATTGCCCAGTTAATTAATTGGATTGACGAAGACAAAAAAATCACTCCGCTGAAAGCCTTGCAGGGTTTGATGTGGACGGAGGGTTATCATCAAGGTGCGTTTAAAGGCCACCTGTACACCGACGCCATTAATAATTTGCAAGCGTGGCATAAGCGTGGCATTGCCTTGTATGTGTATTCGTCCGGATCGGTGCTGGCGCAGAAACTGCTCTTTGCCCATACCGAAGCAGGCGATTTAACGCCTTTGTTTTCCGGCTTTTTCGATACCAACATCGGCGGTAAAAAAGAAACCGAATCCTACCGCAAAATTGCAGAAAAGATCGCACTGTCGCCAGATCGAATTCTGTTTTTATCAGACATTAAAGAAGAATTGGATGCCGCGCAAGCGGCAGGTTTGCAAACGTGTTGGTTAGTGCGCGACCGACAACCGGATGCGCAAGCAGAGCATAAGCAAGTCAGCAGTTTTGACGAAATTACATTGCCTGATTAGAAAATAATTTAGAGGCGCCGAAGAAGGACGACTGCCTGAATGCAGGAGCCAGGACAACGTAGTAGTTGTTGCCGATGTCTCGTCCTGAGCTTGCCGAAGGGGCGCTTCACCCCGTTTGACATATCTAATTAACGACAACCCAAAATTTGCAATGTTGTGTCATTTCTACTCTGAGCGCAAATACAGGGAAAAGTTTTAATACTATCGAGTCCTCATTTGTCAAACGGCTTTGAAAAGTTTCCACTAAAGAGCGCCGAATAGTTTCCAGCCAAACTGTAAGGTTATAGGTTTTCTACCGCCTTTTTGCAGGGCGTTATCGTGTTCGCTATTAATGTGTTGGTCAGGCGGAAAATGAAAGATATATGCTCGGAATTCTGGTCGACGTTGCGGCCTAAATTGAGAGCCGCGCTGAACAAAGAAAAAGCGGATCCGACGGAAGAACGCAAACGCAAGGTAAAGATATAAGTAGCTTGATGTATGATCGATGACGCACCGGAAACCTACCAGTCGTCAGTTAATCTTAAATGGGCTGATGTCAAAAATGAAGAGATAGCGGCGATCAAAGCTTACCGCTACGAACGTGATCACCTCATCAACGAAACCAGCAAGACGCAGGAAAGTCTTATAGGGTTGGCTTTTTCCGGCGGTGGAATCCGTAGCGCTACTTTTAGTTTAGGCGTACTGGAAGCGCTGAAAGAAAAAGATTTGTTGAAAAAGGTCGATTATTTATCGACGGTATCGGGCGGAGGTTACATCGGTTCATGGCTAACGGGAAACTGTTACAGGCATGGTAGCTGCTGGTTGAATAAAAATGCCGATTGGAAAGATTCCATTGCTCACCTACGGCGGTACTCCAACTATCTATCGCCGCAACTAAAACTGTTAAGCGCCGATACTTGGTCGATGGCTACCATCTGGTTGCGCAATACGTTGTTGGTGCAGTCCATTATCATTCTGGCGATAGCCGTATTATTAATATTTCCCCGTCAACTGTATTGGCTGTTCGGGATGTGGCCGGATCTGGATACTGAGAGTTGGGGTACGGCTATCTTGTTTGTTTTAGGATCTGTCTTAATCAGTCTCAATTTATTTGTGTTCGTTAAACGAAACGGTATAAATGCCCATTGGCCGGGCGTTAAATTTGCGCAAGCCGGCATGCAGTGGCTGGTTGCTTTGTTTATGGCGGTTTGTTTCGGCATAGCTGCGGTGCTATGGCAACAAGTCAAGATGAATGCGGAAACCGGTGCGCTATCGACACTGGGCGGCTGCCTTCAATTTCTCTGGTCGCACTCATTAATTTTTCTGGCGATTCTGTATGTTTCGTTAGTATTTAATGGTAGCTGCTCAATCAAGGATAACCGTTTTTATCGATTAATAATCTGGTTTGCACCCATTCCCACCACCGGGTTTTTATTGTTGTCGCTATCTGCTGTAATGCGAATATTTTATAGCTGGCACGATCTGGCGGACGTAGGAAATTGGCGGGCGTTTGTTTGGGGACCGACCATGGTTTTATTTGTCTTTTCCATGGCTATTGTCGTATTAATCGGTATGCTGGGGAACCAGTCCAATGAACACGTCAGGGAATGGCGGAGCCGTTTTGCCGCTTGGCTGGCCATTTACGGGTTCAGCTGGATGGTGATTGTGGTTGCGACAGTCTACGGGCCGTTATGGTGCGCTTGGATTTTTGATAATGCTTCATGGAAGACATTGGGCACCAGCTGGATCGGCACAACGCTGGCGGGAATATTCGCCGGTAAATCGGTTTCCACGGGCAAAGACGATTTATTCGAACAGAAAAATATCAAAGTCAGAATCAAGGAAATCATTGCCAAAATCGCGCCGTTTATTTTTATTGCCGGTTTGCTGTTTTTGATTGCTTTGATCTTGCATGTCGCATTAACTTTTTATGTGCAACAGCAAGGTAGCGTAGATAGTCCGGCCACAATAGCCGATTTTATTTCACGTCACTGGCAATTACTCAGCGATGAAAAGCAGCAGGGTGCTGCACAGGCGGCAATACTGGTGTGCGGCACCGCATTATTTTTGTTGTCCTAGCGAGTTGATATTAATGAGTTCAGTTTGAATGCGTTTTACCGTACGCGCATTGCCCGTTGCTATTTAGGCGCAACACGCATACCGGAGGAGCGCAATCCGCATCCATTTACCGGATTCGACGATGACGACGATATTAAATTAATGAATTTATTAATCGATGATCCGAAAAATCCGGCACAAAAAAATTAAAAAGTCCGTTGCACATCATTAATTGCGCCTTGAACCTGGGCGGTTCACGGGATTTGGCTTTGCATACGCGTCACAGCAATAACTTTATCTTAACGCCGCTGCATTGCGGCAGTACTTACGAGGTAAAAAACCAGCCTCACAGTCGTCGGGAACAGATCGGATTTATCCGCACTGAAAGTTACTGCGGCGAGAGTAATCAGCCGACGTTAGGTCTGGCGGTTGCCGTATCGGGAGCGGCGGCAAGTCCCAACATGGGCTATCACACCTCGCAATCCGTCTCATTTTTAATGACCTTATTCAACGCCCGTTTGGGCTGGTGGTTTCCTAATCCGTTAAAAGATAAATACAATCAGCCTTCGCCCACCTTATGTATCGATTATCTATTGCATGAGTTATTCGGCACGGCGGATGAGAAATCGAAATTTCTGGCGATTTCCGATGGCGGGCATTTTGAAAATCTGGCGGCTTACGAATTAATCAAACGTCAGTGTAAAGTCGTCATCGTTTGCGACGGGGAGTGCGATCCTAATCTGAAGTTTGAAGGATTGGCAAAACTGGTCAGGCTATGCGAAGTCGATCAACTGGCGAAGATAGATATAGACGTCAGCGCCATTAAACCGGATAAAGAAACCGGCTGGAGCCAAAGCCGCGCCGTAGTCGGCAAAATTTATTACGCCGGGTTTGCCAAAGAAGCCCAAATTGACCAAGGCTGGTTAATCTATATCAAAGCTTCCATGACCGGTCATGAGGATGCCGCCATATTGCAATATAAGGCGACGCATGCCGAATTTCCGCACGAATCGACGAGCGACCAGTTTTTTAATGAAGATCAGTTTGAAAGCTATCGTCATTTGGGCAAAGATATAGCGCGGCAGATTTTCGCTAAATGGGATAACGGAGACCATGAAGTTCAGGAACAACCTGCTTCTAAGATCACCGGCTGGAAGATGGAAGAAATTGCCGAAAAGATGTACGACATCTTATCGCCGGAATTGATTAATCACACCATGTTTATTCATCAGGCCGATAATTTAATCGATTTGTGGAAGCAGTTGAGTGAAGACGAGAATTTAAAAGAATTCGACAGCAGTTTTGACAATATCCCCATTTTTAATTTCTGTAATCAGATTATCCAGTTTATGGAAAACGTCTACCTTAGCTTGAATCTGGAAGAAACCTGGCATAGTGACAGTAATAAAGGCTGGATGGAATTATTTAAGGAATGGGCGGCAATCCCCATGTCGATCGTATCTGGCAAGCAACCCGCCATACTTACGGTATTAAATTCAAATCGTTTTGGGATCGCAGGTTGATATAGATTAATCAATATCGAACTGACATCTGCATGGTAAATTGTGGATTTTCCCTTTGATTAATACCATTAATGATGTGAAATCTAAAAGTTAACATCCCGCTTGGCTGGCGCATTTTACGCACATGCTGGAATACGGTACGGCTTTCAGGCGTTCTTCTTTAATCGGCTCGCCGCACAATTCGCAGATGCCGTATTCGCCCTTATCGATTCGAGAGATGGCTTCTTTCACCCGGTCGCGCTCCATTCGGGTGGCATTGCCTATATAATCAATGACTTCATTATTTTCCGACTGAACGGCCAGCTCGTCCCAATCTTTTTCAAGTTCCACGTTCTCATGTTTGACATCGGCGGTAATCTTGCTCAAGCGCTCATCCAATTCTTCAAGCATTTCAATGAGATGGCTGCGGACTTCGTCGTATTGTTTCATGGTGCTGCTCCGTTGGTGATTGCCTGTAGCTATAAGCTTTGAGCTATACTATGGGCAATTGTTCATATTTCAAGCATCCTACCATTATCTATGCAAAATGACATCCAGCAGCTTCTGAAAGCGGCCAATGAGGTGATTTTAGGTAAAGAGCGGCAAATCCGATTGGCGGTTTGCTGCTTACTCGCGCGCTGGCATCTGTTAATTGAAGATATTCCCGGAGTCGGCAAGACGACATTGGCGCACACATTGGCGCGGCTATTAGGTATGAACTACCAGCGCATCCAGTTTACCAGCGATATTCTGCCTGCTGATATTATCGGTGCTTCCGTGTTTGACGGCAAAAACCACGAATTCAAGTTCCATCCGGGTCCAATCTTTAATCAGATGGTGCTGGCGGATGAAATTAATCGTTCGACCCCAAAGGCGCAAAGCGCCTTGCTGGAAGCGATGGAAGAACAGCAGGTGACGGTGGAAGGGGTTACCTACCAATTACCCCAGCCGTTCTTTGTGATTGCCACCCAAAACCCATCGCACCAGATCGGTACGTTCCCGTTGCCGGAATCCCAACTTGACCGCTTTCTGATGCGGATAGAACTCGGCTATCCCGAACCGCAATATGAACGCCAGTTATTAATCGGACAAAACCGGCATCAGTTAATCGAAAATTTGCAACCGCAGCTTTTGCCGAATGAATTGCAGGATTTGCAAGGTGCGGTCAGGAAAATCCACGTATCCAATCCGCTGTTGGATTATTGCCAGGCGATCATTAACTTTACTCGGCAATCGCCGGAGTACCATTGCGGGTTATCGCCCAGGGCAGGGCTGTCGCTGTTGACCGCCGCCAAAGCCTGGGCTTTTATGGATAAGCGTGATGCGGTTATACCGGAAGATTTACAAGCGGTATTGCCATCGGTTGCTGGGCATCGCTTGCGTTCTGGCAATAACGATTCGGAAGCCATTGTCGCGCCGATTTTGGCGAAAGTCGCCGTCATTTAATGGGCTTCGTAAAAAGCTGGGATTGGAACGTTTCCTACGCGGAGAACCTACCCCAAAGGCGAGGTGCTGACGCTCGATCAACGGCGGATTTTCATCCTGCCAAGCAAACGCGGCCTGGGCTTCGCCTTATTAATTTTGGTATTAATGCTGATTGCTTTTGTCTACAACAATAACCTCGCCTACATGCTGGCGTTTTTATTGGCGAGTATTTTTTTATCACCATTCTGCATACCTATAAATCCATGGCTGGCTTGACCGTACAGGAAGGTCAGGCAACCAATGTATTCGCTGGCGAAGCGGCGGGTTTTGGCATACACATCGGCAACCCGACAGCAAGCGAACGCCAACACGTGCAGGTTAGGATGAAAGATGCTATCGAACATTGTAATCTAAAAGCTAATAGCAAATCCCAGATTACGTTGTACGACCTAACCCAAAAACGCGGCTGGCATCCGGCAGGAACAGTAACGATATTCAGTGCTTATTCTTTAGGTTTGTTTCGCGCCTGGTCGCCGATCCGCATTAATGCCAAAGCGCTGGTGTACCCAAAACCGGCCAATCAGGAAATACCTTTTCCAGAAACCGGCGTGACCCAAAATCAGCAAGGCCGCTTCAAAAAAGGTGGGGACGAATTTTACGGGCTGCAAAGTTATCAGGCGGGCGATCCATTAAAGCACCTGCACTGGAAAGCCTACGCCAAAGGTTTGGGTTTGTATACTAAACAGTACGGTGGGGAAAGCTCAGCGGAAATCTGGCTGGATTACAGCCATGCGCCGGGGCAATCGCTGGAAGAACGCCTAAGCCATCTATGCCGTTGGGTAGTGGATGCTGAGCGGTCCGGTTTAAGCTACGGTTTGATCATACCTGGTTTGCGGCTGGAACCGGCTTACGGCTTGGCGCATTACCAGAAATGCCTGGAAGCACTGGCCTTGTTTAATTTATGAATCCTACCATTAATCCCGCTCACAACAAGGAAATCCTGGCTTTTTTGCTGACTTCGCTGGGCTTAATTGTGTTGCCCCACGTAAGCCATTTGCCCTTTGCGGTTTTCGGTTTTTTTGTGTCTTGTTGGTGTGGCGTTTTGTCGGCATTTGGCAACCGGAACGCCTGCCCAGTTTTCCCTGGATTGTATTCCTGATCGTCTGCGGGATGGCAATTTTATACAGCCAACACCGCGGTATTTTGGGGCGCGACGGCGGCACGAATTTGTTTGTCATTGCGCTTGGACTGAAGTTAATGGAGATCAAAACCGAGCGCGATTTATATCTCATTAATTACCTAGCGTTTATCGTTGCCGCATCGCAATTTTTGTACGAACAAAGCATTTTAATGGCGGTTTATATTCTTTTTGTTTGCTGTGTATTAATGGCAGCACTGGTGTTCATTAATAGCCATGTTGCCGATACCAAAATTGCACTTAAAAAAGCCGCGGTGATTATCGCTCAGGCCATCTCGATAATGATTGTGGTGTTCATCTTTTTTCCACAGGTGGAGCCGCCCAAATGGTTATTATTTAATGATAAGCAACAGAACAAGACTGGCCTGAGCGATACGATGGAACCGGGTTCGATTACCGACCTTGGCATGTCGGATGAACTGGTGTTTCGGGTGAAATTTGACGGTGCTATTCCACCGGCAAAACAGCGTTACTGGCGCGGTCCGGTGATGACGTTGACCGATGGCAAAAAATGGATGCAGACCAGAGACCTGTCGTATCAGCGCTATCTGGATAAACCGACTTTTTCAGGAAAGCCATACCGTTACACCTTTTTAATGGAACCGCAGGACAAGGATTGGGTATTTGCCCTGGATTTGCCGTCTGAATTCACTCATCCCCTGCAACAAAACGCTAATTACCAATTAATAACCTCCGCGGATTTGCGCAAGCGCAGCGAATTCAAGCTGACTTCTAATCCTGAATACAACACCGGCTATCTCACCAAAACCGAATACCGCGATGCGCGGCAATTACCTGCTGAGCCTTCGGAAAAAATCAAGCAATTCGTTAACCAATTGCAAGGGTTTGACAGCCCGCCCAACGTGTTTATTAATGCGTTGCTCAATCATTTCCGCAAAGAAGATTTCCATTACACGCTCACGCCGCCATTAATGGAAGACAACCCGATTGAAACCTTCCTGTTTGAAACCCGCCACAGTTTTTGCAGCCATTACGCATCGGCATTTGTGTACCTGATGCGTGTTGCTGGCATCCCGGCGCGCGTCGTCACCGGCTATCAAGGCGGTACGTTCAATGATGTGGGAAATTTTCTGGAGATTAAACAGGCGGACGCTCATGCCTGGGCGGAAGTCTGGCTGGACAACCAGGGCTTGGTTCGGTTCGATCCGACTGCCGCCATCGCCCCGGAACGGGTTGAAAAGAACATAGACATCAGCCGCCTTGTACCCAACGGCGTGATTAATTACGCCGCCCCCGATTCCGGCCTTGCCGCCTTTAATCTATTGCAAAAGGCCAGAAAACTGTGGGGGCACGTAGATTACAACTGGCAGCGATGGGTGATTAATTACAACAACGCCAACCAGAGCAACTTCCTATCGTCCTTCGGCATTAATGATTTCAAGACGATGGTATATTGGATGATGGGTATTGTCGCCGTCATCACAGCCATCCTCAGCCTGTTTTTGCTGCGACAAAAACCCAAGCAGACTGATCCGGCATTAATTGCTTATAACCGCTTCCTGAAAAAACTCGCCAAACAAGGCATGAACAAAAATCCAGGCGAAGGTGCACGGACATTTGCTGAACGGGTTAAACCGCTTTTGCCGTAACACGCTGATTTGATTGAAGGCGTAACCGCTGTTTTTATTGACCAGCACTACGGCAGCATGCCGACGGAAGAAAAATACAATCAGTTAATCAAGCTAATAAAATCCTTCAGCCGGACGGGGCATGTTGCCCCGTCCGTAGGATTGCAACTTAGTTCAACAATGCCACCATCGTCAAAACGTGAGTGACGGGGTAATATACCCCGTCACGCGTTGAGGCACGGACTTCATGCTATGTAATGACGATTTTTGGATTATGAAAAATGTATGTGCGGCACTACGGTTGAAAATATGAAAAAATAACTCAAGCAACAGTGTATTTTTAATTTTTATTAAAGGTTTCCAAAGATCGTAGTATGACAATTGAAATCCTCGTTTGGCCATATGTTTACGGTTCTCCTTCTGGATCAGGCAAATTGCGCTGTGTTACCGATGATTTTAAAGTGTTTGAGAACTTGGCATTTGAACCTTCCGGCGAAGGTGAACATGCGTTCTTGCAGATTGAAAAAACTGGGCAAAATACTGAGTATGTCGCCCGGCAGTTGGCACGGGTTGCCGGGGTGCGTCAGCGCGACATCGGTTATGCGGGTTTAAAAGATCGCCATGCCGTGACGACGCAATGGTTCAGCGTGTGGCTGCCCGGAAAATCCGACCCTGACTGGTCGGTATTAGAGCAAGACGGCATTAATGTTCTCCAAACAACACGCCATGCGCGCAAATTAAAACGCGGTGCGTTATCGGGCAACCGTTTTGAAATTACCATCCGCGACTGGCAGGGCGATAACGACCAATTAATAGCCCAATTAACGGCCATTAATGTTAACGGCATTGCCAATTATTACGGCGAACAACGCTTTGGTTTTAATGGTAAAAATGTGGCGAATGCCTTGTCCATGTTTCAGGGACAAAAAGTAAGGCGAGAGCAGCGCAGTTTGTATCTGTCGGCGGCGCGTTCGTATCTATTTAACCAGATTCTCGCTAAGCGTGTGTCGGCAGGTACGTGGAATAAGGCGATAGCAGGCGATACGTTACTGTTTGACGGTTCGCGCAGTTGTTTTCAATCACAACAGCCCGATGACGACATTATTCGCCGCATTAATACCAAAACCATCCACCCTTCCGGGGTGTTGTGGGGCAAAGGCGAACTGGATATTGCTCTGGATGCTCTGTGCATCGAACAGGAAGTCATTAATGCCAACGCCGAATTGGCGCAAGGCTTAATTGCCAGCGGTGTTGAACTTTCACGTCGCGCCTTGCGAGTTAATGCGGAAAATTTGATATGGGATTTCATTAATCCAACAACATTATTTTTGTCATTTACCTTACCTGCTGGCAGTTACGTAACGGCGCTTGTGCGCGAGATTATTGCGGTTGATTTCTAAAGCGATGACGAATAATCCTAATATCGATGTCTTTAAACTTTTCGTCCCGGTATCAAGACGACATAGGGTAACGGTTTGTATTAAAAGCTAGATCAATAATGCTGTATTGAAAAACTTGTATGATCATTAAAGCTTTTATTTCCAGGCTTGTTTTACTCGCATGGTTAGTTGAGACCCCATATAAATATTCAAAGGGTCGCTATTAATGCCGGTTTGAGCGCCTGCTGCCGTGAATGTGCTGTCGATGGAGCCATTAGCCACTTTGAGAAAAATGGCGGCTGGAACTGGCGAAGTGAAGTCATTTTTGCCCATCACCAGAAATTCGGTTCCGTCCGGATAAGGTAAGTTTTGGGTGCCGGTAATCGTGTAAGTTGTATAGCCTACACAATCCTTTCTTAACGCTGCTTTTTTGGTAACACTGCCGATTAATTGCTGGTAGGTGATTAATTTATTCTCAACAGAGACAATATACAAAGGCGCTTTTAAGGTTATTGATCCGGCAACACATGTACCGGCAGAAGCCTGTTGCGCACCCGCAATCAAAACCAGCATTGCCATTAATTTAAACATTAATCTATTGGTTGTTTTGAAATATTTCATCGGTTTCCTCTCGCTTGATTAGGGCAATTAATTGTTATTTTGCCGGTTTGAAAGAGCATGCTCATGTTGTTAATCAAGACTAGCGGGCTTTTATTAAACGGCAATTAATGAAGTGTTTTTTTCGCATTTTGTGACATAAATCGCAAAATGCCAGAGAAAGGTTCAAATAGATGGATAAAATATTTTTAAAATCGTAGTTTAATTAATAAGTTAGAGCTATTAATTTAATAGCCTGTTGATAAAGTTGTAGGATTTATTAGAGTGGGAGCGGAGTAACATTCATTGAAGATGCCCGGATTAATTCCGTTTCAATCCGGGTTATGAGGAAAATTTATAACCGTAAAAGTTATATATCCATAAACAGTATCGGTACGCCGTAGGTCATAACAAAGTAACCGATTGCAAGACACACGCTGGCGCTCATCTTGTAGTGTAACAGCTGGCGGAAAATGTAACCGATAATGGCGATATACCACACTACCAGCAGAATGCCCGCGCCAATGGAAATTTCTTCGGCAGTTTCCACATGTTCCATAACCATCCAGTGGTACGCGCCTTCGGTGGCGGTTGCCAGGGTCATGATAAAGTTTTCGCAGACGAAAATCGCCGTGTAGAGCTGGTTATAAAAATGCCATTTTTTCTCCAGCAGCAAGATTACGCCGACGGTTGAAAACGCCATGACGGTTCTCAATACCACTTCCAGGGTACCGTCGGCAGGGTCGGAAATCAGCCCTTCAACGATCATTCCTGAAATCAGGTAGTAGATAACGTTTTTCCACATGAAGGATTTGGGTGGAAATAATTCGGCCGGGTTATTAATAAAAAAGCAAAGCCCAAGATATTTGATTAATAAGTCCATATTATTCTTGCTATTGCACTAACGTTATTGTGACTATTCTTGTCATGACGGCGCGCAATTATAGGATAAGCCGCGAATTAGAGCAAAGCTGTCAGTTACGGTATAATAGCCGCCGTTTAAGTCATTAATCCGTTATGCTCACCTATCCGCAGATCGACCCCGTCCTCATTGCCATCGGCCCGTTAAAAATTCATTGGTACGGATTGATGTACCTTATCGGTTTTGCCGGGGTGTGGATTTTAGGTCAGAAAAGGGCGCAAAAGCCGTGGTCGCCCATTAAGCCGGAGACGATAGAAGATCTGGTTACCTATGGCGCGTTAGGCGTTATTTTAGGGGGCAGGATCGGTTACATCCTGTTTTACAACTTTAACCAATTTATTAATGACCCCTTTATCTTGTTCAAGATATGGCAAGGCGGGATGTCTTTTCACGGCGGTATGCTGGGTGTGTTTATCGCCATGTGGCTGTTCGGAAAAAAGCAACATTGCTCCATGTTGCAATTGACGGATGTGATTGCGCCGTTATGCCCGATTGGCCTGGGCGCAGGACGGCTGGGCAACTTCATTAACTCAGAGCTGTGGGGCAGGACGACCGATGCGCCGTGGGGAATGGTATTTCCCAACGGCGGGTCGTTGCCGCGGCATCCGTCACAACTGTACGAAGCTTTTCTGGAAGGCGTGGTGCTGTTTGCCATTCTGTGGCTTTACACCAGCAAGCCGAGGCCGACAATGGGCGCAACCGGATTGGCGCTATTCTGTTACGGTTGTTTCCGGTTTTTTGTCGAATTTTTCCGCATGCCCGACGCGCATCTAGGATATCTCGCTTTGGATTGGGTAACGATGGGGCAGATTTTATCGACGCCGATGATATTAATCGGCGCATGGATGTTGTACCGGGCGCATAGCAAAGCCGTATGAAACAATATTTGGATTTGCTCGACCTTATCTTGCGTGAAGGCGTACAAAAAGGCGATCGTACCGGTAGCGGGACATTATCTATCTTTGGTCACCAGATGCGTTTTAATCTGGCTGAAGGCTTTCCACTGGTCACGACCAAAAAAGTACACATTAAATCCATTATCCATGAATTGCTGTGGTTTTTGCAGGGCAGCACCAATATTGCTTATTTGCAAGGCAATAACGTCAGTATTTGGAACGAATGGGCGGATGCTAAGCGCGAACTGGGACCGGTCTACGGCTATCAATGGCGATCCTGGCCTACGCCGGACGGTCAACATATCGACCAGATTCAGCAGGTTATTAATCAATTGAAGCACAATCCCAATAGCCGCCGAATGATTGTTTCCGCCTGGAATGTGGCGGATTTACCCGATGAAAGCGTCAGTCCGCAACAGAATGTCATTAATGGCAAGATGGCGCTGGCGCCGTGCCATGCTTTTTTTCAGTTTTATGTCTCGGCAGGGAAGCTCTCTTGCCAAATGTACCAGCGTAGCTGCGATACCTTCTTGGGTGTGCCGTTTAATATTGCCAGTTATGCTTTACTAACACACATAGTGGCGCAGCAATGCGATTTGGCTGTCGGCGATTTTATCTGGACGGGAGGCGATGTCCATTTGTATCTAAACCACTTGGAACAAGCCGAACTGCAATTGACACGGAAGCCATTCCAGTTGCCGGTATTAAATATTAAGCGTAAGCCGGGATCTATTTTTGACTATAAGTACGAGGATTTTGAAATCATTAATTACCAGGCGCATGAACACATCAAAGCGGAAATTTCCGTTTAACGCGAATCATTTAACGGCTAGACATTGAAATGTTGGTAAATGACCTTACACCTTATTAATGCCAAGAGTATAATCAGTTTCAGAATTCAATGAGCATCAGACACAAAGCCCATCCCTGGCATGGGATAGAAGCAGGGGAAAACGCCCCGAAAGTGGTGACAGCGTTTATCGAGATCGTTCCGTCCGACACCATCAAATACGAAATCGACAAAGCCAGCGGTTATTTGCGCATCGACCGCCCCCAGAAATTCTCCAACATGATTCCCACGCTATACGGCTTTATTCCGCAGACGTATTGTTCGGAGGAAGTCGCCGAGTACGCCAGTTTGATGTCCGGCAAAAAAGTCGTAAAAGGCGACGGCGATCCGCTGGATATCTGCGTTTTGAGCGAACGTCCGGTAACCCATGGCGATATTCTGGTGCAGGCGGTGCCGATTGGCGGTTTTCGATTAGTGGATAATGGCGAGGCGGACGACAAGATTATAGCCGTGATGAAGGGGGATGAGTTTTATCGCTTATGGAATGATGTGTCGGACTGTCCGGCATCCTACATCGACCGCTTAAAGCATTATTTTTTAACGTATAAACATTTGCCCAGCGAAAATATCGTCATAGAAATTACTCACGTTTACGGGCGCGCCGAAGCGCACGAGGTTATCAAACGGGCAATGGCGGATTACCAATATCACTTCGGCCATTACACCTTGTAATGGTTAAAAATTGCGTTCATTAATCGGCGCATCGATTAATTAATCAGACCGTACCGGCAGATATTGCGTTGCCGGTGTGTTCAATTCTCTTGCCGTTGAAAATTAATCAAGCAATTTAAACGGGCAAGCAGTTATCATTAATAAATGCCTAATCCCCACTTATTTTTGCTTGCCCTTAGTTTTTATACCCGCGTTCCCATTCCGGCTGGCGCAAAGCTGGATTACGCCAAATTGCCCGAAGCCAGTGTTTATTTGCCACTGGTAGGCTGGCTGGTCGGCGCAGTTGCCGGGTTGTGTTTCTATGTGGCGGCGCAGTGGTGGAACCCCGCAGCGGCGGTTATTCTGTCATTAACCGGCAGTCTGCTGCTGACTGGGGCATTTCATGAAGACGGCTTCGCCGATGTTTGCGACGGCTTCGGCGGCGGCTACGGCAAGGAACGCATTCTGGACATCATGAAAGATTCCCGCATCGGTGCTTACGGCGCTATCGGATTAATCCTATTAATTGGCTTAAAGATTAGCTTGCTGAGTTCATTGCCGACAGGGATTGTGCCATTTACCCTGCTGGCAGGTCATAGCCTCAGCCGTTTTGCACCCTTGTATCTCATGTATCGCTACGATTATGCTCGGCGGGAGGCGAGCAAAAGCAGCGCTTCCGTTTACAGTCCGTCAATGAAAGAAATATCGTTTGCCGGCGTATGTGCTTTGCTGCCGTTAATGAGCTTACCCGTTAGTACCTTTCTGGCGCTGCCAGCCATAATATTAATTATCTGCTGCTTAGGACGATATTTTCAACGCATGATCGGCGGCTATACCGGCGATTGCCTGGGCGCCTGCCAGCAGACGGCGGAAGCGGTGTTTTATCTGGCGGCGAGCGCATTGTGGACATCTTCCTAATCCGCCACACCAAAACCGCCGCCATTAATGGCCTGTGCTACGGTCAGACGGATGTTGCTTTGGCCGATACATTTATTGAGGAAACGCAAGCAGTCGTTAATAAATTGGCTTCACTTTCAAACGGTTGTCTGATTTACAGCAGTCCGCTATCGCGCTGTCTCCGTCTTGCCGAAACCTTCCGGCGGCCGGTTGTCGTTGATCAGCGGTTACGTGAAGTTAATTTCGGCGATTGGGAAGGTATTCGTTTTGACGAGATCGATCAGCAAACCTTACGGCATTGGACGGAGCATTTTGTAACGCAGCCGCCGCCGAATGGCGAATGTTTCAACGACTTATGCCAAAGGGTCGGTGTTTTTTGGGATGAGTTAATAGCTGCGCAACCAGCTAAACAGGTGATATTAATTACGCATGCCGGCGTGATTCGCGCCTTGCTGGCACATGTTCTGCAACTACCGCCTAGGAATGCGTTTTCAATGCAGGTGGATGCCGGTTCCGTGCATAAGCTCCGCTATCAAAACGATTACACGTATATCGATTACATTAATCGCTAAAATTAATAACCGCATGAAAAATATATGATAACACTGTTTATCGGCGGGGTAAAAAGCGGTAAATCCCGTCTCGCGGAAGCTTACATTCTGGCGCATTCCGCCCAAAAACCTGTTTATCTGGCAACGGCGGAATGTATCGATGAAGAGATGGCGGAGCGCATTAATGACCACCAACAGCGCCGCCGGGAGCGCTTTCTTATGTCAATCAGCATTGAAAATTTTCCACCTGTCAGCGTCGAAAAGTTTCCACAGGGTTGACTGGGTTAATCCGTTTTAATGGCGGTTTTACGATGTTTAAAACGAAAGGACTCGTTGCCTGTTTCCAGGATGTCGCAATAATGAGTAATGCGGTCTAACAGAGTTGTTGTCATCTTGGCATCGCCAAAGACCAGCACCCATTCGCCAAAACTTAAATTAGCGGTGACTACCAAAATGTCTTTTCATAGAGGCGGCTGACCAAATAGAACAACAAGGCACAGCCTGATTCTGGAAGCTTTTCGACGCTCTTTAACGGAAATTATTGGAAACTTTTCAAAGCTGTTTGACACACTCTAGGTTTCTCCGGCAAAAAGCCGGTCATTGAACTACCTGGGGTGGAAACTTTTCAACGCTCTTTTCCCCAGGACCCTGGAAAGTTTTGCACACCGTTTTGCAGTCGATCAAATCCGGCTTTAAGCCGTAACCTGAAGCCACCGGCTTTTAGCCGGTGGAGGATTCACAAAACGCCGAGACTGACTTCTCAACTATGGAATATAGCCCACGCAGGAGCGTGGGAATAAGAAATTTTTTATAGCTTCAAAAATTAACCTTAAACCCCGCCTGTATCAAACGCGGAGAACCCGGCAGGATGCCACGGGTACGGTCAACAATGTAGCGCTCATCCAGCAGGTTTTTCAAGGAGACGAAGAAATCGGTGTTCAGCGGCTTGGCATGGTAAGTTGCGCCAATATTCAACACCACATAATCATCGATTAGTCCAAATTGGCCAGAACGGGCTGAATTGCTATTCGGCCCATCTGGATGGTTGGCGCCAGTCTTTAAGTTGAGGAAATCGGCATACTGCTGGCCAACATAGACCGTCTCAAGCTGAAGGTCTAGTCCCATCGGATGGGAATAGCCGATTGTCGCCGTCAAGTTGTGTTCCGGCGAATACGGCAGACGATTGCCGATCAGATCGCCGTTCGCCAATCTGCTGGCTACGGAACCGCCGCAATCAGTCGCCGAAGCTAGACAACGGAAGGCAGAAGTCATTTCGGCAGTAGCTACCCAGGTGTATGCAGCCTGCAAATAAACGTTATGATCGCTATTAAACAAAGGCCCGAAATCTTGCCTTGCCGATAATTCAGCGCCTTCATAAAGCGCCTTGCCGGCAGCTAAAGGAGTAGAACCGCCCGCAATACTGCCAACTGCATTTTGTTGTTGGAAATCGGCATGAAACAAAGTGGCATCCAGTTTAGCGCCGGTATAAGGCTTGGTTCTGATTCCGACCTCATAATTCCAGCTTTGCTCTGGCCCTACATCTACAATTGTACCGTCGTTGCCAATTGCATCTTCTACTCTAGGCGGGGCAAAACCACGGTGAAATCCGAAGAAACCGGTAATCTGACTGTTTGGAGTATAGGCAATACCAAATGCTGGCAGAATTTCGGTCACTGACGTTTTTCCACGGTCACCGGTCAAGAGATTTTGCCTCTTGAAATCCACTTGCTCAATCCGAACACCGGGGGTTACGCTCCAATCATCAAAAATAAAACGGTTTTGAAAAAAACCAGAGAATGCATTGGTTTCCCTAATATTATCTTCGACAATATCAGTCGCAACATTCAGCAAGCCGGAATTAGCCTGTGTCCTCGCTTGTTCTTCAAAATGGGCACGGAAGCCTGCGTCTAATTCGCTGTTAAAACCAAAGAGTTGGTAATTAGCATGCAACCGCGGTTCAACTCCATAGGTGTAATAATCACGAAGTCGGCCTTGTATGGAATTACAGTTGTCCGGATTAACGGCCAACCCGTTGAGTCTTGAGCTTCTAAAGTCAGTACCGCATTGCGAATCGGTTGTGGTGCTGGCCTGCCGCCACCAGTCACGATGGAAATGTGACCAGTAAACATTAGTCGTTAACATAACATCGTCATTAAAGCTCAGTTGGTGAGTAAACGATGTACCATACCGATCAGTATTAATGGTGTCATTCTTGAAAGGATTATACTGAAATCCAAAATTTTTCAATTCAGCGTCGGTAATGCCTGAATAAGTCAATTGCGAGTCTTCTTGGAAATAGTTGGCCCTCAACGTCAAGGCATTATGGGCATCAATGTCATATACGGCCTTAATGTTGTAATCGTTAATGTCTGAATTAGTATTCTGACGCGCACCATCACTTTCTTTATGGGTGATGTCGAGCAATCCACCAAAATTGCCGACAGTACCGCCATAATTAAAATGTCCGTTGTAATAATCACGAGTACCTCCGGTAAAACTTAAAAAACCGCCCGGCTTACTGGGTGGGTTTGGTGTCAGGTAGTTAATAGTACCGGAGATAGTCTGGGGACCATACAGGATTTGTCCTGGCCCTTTCAAAATTTCAATATTGGAAAAACGCTCTACCGGCGGATGGTAATAGCTGGCATTGTCACCGTAAGGGGCATAGGAAAGCGGTATTCCGTCTTCGAGCAACAATGTTTTGGTAGAACGTGTCGGGTTGATGCCACGAATACCAATATTTGGCCTCATGCCAAACCCTTCTTCATCCCGAATGTTAACGCCGGGAACCTTTCTTAAAGCTTCGTTTAGGTTGTAGACATGACTCTTAAACAAGTCCTCCTGTCTGAGTGTGTTTACAGTACTGGGCATGTTAGCCAAAGAATTATATTCTTCGATAACTTCTACTACCGGCATCTCTAAAGCCGTAGTGCTTTCGTTTAATACCTGTTCGTCGGCAAACGCCGTAAGTTGACAACTAACTATAACGAAGCCAACTTGGATCAAGTTAATAGTTTTTTTTCTCATGGGCACCTCGATTTACTTTGAAAATCAGCCGTTGCTTTGACCAACGACATATAGGAATCTTGATCCCCATGCATCAGGGCAAAAAATTGCCCACTTTTCAGTGGTTTTTATCCTGAAATGCCCTTTTTGGTGCATTTCAGGCGCAGCTTGGTCGTTAAAAGGCCAAAATTCCGCAGGTTTTCAGGCTGCAAAGTCGTCGCAGGTTATAGGTTGCT
>VGVA01000018.1 GCA_016874115.1 Gammaproteobacteria bacterium
CCCATCACTGCGATATTCTCGAAACCGGCAATGATTCCTATCGGTTTAAACAACGAAAAAAGTCGGCTGAAAAGCAATAACCCTACACATTAACCTGGAAAATTTTCGGTGTTGATGGGTGGAAACTTTTGGATGTTGATTGACAGCTATACAGCCTCACTCAGCAATGCATCCCACGCAGCAGCTGGATTTAGCGTAAAACCGTCCCACAACCAAGCATGGCTTTTTTTGGTTTTTACAAAACCTCTTTCCTCTAGTCGTCGAGTTAGAGCAATTTTCGAACAAGCTTTCAACCCAGAGGCCTGAGCCCATTGCGTATAACAGGTGTAAGCCTCATTAATCGTAATCGATTCTGTTTTGCCAATGATGCAGCGCTCATCCAGCCAGTGGCCTATAAGATCCTGCTCAGTTCTATAACCAGCAGTGGCATCCTCAATAACTTTGGGTACTTCGGCTAAGCCAATTTTCTGCCATTCAATACACCCCTCTACCATCCAAGCCAGTATGTGCGGCGCTTCGGATTTGAGTATTTCAAGAAGAGCAGGGTCTCGATTAGCACCTTCAAACCTTTGGGTAAAAGGTAATAATCTGATGCGGCGCCATATGCCGTGATCAGTGCCTTTGATAATAGGTTTATGATTTCCGAAAATGAGCAGTTTAAACTACGGCTTAAATTCAACCGGACTTTGATAAAGCCCCCGCGCCGTAATTGCATCACCTCCCGTCAAAAGCTTAACAAGGGTTTCATTAAGCGCAAGCCCGTCCTCCGTTTCTGTACTAATGGCCAGTCTTGCGCCTAATAGGGTCATAAGGTCAGGGGCAGCAGAGCCTGCAGATCGCCGAGATTCGCTAATGGTTTCAGGCGCAACTGTCCTTGAATAATCAGCCATTATAAATCGCAAAATTTCCGCTAGAACAGATTTACCATTCGCTCCAAGACCGAATCCGAACACGAATATTTGCTCGTCCACAACGCCAGTCAGCATATAGCCAAGATATCTTTTCAGCCACGCGATCAGCATCGGGTCATTATTGAATACCTGATTTAAAAACTGATGCCACCTCAAAGCGTCTTCAGCACATCCCAATTGATTTACGCGTAGTGATTTGGTTATGAGATCATCTGGTTCTGCATTTCGAGCGATACCCGTTCTAAGGTCAATCACTTTTTGTGCGCCATCAAAACCGATTAAGTACGGATTAGCATCTACAAGCGACAGAGGGACGCGAATTTCAGATTTATTCGCCAATAACGCGACCGTGTTTGTGATGGTGGTTTTTTTCTGAGATGCTCTAGCCCAAGCTGTAAAATGCGCCGAATCTCTTAAGTGCAAGGATGCTTCTTGGTAAATATCAGCTGCAATCCCTGCCATTAGCTCTGCAATCTCAGCACCATCTTTTGACCATATCCACCCACGTCCATTCCATATTAGCCAAGCGTTTTTTGTTTCAATCACAAAGCGCACCGAATCTTGGTGTTTATCCAAGAACCGAAGGGTATTACCACTCTCAGTCAAAGGTCGAGTATCCTCGTTACCGTCTCGTGAATCACTGCTTGGTAAAGCATGCACATGGAAACCATCAAGAGCATCAAATGAATTCACTACACTCAGTTCGTGGTGACTATGCCCCGAGAGGCCTCGAATACAGTTGAATGCCGCATTAAAATCACCCTTGTGCTCAAAGTGCTTATATAGATCAAAGGCATCATGGCGCTTGCCGTCGCTCAGCGGATCACTTCCAGAATGACTATAGACAAATTCTTGCCCTGAACTAGGATCGGTCAGAATAATGGTGCCCGGAACGCCCGATGTTGAGTTTGGATGCAGGTAACGGTTTTTGTCTGTTTGCACATAGCCAGCACCCACTAGCAAGTCACGTGGATCATGTGTTCGATTGTACTCATCAATCACCGAACGATATTCATTTTGGGGACGAGTTGGGACAGCTTCTACAGCCGTTTCAGCTTTGTGTCTCAACCATTCATCATGAATTAAAACGGCGTTTAATTCAAAGCCTTTAAGATTTTCTTGGGTACTCTTTTTGGCATCGAATTCACGTTGTGCGTCGATTGCTCGACTAAAATACCAAGCCTGCGCCCAAGTCAGATTTTCCTTAACTGGAGCGACCATGACCCCATCCAAATGAAGTAATTCAAAGATCCAATCCAGCAAGGCTTCCAATTGCTCACGCCGATACTGAACAAAAATAACAGCGCGCCACTTGTGGTATGTTGAGCCTTCAACACCACCGCGATTTTTGGTGCTTTTATTGACGTCGCTATTAAGTTCTGATGGGGACATCAAGTTGGAATGACTCATATAAATCACATGCGGTATGCCGTTGGAACTTAACGTCTTAGACACCAATTCAGGTGAGACACAACCGTCTAATACTTCACCCGATTCTGAAAGCCGCGCATCGCCGTCTAAAATCAAAATGTCAGCTTCGTCCGAGAGGTCTTGATCGGATCGCCGAGTGCCGTATGTTCGAACAAAGTAGGTGCCATCTTTTTGGCCAACGTGCGTATCCGATAATTCGCTACAAAGCTCCTCAGCCGTGGGCTTCCATTCGGAAAGGCCGGTGTTTCTTACGCCTCCCTCAGTTGTGCGAGCCAATCGCAAGGGTCTGGTTTTAACAAATTGCCCCGAAAAGCAATTTGGATTTAATGCTTTTTCTGAACCACACGCAGCATGGTCAGACAGTTCGTAAAACACATTATCTGATTGATTTTGTTTACTATTTGTGCTATCTTTATAGCGCATAATAAAATCCTCATAAAGAGAATTCTAAGCAAGGAAGCGGTTTGTGGCAGCCTCAACTCAGAAAGAATAAATAACGCGAGCGGCAACTCGCCATTCTTTTCTGAACCAATTTTGCAGTCGATTTTTTGACCCGGTTGACAGTTCCGGTGAACGCAACACCCAGCGGTTCTTAAGTCTGGGTGTAACCTTTGCGTCTAATCAGTCTTGTCCTGACCCGCTCTGCGATACGGAGACTTTTATACGCAGACTATTCGAGCCTTTTGTAAGCACGAGTTTTTATTTGGACCTTAATTTTATAACTTTCAGCCCCTTATCTCTGCAATCACCTCTGTTAGTGATGGCAAAGGTTCTCCGCGAGAATATTTTTGACTAATATCATAGAGAAGCTTACCCTCCCGCGTTGATAAATCGGTGTTTAACGCTTGGAAATACTTTCCATTGCTCATCAACTTTTCATCTATCTCTAGACCTTCAAAACCAGCATTCATTAAATTAACTGCTATTTGTAGTACAGGATGATAGTCGTCGAAATTTTCTAAGGAGCTTGGCTCTACAATATGGAGTCGAGACCCTCTGTCAACATACAGAATCAATTCATCGATCATTGGTTTTCCCCTTTTGCCAAGGTTGATTCAATAAGTGCTCTTATGTCGGTGGCCAACCAAGCTGTAGTTCTGACACCCAGTTGAACTGATTTTGGATACTTTCCTGATTTGACGCCTGCCCACCAAGCTGAGCGACTAACTGGAAAAACTTCCAGTATTTTTGGTAACCGGACAAAGCCAGTTTCTGGTAATTGAGTGGCTGGATTTCTTTGCATACATTTGACTCCTAGAAGAATTTAGGAGCAGTATGACTTAAAAAATTTGCATCAACTAGGGCGCAGAATGTACCTAGTCTTTGTTCTGAGCTTTGTTGTTATTATAAATTTCCATACTTTGTGCGAATTTAATACGAATCGATTTTCCATGTCGTGTTGCCGTGCGCTGATCCATTTCATAGTCATTGTCTAATAAAAAACGCGCCAAAGCATGATTCGATTCAAGAGCCGTCTTTGCACGTTCTTGCCTAAATTGAGATTGGGATTGCAAATCATCAAAAAGCCCAAGCAGAACCTGCCAATCCAATTCATCAGCATTAAATTTTTTATCCAGTCCTCGCCCTATCTCACGAGTATTATGGTTTCTGACTTCTACTATTGTTCCATCATCCAAAGTAAATGATTCAGAAGGCTCTGGTTGAACGGTTCGTTTTCTTGGCATCGGACTAACCTACCTGTTTAAGATTTAGAATTTGAGCACCTTCTCTAAGGCTGTCAAGATAGTCAGCCCAAGACTGCATCATCCGGCGCCGTTCGTCCAGATATTGTGCTCGGTTATAGGCTGCCCTCACTTGATCGCGTGGTGCGTGTGCAAGCTGGCGTTCAATTGCGTCTGGGGACCAGCCTTGTTCATTCAGCAAGGTTGATGCAATGGTGCGGAATCCGTGCGCCGTTTGGATGGTTGAGTCGTAACCCAAGGTTATCAATGCCGTCCTGATGGTGTTATCCGACATAGGTCGCCCATCGCCACGACTTGACGGGAAAACGTATTGCCCACCGCCGGTTAAGGGTTGTATCGCTACCAAGATTTCCACCGCTTGCCGACTCAATGGCACGATATGATGAAAATCAGTTTTGCTAATGTAAGGCCGCCATTCTTTAGCCACCAAATCCACATCATCCCAAAGCATTTGTCGGATTTCGCCAGGCCGTTGAAAAAGTAACGGCGATAGCCTTAGAGCCATCTGCACCACATAGGTACCTTGGTAGCTGTAAATATCGCGCAACAGTTGCCCAACCTGCTTGGGATCAATGATCGCCGCTCGGTGTTTGACCTTTTGTACAGGAATTTGTTTTGCCACAGGTTGTGCTTGATTGAAATCGACAATACCATGGGCAATTCCGTAGTCAAAAATGGAACTTATTTCACCATGAAGTCGGTGTGCAGTTTCCAGTTGTCCTTTTTTGATCAATGGTTTCATAACTGCCAACACATCGAGTGCTTTGATATCCTTGATTGGTTTGTTACCTAGCAATGGAAAGGCTAGTCGCTCAATTCGACTGTATTTCTTGTTGTGCGTGGTTGTGGTGGTCAGATGGGCAATTGAAGCCAGCCATTTTTGCGAAACATCAGCAAAACTGTCCAATATAGGCAAACCAGCATCTTCGCGATTGCTATTTTCAACAGCGAGTTTTCGTGCAGCCTTAACCTGCTTTCTTGCATCGCTTGGATCAATCCCATTGGCTACCTTAACACGCGCATCTTCTGATTTTCTCCTTGCGTCAGCCAACCTCGTTTCAGGATAGATTCCGAGCGACAAGGTTTTACGCTTGCCATCGATTGAGTAATCAAATCTCCACCATTTAGCTCCGTTCGGTTTAAGTAGCACGTAAAGGCCATTGCCATCACTCAAACGCTGATCTTTTTCGGAGGCCTTGGCGTTTTTGATCGAAACATCTTTGAGCAGTTCTTTTGCCATTTGCAGTAACTCCAATGTAATTTGCAGTAACTTTTGTTACCAACTCCAGTGTTACTGTAATAGTTACTGCAAAAATTGCAAGATGTTACTGCTTTTTCCTGGATAACACTGGACAACAAAAAACCCGCTAAGCCTTTCAGCTTGCGGGTTTCAGGACTTTCTTGGATTACTTAAAATCCTAATTTGGTGCCGATGGCCGGACTCGAACCGGCATGACTTTCGTCACCACCCCCTCAAGATGGCGTGTCTACCAATTTCACCACATCGGCTGGTTAATTATTTTTTCTTTTTATGCGTCGCCTTTGCCGGAGCATCGATTTTATGCTCTGCTTCTTTCTTTTCCGCCGCTACGTCTTTCTTTTCCTGCTCTGGCGAAGGGTTTGGCGTAGCATCGGACTTGGGTTGATCTGTTACGGCTGGTTTTGACGTTTCTGCCGACGGCGCTGCTCCTTCAACTGCCGGTTTATCGGATGGCGACGCCGGCGCAACCGAGTTATTTTCCGCAGGTTTACTGTTTACGGAAGGCGGTTTAATGACTTCCGGTTTGACACCATTAACCGGCGGCAACCCTAAATCGGGCACCTCTTTCTCAACGGCGGTTGTACTCATCAAATCGTTTACACCACCGCTTTTATGACTGTTTAACCAGGCAAGCCCCAAACTGGTCATAAAAAACATCGTAGCCAGTATTGCCGTGGTGCGCGATAAAAAAGATGCCGCCCCTTGGGCGCCGAATACCGATCCAGACGCACCGCCGCCGAACGTTGCTCCCGCATCGGCGCCTTTTCCTTGCTGCATGAGAACCAAGCCGATAATGGACAGGCCCAACAGGATGTGAATAATAATAATTGCTTGATACATATAAAATTACGGTTTAATTAACCGAGTTATAAATCTTTAAAAAGGACTCCGCATCTAAAGAAGCCCCGCCAATTAATCCGCCGTCAATATCGGGCATTGCAAACAAGCCTTTGGCATTGTCCGGCTTAACGCTGCCGCCGTATAAGATTTGGATATTTTCCGCCACTGTTTGGTCTTTGGCGGCAAGATAATTCCTGATGAACCGATGCGCTTCTTGCGCCTGATCGTCAGTGGCAGTTAAGCCCGTGCCGATTGCCCAGACAGGTTCGTAGGCGATTACCGCATTGCCGAATGCGCCGATTCCGGCCAAATTAACTACGGCGTCAAGCTGAGTTGTAATGACATCGAATGTTTTATCTTGTTCGCGCTCAGATAAGGTCTCACCGATACATAAGATAGGGATAATGCCTTGTTCTTGTGCCTGGCAAAAGCGCGCGGCAACGATTTGATCGGTATCCCCGTAATAGGTTCGTCTTTCGGAATGGCCTACCAATGCATATTTACAACCGAATTCTTTGAGCATGGCGGCGGATACTTCGCCGGTAAACGCGCCTGACGGCTTATCGGCCACGTTCTGTGCGCCAACACCAAGGCGTGTGTTATTAACGATTTGGGCAATTTCCGGTAGAAATACATAAGGAACGCAAACAGCGATATCGGCAACATCGTCGCCTAAACCGACCAAGATGCCTTTAGCCAGCGCTTCTGCACTACTCCGGGTGCCATTCATTTTCCAGTTACCCACTACCAGCGGACGACGCATCGCTTTTCCCTCAAGGTTAAATTAAACCGGGTATGATAATGTGTAACATTAGTTTATTCAAGCGCCGGTTAGCTTTCTAACCTGTTCCGCCAGTTGTTCGGCATAAGCTGTGACTTTATCTTCGTATTGACCTTCCACCATAACCCTTATTAACGGCTCGGTTCCGGACGCCCTGAGCAACACCCGCCCCGTGTCTCCCAGCTTTTTCTCGACATCCTTCACCGCATTTTGGATAAGATCGCTGTTCAGGTCGGGTTTTACCTTGGTTTTAACATTCAGCAATACCTGCGGATATTTTGTCATGCCGGATTTAAGCTCATGTAAAGTACGTCCGCTATTCTGCATTTCTGCCATTACCTGCAACGCGGAGATAATGCCATCGCCCGTGGTTGTTTTATCCAGACAAATAATGTGACCTGAACCTTCACCGCCTAAAATACCTTTGTTTTCAAGAAGTAATTCCATGACATAACGGTCACCCACTTGCGCCCGCAGCAATTTAACACCCAGTTTTTTTAAGGCGATTTCCATGCCCAAATTGGTCATTAATGTGCCGACTACCGGTCCGGACAGTTCTTTAGCCTCCAGTTTGGATTTGGCGATGATGTACACCAGTTCATCGCCGTCCACAATTTCTCCTTTGTGATCGACCATGATTAACCGGTCGCCGTCGCCATCCAGCGCTATTCCGATATCCGCCCGGTAAGCCAGTACTGTTTCAGCCAGTTTTTGCGGCTTGGTAGCGCCGCAGTTTTCATTAATATTCAAGCCGTTAGGTTCTACGCCAATGGCGACAACCTCCGCGCCGATTTCACTGAAAACATGCGGCGCGATATGGTAAGTAGCGCCCTGTGCGCAATCGACGATCACGCGCAACCCTTCAAAATCGAGTTTTGTCGGTACGCTGGCTTTGCAGAATTCGATATATCGCCCTGCCGCGTCATCGACCCGTTTTGCTTTCCCTAGACCGGCCGACTCCACCGTTGTCATCGGCGAATCGATGTAACGTTCGATTTCTTCCTCGATTTCGTCAGGCAGTTTGGTACCCTGAACGGAAAAAAACTTGACGCCATTGTCGTAATAAGGATTATGTGATGCGCTGATGACGATGCCCGCCTTCGCTCTGAGCGTACGCGTCAGGTAAGCAATACCGGGAGTCGGCATCGGACCCAGCAAGTGCGTGTCCACTCCGGCAGCAGTTAATCCGGCTTCTAGCGCGGATTCGAACATATAACCTGAAATACGGGTATCTTTGCCAACCAGAACGATATCATGGTTTTCGTTGGCAAAAACCTTACCCGCAGCCCAGCCGAGTTTTAACCAAAAATCAGCGGTGATAGGATGATCGCCAACTTTGCCGCGGATACCATCGGTACCAAAGTATTTTTTTGCCATATCCTTGTTTATTAAAGCTAATTCTTATTTAACAACGCTGCAAACCATACTGTTGAGCACATTAATTGTCATTAATTTTGCTCGGCGGTGTTACCAATGGCCGGATCGACCTTGCCACCCTCTTTTTTATCGTTGTTGCCCGGATTATCTATGCTATCCCGAGACGGCATTTCTTCCCAGTCGTCCGGTGCTTTAACCGGTTTATGCGCCATTAAATCATCAATTTGGTTTTTATCGATGGTTTCGTATTTCATTAATGCCTTCGCCATGGTATGCAAAATATCGATATTATCCTTCAGGATTTTTTCTGCGCGCTCGTAATTGCGGTCGATAATGGCGCGAATTTCCTCATCGATTGTATGCGACGTTTCATCCGCCACGCTTTTGTGTTGCGTTACCGAGCGGCCTAAAAACACTTCGCCTTCTTCTTCGCTGTAAGCCAAGGGTCCCAAACGCTGCGATAAGCCCCACTTGGTTACCATGTTGCGCGCCAGTTCGGTGGCGCGTTCAATGTCGTTGGACGCACCGGTGCTGACCTGTTCCCATCCGAAAATTAATTCTTCTGCAATGCGTCCTCCGTACAAACTGGAAATCATACTGTCCAGTTTTTGTTTGCTGGCGCTGTATTGATCGCGTTCGGGCAGGAACATGGTAATCCCTAAGGCGCGTCCGCGCGGCATGATACTCACTTTATAGACCGGATCGTGCTCAGGCACCAATCGTCCCACAATAGCGTGACCGGCTTCATGATAGGCTGTCATGGTTTTTTCTTTTTTATCCATGACCATAGTGCGGCGTTCCGCGCCCATAATGAGCTTGTCTTTGGCTTTCTCCAAATCGGCCATATTGACCAGACGCTTGCATTGTCTGGCGGCCAGCAAGGCCGCCTCATTAACCAGATTGGCTAAATCCGCGCCGGAAAAACCGGGCGTACCTTGGGCTATGTACTTGATTTCAATATCGTTCGCTGCCGGTATTTTTTTCATGTGCACGTTCAGGATTTGTTCCCGGCCTTTGACATCGGGCAAGCCGACGGTCACCTGACGGTCGAAACGACCAGGCCGTAACAAGGCTTTATCGAGCACGTCCGGCCGGTTAGTGGCGGCAATCACGATAATGCCTTCGTTGCCTTCAAAGCCGTCCATTTCCACCAGCAGCTGGTTTAAAGTCTGCTCTCGCTCGTCGTTACCACCGCCCAAACCGGCTCCGCGCTGACGACCGACGGCGTCGATTTCGTCGATGAAGATGATACAAGGCGCATGTTTCTTGGCTTGATCGAACATGTCGCGCACCCGCGATGCACCGACACCGACGAACATTTCGACAAAATCTGAACCGGAAATGGTAAAGAACGGCACTTTGGCTTCACCCGCAATAGCGCGCGCCAGCAAGGTTTTACCGGTGCCGGGCGGACCGATCATTAATGCACCGCGCGGAATCTTCCCGCCCAGCCGCTGATATTTAGCCGGATCTTTGAGGAAATCGACCATCTCTACAACTTCTTCCTTGGCTTCGTCGCAACCGGCAACATCGGCAAAGGTGACTTTAATCTGGTTTTCTTCCAGCATCCGCGCTTTGCTTTTGCCGAAGCTGAGTGCGCCACGTCCGCCTGCGCCACCCCCCTGCATTTGCCGCATGAAAAATACCCAGACGGCTATTAATAACAGCATAGGGCCGAAGGAATACAGCAATTGGCTGAGCATGGACGGCTGTTCTGGCGGTTTGGCCTTGATGTTGACACCATTGGCGATTAGATCGCCGATCATACCCGGATCGTTCGGCGCATAGGTACTAAAGGGCTGGCCGCTTTGCAATTTGCCTTTAACCGCGTGTTCGTTAATTTCCACATCCATTACCTGCCCCGTTTTTACCGCTTCGATAAATTGCGAGTAAGATAATTGCGCGGACTCGCCGCGATCGCCCTGTGTGCCAAAATTATTAAACACAGAGAATAAAACCACTGCGATAATGACCCAAAGAACTATATTTTTCATCATGTCATTCACTACACACCCCAGACCTGTACGGTACGGTAAAAAACAAATTCATTATATCAGGATACACGTTTTCTGCCTGTTATCCACTTTGCAAAACAAACTACTCTCCTGAATATCAACCATTAATGAGGGCAAGTAGTCCCTATTTAAAGCCCGTAGCCAAAATATAGACTTCATTGCTGCGCGGCCTTGACGCTTTCGGCTTGCGAATGACTACTTTGTTAAAATTCTGCAACAGTTCCCGATGGTACTCATCAAAACCTTCACCCTGAAAGACTTTAACCAAAAAAGCGCCGCCTTTACCCAGCAATGTTTTAGCCGTATCCAGGGCCAACTCGCACAAATACATCGCACCGGGCTGGTCAATTGCTCGATTTCCGCTCATGTTGGGAGCCATATCGGAGAGAACGACATCAATGCTGCCCGGCTTAACGATAGCGTTCAACGCTTGCCAAACGGATTCTTCACGGAAATCGCCCTGAATAAAATCGACGCCGTTAATCGGCTCCATCGGTAGAATATCGAGCGCGATCAATTTGCTTTTTTTGCCTAACATCGGCCTCACATACTGCGACCAACCGCCTGGGGCCGCGCCCAAATCGACCACACTCATGCCCGGTTTGATAAACCGGTCTTTCTCTTGCAGTTCTTTCAGCTTGTAAACAGCGCGCGAACGGTAACCCTCCGACTGCGCCATTTTGACATAGACGTCATCGAAATGTTCATCCAGCCACCGTCCGCTGCTTTTAGTTCGGCTCATTACACAGTTTTCCAGTAAAATAGCGGCAACATAATCGGATTAACCTCATGGACGCAGATAGCAAGAAAAAATTGAAAGCAAGGGCGCACGCCTTGAAGCCGGTAGTAATGATAGGCCAGGCCGGATTAACCGACGCCGTCTTGGCGGAAATCGACATTGCCTTAAATGTTCATGAACTTATCAAAGTGAAGATTCGCGCCGAGAAAACCGAACGCGCCGACATTGAACAGGAAGTGTGCGCAAAAACAGGAGCTGAACTGGTACAAATGATCGGCCAGATTGCCATTTTTTACCGCATGAACCCCAAAGCACCGGCAAAACCCAAAGTCGGCCGCCCGCGCAATTTAAACAAAACCAAGCGAACCGGTCCGTTGAAACAAAGAACCATTAATAAACGCGGCAAGCACTCGTATTAATTACTCATAACAGATCAGCACTAAAGTCTAAATGTAACTGACTGAAAGTATTTCGTATTCAATATTGCCGCCGGGCGCTTTTACAATTACGGTATCGCCCGTTTCCTTGCCGATTAATGCCCTGGCAATAGGCGATCCGATGGAAATCCTGCCGTCTTTGATGTTGGCTTCGTCTTCGCCGACAATTTGATAGATCACTCGTTTTTCGCTATCCAAATCTTCGATTTCCACCGTTGCGCCAAACACCACTTTGCCGCCCGCATCTACCTTGGTCACGTCGATAATCTGAGCATTCGATAGCTTGGCTTCGATTTCATTAATGCGGCCTTCGGCGAAACTTTGCTGCTCGCGCGCGGCATGGTATTCGGCGTTTTCTTTTAAGTCGCCATGTTCGCGGGCAGCGGCAATTGCCGCAATGATGCGCGGGCGGGTAACGGATTTTAGCTCTTCCAATTCCGCCCGGAGTTTATCCGCGCCTTTTACGGTTAATGGGACTTTGTTCATTAATTAGCTCCAAAATTTAGCTATGTTTTTTCAAATCACATTTTGCAGGATGGATAAACATAGCGCATCCCATCCTACCGATACCTTTTGCCTTTACCCTTTGAGTTTGCGCCTTTATTTAAGCCTCTTGTGCAAATCCTGCAAGCAATTCACATCGCCCGCCTCCAATTCGCCCAAGGCGTAACAAGCCGCTTTCGCACCCGCCATCGTGGTGTAGTAGGTCACGCGGTGCTGCAATGCTTCCCGGCGGATGGTGAAGGAATCGGTAATCGCTTTTTTGCCTTCCGTGGTATTAATGATGAGCTGAATTTGCCCGTTCTTGATCATATCGACGGTATTCGGACGGCCTTCATTAACCTTATCGATGACTTCACACTCAATCCCTGCGGTTTGCAAAAATCTGGCTGTACCCCGGGTTGCGACGATTTGGTAATTTTTGCTCACCAGCATTCGGGCGATTTCCGGCGCTTTGGGCTTATCGGCGTCGCGAATGCTGAACAAAACCTTACCGCTGGCATTCAAGTTAACACCGCAGGCGCGTTGCGACTTGGCGAAAGCTTCGCCGAAAGTAAGGCCTACGCCCATGACTTCGCCGGTCGACTTCATTTCAGGCCCCAACAGCGGATCGACGCCCGGAAATTTGATAAATGGAAACACGGCCTCTTTGACGGAATAATAAGGCGGGATACGTTCTTCGGTAATGCCCTGCTGCGCCAGCGATTGACCGACCATGCAACGCGCGGCGATTTTCGCCAACGGATAACCGGTTGCTTTTGAAACGAAAGGCGCTGTGCGCGAAGCGCGCGGGTTAACTTCCAGCACAAAGATTTCATCGCCTTGTATCGCAAACTGCGTATTCATTAATCCGCGCACACCCAGCGCTTCCGCCATTAAGGCGACCTGACTGCGAAGCTGATCTTGAATTGCTGGTGCTAAATCGTAAGGCGGCAGAGAACAGGCTGAATCGCCGGAATGCACACCTGCTTGTTCGATATGCTCCATTAATCCGCCGATTAATACGCGTTCGCCGTCATAAATCGCATCGACATCCATTTCCACGGCATCGTCCAGGAAGCGATCGAGCAGCACCGGCGAATCGTTAGACACGCTCACCGCTTCTTTCATATAACGCTGCAAGCCTTCTTCATTAAAAACGATTTCCATTGCCCGTCCGCCCAACACGTAAGACGGCCTGACGACCAAAGGATAACCCAGTTCTTTGGCGGCATTAATGGCTTGCTCAACCGAACGCGCCGTGGCGTTCGGCGGCTGTTTTAAATTCAGACGCTCGAGCAGTTTTTGGAAGCGCTCGCGGTCTTCGGCCAAATCGATTGAATCCGGCGATGTTCCGATTATCGGCACACCCGCCTCCGCCAAGGCTTTCGCCAGTTTTAACGGCGTTTGCCCGCCGTACTGCACGATTACGCCTTTGGGTTTTTCCAGATGAACGACTTCAAGCACGTCCTCCAGCGTTAATGATTCGAAATATAAACGGTCGGACGTATCGAAATCGGTGGAAACGGTTTCGGGATTACAATTAATCATAATGGTTTCGTAACCGTCTTCTCGTAATGCCAAAGCAGCATGAACGCAACAGTAATCGAATTCGATGCCCTGCCCGATCCGGTTCGGTCCGCCGCCCAGGATGATGATTTTTTCTTTATCCGTCGGTCTGGCTTCGCATTCTTCCTCATAAGTGGAATACAAATAAGCAGTATCCGAGGCAAATTCCGCTGCACATGAATCGATCCGTTTGTAAACCGGCCTGATATTTTGCTTATGCCGGTTATTTCTGACTTCAGATTCCGAGGTATTGAGTAACTTAGCCAAACGCTGATCGGAAAAACCCTTGCGCTTCAGGCGGAACAGTTCGCCTTCCTTTAAGGTAGCCAGGGTTTTGGTCGATAGCGCTTGTTCGCTATCAATTAAATCCTGCACTTGCGCCAAAAACCAGGGATCGATTTTACACGCGTCAAACACCTCTTCGAGGTTCATGCCGCTACGAAATGCATCGGCAACGTACAGCAAACGATCCGGGCCGGGATGGCGCAATTCCCGCTGGATTTTTTCATGAGCGTCATCTGCTTTAAAATCGACGATTTCATTCAGACCGCTGATGCCTATCTCCAGGCCGCGCAGCGCTTTTTGCAAGGATTCTTGAAATGTGCAGCCAATGGCCATAACTTCGCCTACTGACTTCATTTGCGTCGTCAGGCGGTCATCGGCTTGCGGGAATTTCTCAAAAGTGAAACGCGGCACTTTGGTGACGACATAATCTATCGTCGGCTCGAAGGATGCTGGCGTAGCGCCGCCGGTAATTTCATTCTTTAATTCGTCCAGCGTATATCCGACCGCGAGTTTTGCCGCCACTTTGGCGATAGGAAAACCGGTCGCCTTGGACGCTAACGCCGACGAGCGCGAGACGCGTGGATTCATTTCAATGACGATTAAACGGCCGTCCACCGGATTAATGGCGACCTGCACGTTGGAACCGCCGGTATCGACACCGATTTCCCGCAAGACATTGCAGGATACGTCGCGGAGAATCTGGTATTCCTTATCGGTTAACGTTTGCGCGGGCGCAACGGTAATGGAGTCGCCGGTATGTACGCCCATCGGATCGAAATTTTCGATGGAGCAGACGATGATGCAGTTGTCATTGCGATCACGCACCACTTCCATCTCGAACTCTTTCCAGCCGAGCACGGATTCCTCGATCAGCAATTCATTGGTTGGCGAAAGATAAAGTCCGCGCTCGCAAATTTCGACGAATTCTTCCTTGTTGTAGGCAATGCCGCCGCCGCTGCCGCCCATCGTAAAGGATGGACGGATAACGGTCGGATAACCGACTTCCTGCTGCACCGCCAGCGCCTCTTCCATGGTATGGGCAATTTTGGATTTGGCGACTTCATAACCGATCTTGCGCATCGCCTGATTAAACAACTCACGGTCTTCCGCCTTATTAATGGCTTCTTTACTCGCGCCGATCATTTCAACGCCGTATTTTTCCAGCACACCGTTTTTGTCTAACGCCAAGGCGCAATTGAGCGCCGTTTGCCCGCCCATGGTCGGCAAAATGGCGTCAGGTCGTTCTTTTTCTATGATTTTTTCGACGGTTTGCCAATCAATAGGTTCGACATAAATGCGATCCGCCATGTCAGGATCGGTCATGATGGTTGCCGGATTGGAGTTAACCAAGATCACCCGGTAGCCTTCCTCCCTCAGCGCTTTACACGCCTGAGTGCCGGAATAGTCGAACTCGCAGGCTTGGCCGATCACAATCGGGCCGGCGCCTATTAATAAGATAGATTTTATGTCGGTTCTTTTGGGCATATTTAAACTTAGGCTCAAGGCGAATGGCGCAAGGCCAAAGGCTCAAAATAATTGATTTTAGCCTTTAGTCTTGCGTCTTTAGCCCGAAATTTATTTCATTAGTTTCATAAATTCGTCGAATAAGCCTTCCACATCATGCGGGCCTGGACTGGCTTCGGGATGGCCCTGGAAGCTGAACGCCGGACGGTCGGTCAGACGGATACCTTGCAGGCTGCCGTCGAACAGGGAATGATAGGTCGCTTCAACATTCGCGGGCAAGGTCGCGGCATCCACGGCAAAACCATGATTCTGGCTACTGATTAATACTTTTCCCGTGGCTTTTTCCTGTACCGGATGATTGGCTCCATGATGGCCAAACTTCATTTTCACAGTTTTTGCGCCACTAGCGAGCGCCAACAACTGATGGCCCAGGCAAATTCCAAACACCGGTAACTTGGTAGCCAATATGGTTTTAATTGCATCGATAGCGTAGGCGCATGGCTCTGGGTCGCCGGGACCATTGGATAAAAACACGCCGTCGGGCTGCATTGCCAGCACCTCATCGGCGGGCGTTTGCGCGGGCACGACGGTCACACGGCAACCGCGATCAACCAATAATCTTAAAATATTACGTTTAATGCCGAAGTCGTAAGCGACCACATGCTTGGTCAGCTTTTCACCCACAGTGTGGCCTTTGGCTAAATCCCAGACGGTTTCCGTCCATTCATAAGTCTTGTCGGTGGTGACTTCCTTCGCCAGATCCATACCTTTCAGCCCGGAAAAGTCATTAATAGCTTGTTTGGCTTGACCGATATCCACCGTTTCGCCTGCGGCAATACAACCGCGTTGCGCACCTTTATCGCGCAGGATGCGGGTGAGCTTGCGGGTATCGATATCGGCAATCGCCACGACCTTATTGTCGAGCAAATACTGCGGCAAAGTCTTTTGCATCCGCCAATTGCTGGCGATTAATGGCAAATCGCGGATCACCAGACCGCTGGCAAACACCTTGGCCGATTCGTTGTCTTCATCCGTCGTGCCGACATTGCCGATGTGAGGATAGGTCAGTGTGACGATCTGCTTGGCGTATGACGGATCGCTGAGGATTTCCTGATAGCCCGTGATGGCGGTATTGAACACGACTTCTCCTGCCGAATAGCCGTCTGCACCAATACTGACGCCATTAAACACTGTGCCATCTTCCAGAACCAGGATTGCGGGCTTAGTCAATCGTATCACCTGAACAAATAAAAATCGGGATGGTTAAACATGCAAAACGGGATGAAACCTGAGGCTGCATCCCGCTATTGAATTAATCGGAGATAATAAATTTTACGGGATTCTGGCGTTTTGGTCATTAATTAATTTGCGAAAATCCTTGTAAGGCGGATTAGCCACACAAAACCAACATTATTCAGTGGATCATTTCTCTTTGGGTGTGGCGTAATCCACCGCATATGGCGAATGTTTTCATTCGGCGGATTACGACGCGCCTAACCAAAAGCGAAAGTTAAGAATTCGAAGTATTTGCGCGTCTAATCCACCCTACGAGCTATTACCTTTCCTTACCACCCAAATTCTTTACAATCTCCTCCAACGGCACCAAATTCAGGATAATACGGTAAAGAACTTCCCCGTTATTTAGCAGACCGTAACAGTAGTAAGTGCGTAATTTAATGTCGGTTTGGTTCAAGGTGTTATCGCTCGACTCCGGCAGTTGATGCACCAAAATATGCAGCACATCGTTGTTTTTGAGCTTGCTGACCTGCCGCCGGTCAATCGATAAGTTATGCGAGGTATACACCATCGGATTCAACTTGAAGTTGTGGTTTTCCAACTGCGCTTTTTCCAGCAAAGCTCCGGACGCCAGACTACATGGAAAAATTTCAGGATAATTAGCCACGTGCAGCAACTCGTCAAAATAGTCCGATTGCTCGGCAAATGAACCGGACAGAAAATTTTTAACTAAGCCGTTGTGGAGATACTTGCGCTTTAAAAAAAAATCTGTGCCGGGCACGGTTGAGCAATCCGGCAATTCGTTTAAGTCCGGTAGTTCGTCCAATCTGGTGTCGGCTAAAAACAGCGGCTGCTGGGTTTCTTTTTTGTAACCAAGCAACACGGTTTTGCCGTTTGCCTTCATTGCTATGCGATTAGTCAAAGTTAGGCTGGGCATGGTGTTAATGAGGGTTTTTTTAATCTCCAGATAGACCGGCACACGCGGCCTTACAGCATTAACGAAGGTTATCTGGTAGTTGCTGTACCACAGATTGTTTTCCTTGATGACTTTATTTTCGTGGTGCGCCTCGCGGTACAGGCGCATCTGATATTCGATCAGCGTATTGAGCTGAAATCCCAGCACAATCGGCCCTTTGAACGGATTATGCGTTATCTGCAACCATTTGTGTTTGTCGTGAAACAGGTTGAAATCGTCGGAGGCGTTGCGCGCAACTTCAATATGAAGTTGCTCGAAAATGTAAGGTGTTGTGCTCATAACGGCATTATTAATGTCGCGATTAATGCGGTTTAACAGCCGTCACCAACGCATTGACTTCCATCCGATGGCTGAGATTAATATCCGTAAACCCGGCCTGTTGCAGTTGCTCCAGCGCAACGCCCTCGCGCATAACATGGTTTTCCGATTCATCGCTGAACAGATGAACCAGCCAGTGTTCCAGCAAATCCAGGCGGTTAATGCCGGTCAGTACCTTAAAATAGCCTCTGACTTCTTCTTGAATCATACGGGTATGTTGATTAATGTTGTCCAGCGCGTAGCGATCGCCATTAATCAACTGGCCGCCCGGTTTTAACACACGAAAAACCTCATTAATCACCTCAGAGCGATAGTTATCTTCAAAATTATGCAAAGTATAGGCCGACGCCACAATATCGGCGCTATCGGCAGGCATCGTTTGCAAAACAGACAAGGCGTCCAAGCCATTAAAGGTAAGGCGGTTTTCTTCGTTCCATGCGTTAAGGTGCTGCTTGGCCTGATTTTGCATCGTAGGCTCGTTGTCGATGCTGGTAACGTGAAGATCGTTTCTGGAAGTTAACAAGGCCAATGTAGTAATGCCCGTGCCGCCACCGATTTCGACAACATTGAGAATTGCTTGTTTAGCCGGATAACAGCTTGCGGTTTCACCCACCAAACGGCTCATCTCCGTCATTAATGGGCAGATCAGCTTGAGCATCTCGTACTCTTTGCCGATAACGCCGGAAAAAATCGCATCGTAATTGGGCGGATGGCTCATGACTTTGCTTTCATTTTGATTTCTAAAGCTTTTAACTGCTCCGGCGTAGCTTCTTTTTGGAATTGAGCCTGCCAGTCGCGATACGGCATGCCGTAGATTATCGTACGCGCCTGCTCGTAATCGACATCTAAATTCTGTTCCTGTGCAGCAGCAACATACCACTTTGCCAAACAGTTGCGGCAAAAATCGGCCAGTATCATCAGATCGATATTTTGCGCTTCCGGATGGTTCTGCAAATGCTCGACTAAACGCCGGAAAGCCGCAGCCTCTATCTGGGTTTTACTGTGTTCGTCCATTGGTCATCCTGTCGTTAATCAAGCCATTTTATCAGAATCTGCAAGCAAAACATGTACATTGCTCATCATTGGCTTTACAATTAAGGAGTTTGAATTACCCGCCAGCGTTTTTTATGCATAATCGAGCGAGTGGGTTGATGCTAAACCGGCGTTAATTCAGAGTACTATAACCCCGGTTTTTGAACCATCAGGTCATTAATCAATCATAACCACAGCAATAGCCAGCCCTACTCCGTCCAGACTTGTAGCGGATGAAAAAACAACAGCACGGATCTCGTTTATACCCTGTATTTAATAGTTAATTAACATTTTTTGTCATTAATTTTTAGACAGTTACTAAGCTAATATATTTTTATCATGAAGCAGCTTTTCGATTTCTTTCCGATCATTCTGTTTTTTATCGCCTTCAAACTTTACGATATCTATGTAGCGACGGTCGTCGTTATTGTGGCGACAATCATTCAGGTCGCCTATACTTGGTTTAGGTACCGGAAAGTGGAGACGATGCAATGGATTACCTTGGGATTAATCGTCGTCATGGGCGGCGCGACCATTTTTTTACACGACGAACAATTTATTAAATGGAAGCTGTCGATTGTCGAATGGTTATTCGGCATTGCCTTTCTGGGCAGCCAATTTATCGGTAAAAAGCCGTTCATAGAACGCATGATGTCCAGCAGTTTAACCTTGCCTGATCAGGTCTGGCGGCGTTTAAACCTGATGTGGGGCTGTTTTTTTCTGACGGTCGGTTTTGTAAATGTATACGTTATGTTTAACTTTACTACCGATCAATGGGTTACGTTCAAAACCTTCGGCGTTCCGGGATTAATGCTGGTTTTTATTATTTTGCAGGTTGCTTTTATCTACAAATACCTGCCGGAAACCGAGAAATAAAATGCTATACGCCATCATCAGCGAAGATGTCGCCAACAGCCTGGAATTACGCTTGGCCGCACGGCCTGCCCATCTCAAACGTCTGGAAACCTTGCAGAACGAAGGCCGTCTAATTTTGGCCGGGCCACATCCCGCCATCGACAGTGACAATCCCGGTGCGGCTGGTTTCACCGGCAGTCTGGTCGTTGCAGAATTCGACTCCTTGCAGGACGCTCAGCTTTGGGCGGACGCCGATCCCTACATGGCTGCTAACGTATACGCCAACGTAATTGTTAAACCCTTTAAAAAAGTATTACCCTCATGACATCCGAGACTATTAAACAGCGCCTAACCCAAGCGTTAAATCCGCAAACGCTGGAAATCATCGATCACAGCGCCGCCCATGCCGGGCACGCAGGCGCTCGCAACGGCGGCGGACACTATCATGTGACGATTGTTGCCGACGCCTTTACCGGTAAAACCTTAGTGCAGCGCCATCAATTAATTTATCAAGCCCTGGGCGACATGATGAAACAAGAAATTCACGCCCTGGGCATTAATGCTCTTTCACCTTCTGAAGAAACCACAGGAAACTCTTGATAATGAAAAATACACTTACCTTATTAACCCTTGTCGGCACCGTTGTACTTGCCGGTTGCGATATGAAAGGAACGTCGGCTCCGGCAGTTAAAAAAGAAGACGCGGTTGCCAGTGTTAACGGCCAATACATCAGCAAAAAAACACTGGAAGACCTGGAAAAAGATCTGGCGCAACGCTCCGGCCAAGCCACTAATTTTCCTAAAGAAAAGCTGGTTGACGAATTGGTTCAGCGGGAAATTCTGGTACAGGACGCCATCAAGCAGAAACTGGATCAAACTCCCGAAGTCATCGCTCAAATCGATGCTGCCAAAAAAGCGATATTAACTCAAGCCAGTTTACAAAATTACCTGAAGAAGAACCCGGTAACCGACGCCGATCTGAAAAAAGAGTACGACAGCAAAGTCGGCGGAGCCAATGCGGTTGAATACAAAGCCAGCCATATCCTGGTAAAAACCGAAGACGAAGCCAAGAAATTGATTGCTGAACTCGATAAAGGCGGTAAATTCGCCAAATTGGCTAACAAGCATTCGCTGGACGCTAAAGATTCGCAAAACGGCGGCGATTTAGGCTGGTTCAGTCCAACGCAGATGGTGCAGCCGTTCTCGGAAGCGGTCGCTAAACTCGAAAAAGGCAAGTACACCACGGCGCCGGTTAAAACGCAGTTCGGCTGGCATATTATCCTGCTGGAAGATTCCAGAAAGCAGGCTGCACCGCCGTTCGAAGCCGTCAAAGAACAACTGAAGCCCATGCTGCAACGGCAAAAAATTCAAACCTTGATGGAAGATTTACGTAAATCCGCCAAAGTGGAAGTACTGCTGCCTAAAGAAGAACCTAAACCGGTCACTCCTCCGCCAGCCGCCAAAACCGAGCCGACACCGGCCGCTACACCTGCGCCTGCCGAAACGGTGAAGCCTGATGCAGCCGCACCTGCCGAACCGGCAAAACCAGAAGCAACACCAGCCGAACCCGCGAAACCAGCGGTTGAACAACCGAAGAAATAAAGGTTAAACAGAGGTTCGCAAACTAAAAAGGGCGGAATAACCGCCCTTTTTATTAATGACCGAAACGATTGATTTTCATTAACTCAACAGTAATAAACCGGACATCTGCTCATAGTTGACTGACTTGTACGATAGCGCCGATTTTAGGGTGGTCGAAATACTGTATCTCATTCAGGTTAAACGAGCGCTTTTCATTAATCCGATACAAAAAACGCTTTCCCATACTATCCGTCTGAAGCGATTGTTCTTCAAAATCAACTATTAATTCAAAAGGTTGATTATGTCGAAGTTGAATAAAACCATCCAGCCTGCCATCTTCACTTTTAATATGCATGGGCAGGATCACACCGCCCGGTCCGACAGATTGCATCCAAGTATTGTGCATAATTAATCGGTAAGACGGCCTCTGCAAAAGCTTAGATGCGCCATCCTGCAGCATTTTGCTATCGGTCTGTTGTATGCCGGATAATTCGGTTAATGCGGTCGACCAATGGATAAGGCTGTCGGTTTGCCTACTGACGGCGGTCGACTGGACTCCTTGCTCAAAAACCAGTAACTCGATCTGATAGCGGTTGCCTTCGGCATTAATACGGCAACTTAAAGCTGAAAGCAATATGCACAGACTAAAGCCAATCGGTTTTTTCATGATGATAAGCTCATGGTTATGTAACGGTTTCTGGCGTTAATTTTCGCAATAAGTCATTAATAAACTCAAGCTTTTCTTCATTGTCAGCGAAAGGCTGGATAAATCTCAGCTTATCGACTCCGTCAAACTTATAAGTAGCGGCTTTGGTTTGGATTAGCTGAATCAGAACATCTGTATTAATGTTTGGGTTGGCGTTAAATAAAATCCGACCGCCTTGTACGTTGGCGTCAATCTTTTTAATCCCCAATTTTGCGGCTGTCTGTTTCAGTTCGGTAATGCTGAACAAGGTTTTGGTTTGTTCCGGCAGTAAACCGAAGCGATCGATCATTTCCACTTGCAACTCGCATAAATCATCTTGATTTTCAGCGCTGGCAATCCGTTTATAAAGCACCAGCCGGGCATGAATATCGGGCAGGTAATCTTCCGGGATTAACGCCGCGGCTTGTAAATCCACTTCCGGACCGTTGTCAACGGCTGTTTCTAGCTCCGGTATTTTGCCGGATTTGAGCGCATTAACAGCACGTTCCAGCAATTCGGTATATAAAGTAAAGCCGATTTCCTGAATTTGTCCGCTTTGATCTTCACCCAACAATTCGCCCGCGCCGCGGATTTCCATGTCGTGGGAAGACAGCATGAAACCCGCGCCTAAATCGCCGGATTTTTCCACCGCTTCCAGCCGTTTGACGGCGTCTTTACTCATTAATGATTTGGGCGGTACGATCATATACGCATAAGCCCGGTGATGCGAGCGCCCGACCCTGCCCCGTAACTGGTGCAATTGCGCCAATCCGAGTTTATCCGCTCGATTAATGATGATGGTATTGGCGCTGGGTACATCAATGCCGCTTTCGACAATTGTGGAACACAGCAGCAAATTAAAGCGCTGATGGTAAAACTCCATCATGACATGCTCCAGCTCGCGTTCCGCCATCTGGCCGTGGGCAATGGCGATACGCGCTTCCGGCACCAACCGTGACAATTCTTCCTGCATTCTCACCATGGATTTCACATCGTTATGCAGAAAAAACACCTGGCCGCCGCGTTTAATTTCCCGCTGGCAGGCTTCCTGGATATGAGCGTCCACCCATTCGCTGATGAAGGTTTTAATGGCGTGGCGATTTGGCGGCGGACTGGCAATAATGCTGATATCGCGCAAGCCGGATAACGCCATGTTTAAGGTTCGCGGAATCGGCGTTGCGGTCAAGGTTAAAAGATCCAACGAATGGCGTAGCTTTTTAAAATGTTCTTTTTGCGTGACGCCAAAGCGGTGTTCTTCGTCGATAATCACCAATCCTAGATTTTTGTAACGAATTTCTTTGGATAATAGCTTATGAGTTCCTAAAATAATGTCGACCTTACCCTCGGCAAGCTGTTCCTGAATGGCTTTTTGCTGCTTAGCCGAGACAAAACGCGACATCACTTCTACACGCACCGGCCAATCCGCAAAGCGGTCGCAAAAGTTCTGGAAGTGCTGCTGCGCCAGTAAGGTCGTCGGCACCAGCACGGCAACTTGCTTGCCGCTTTGCACCGCAATAAAAGCGGCGCGCATGGCGACTTCGGTTTTCCCGAATCCGACATCGCCGCATACCACCCGGTCCATCGGCTGGACTTTGGTCATATCGTCCAGAATGGATTCAATCGCAGATTGCTGATCCGGCGTTTCTTCAAACGGAAAAGCATCGGCAAATGCCTGATAATCCTTATCCTGCAACGTAAACGCATGGCCTTTTTGCAAGGCGCGCTTCGCTTGTATCTCCAATAACTCTGCGGCAACGTCACGAATCCGGGCAATGGCTTTTTTCTTGGCTTTGGCCCACTGGTCGCTGCCCAACTTGTGCAAAGGCGCATTTTCCGGACTCATGCCGGTATAACGCCCGATAACATTCAGGGAAGATACCGGTACGTAGAGCTTATCCTGATTGGCATATTCCAACGCCAAAAATTCGGCGTCGATGCCGCCGACTTTCAAGGTTATCAATCCCAAATAGCGCCCGACACCATGCTCCTGATGCACAACCGGCGCGCCGATCGTTAACTCATTCAGGTTATTAATGATGTTTTCCAGATCTTTGGCGGAAGACCCTCTACGCCTGCGCCGCTGCTGGATTTTTTCACCGGACAATTGATTGTCGGTAATAACCGTTAGCGCCGGTTGGTTTATTAACAAACCATGATCCAAAGGTGCAATCGTAATGGCTGAGGCATGGTCACTGTTAACAAATGTCTGCCAGCCGTCTACCGGCTTGACCGTGATATTAAATTGCCTGAGCTTATCGATTAAGGCTTCCCTGCGTCCGGCGGATTCGGCAACGAAAAGAATTTTGCCCGGAAAATCATTAATAAAACGCTGTAACCGTTGCGCCGGTTCGGCCAGTTTGGCGTCAATCGTTAAGTCAGGCAGCGTTTCAGCTACAACTGTCTCTTCATTGGCTGTTCCTGGAGTTTGTCCCCAAACTACGCGCGCAAAAACATCCATTTTTCCGGCAAATTCGTCCGGCGGCAAAAACAGCCGCTCCGGTGGTAGCAGCGGCCTGTTCACATCGTATTTGCGTTGTTGATAACGCTCCTGCGCTTCCGCGTAAAAAGCGTCGGCGATGCGATCCAGATTGCCGGTGGTAACTAATATCGTGGTTTGCGGCAGGTAATCGAATAAACACGCGGTGTGCTCGACAAACAACGGCAGATAGTATTCAACGCCGCCCGGCGCAATGCCCTTGCTGACATCGGTGTATAACAAATTTTTGGGCGAAGCTTCCGGAAACGTCTCACGGAAAGCTTGCCGAAACTGTTTGATTGCTGCGTCGGTAAACGGAAATTCGCGCGCCGGAAACAACTCAATAGCGTCGCATTTCATTAATGAGCGCTGGCTTTCAGGATCGAAGGTACGGATGGTTTCAACTTCATCGTCGAACAATTCGATACGGTACGGCTCTTTGCTGCCCATGGGGAATAAATCGATAATCGAACCTCTGACCGCAAACTCGCCGTGCTGATAAACCTGAGAAACGCATTGGTAACCCACGCTTTCGAGTTTAATGCGGTTTAATTCCGGATCGAATTTATCATTAATCCGAATGGCAAAACTGTGCGCCAACACATGTTCGCGCGGCGCCAGCCGGTGCATCAAAGTCGGGGCGGAAACGATTAATGCGCCGCGCTGAGTTTGCGGCAGCAACGCCAGGGTTTTTAAACGTTCCGAAATAATTTCCGGCAACGGTGAAAACACATCGTAAGGCAAGGTTTCCCAATCGGGAAAATGCAAAATGGGGTAGGAACCGCCCAGAAAAAAAGCCAGTTCGTGTTCCCAGCGCAGGGCAGTTTGGCTATCCGGCGCAATGATGGCAAACAGGCGGTTTTCCTTCTGAATGGCGATTGCTAACAACAGCGAATCACCACAACCCCCTAAGCTAGGCCAAGCAATAGTTTGTTGTTTTTCCTGTGGTAATTTTAATGATTGGAAAAAAATATCAGTCATGTTGTAAGTATTTTCGTACGAATTGACATAAATACAGGACGTATGGATATAGGGAGTTTTTTGCCTTGTACGTAAGATGGATTCGAGACACTTACTTGTCTCTCCCTCTTTAATTTATATCAGGTACATATTATGAAAACACATAATCGATTTAAATTTGTTAACAAGCCATTAAATTTTAACAGACATATTATTTCTAGTTTATTTGCAATATCAGTTGCCTTAATCAACCAGAACACAGCATTAGCATCTGACGATGGAGCGCGTAGACTTTTCGTTTCCAGTGCGCTTGAAAATACCGCTGATAATACTGTAGCGCTACCCTTTTACAAGGGCCGTAGCGCTGGAAAGTCGGTTTATTACATGGTGTTAGATGCATCAAATGGTGATGCGGCAAAAAAATTCGGCGTAAACCGCTCTGACAAGTTAAACAACGCAAAAAATACGGCTGCTGTGCAAAAAGTGCGTTTGGTAAACGGCGTTATTGAATTTCCTGCTACGGTTGATTTCAGACCTGAGCGGTTGGTGACACCTAGTTCGACCGGTTTTCCGCCTTTAGGTGTACAACCTGGCGCAGTCGGTCAGCCCGGTTATAGTCCATTAATACAACTTCCAGACGGTACCATTCTAAACGCACCGCATATCGCGAATGATACAGGACAAGCCGATAAGATTGGCTCATTGGATATGCCTTCAAAAAAGGTTATATGTAAGAAATCTCAGGGTTGTTTACAGAGTGGTTGATTAAAATATTGTATATATAGGGAAAGCGAAGGTTTTGCTAATGGCAAAGAAGCCTATTACATATCTACTGATGCCTCTGATTTCGCGGCTGCCGCACTAGAGGGTGTCACCTTTGCGCCTCAACTGAATAACGCTCCATTCCTGGGTGGCGATAGCAAAAAATCGGCACACGCAGCTTTAGCAGCATTTGTTAACGGGCAAACTGGCTCAAACAACCCTGTGCGTCAAGGATTGAATTCTGCATTGCTGGATGGACTTGATCCCTTGAACGTCATTGCCTGGACTCCTAATCAAGGTCGATATAGCCCGTTATGGGATGTATACCTTGCCATGTGGCAACCTTCATACGTGGCAAACGGAAGCAATCTCGTACAAACAGACTTTGGCGATATTGTTAATCTAGCAAAAGATAACGCCATAACCTCTATCGGTGGCTCAATGCTTGCCCCTGCCGGATTCATAGTTAATTGCCCTGTCATTAGTCAAGTTAAATAACATAACAACTCATCAAGTAATTAGCGGCAATAAAAGCCGCTAATTACTTCAATATTTTATTTTGTAGCACCTATTTTTCTAAACTGCCCCGGACCGACACCCATTACCCTTTTGAAAGCCTTACTGAAGGATGCTTCTGATCGGTAACCGCAGCGTTCTGCAACATCTATCACACTTGCATGTTCTTGTTCTAACCAGCGACGGGCGTAATACATTCGCCAAACCGTTAAAAATTCAATAGGAGGCAACCCGCAAACTTGCATAAAACGCTCCGCAAAAACCGAACGCGACAAAAATGCTTTTTCCGCCAATTTATCTAGCGTCCAATTTTCTTGAAGGTTTTCATGAATTGCCAGCAGGGCGTTGCAGATTTGGGTATCTTCAAAAGCCCCGAGCAAGCCTGGCATTGGGATATCTTTTTCGACAATATCGCGGACAATGTAAAAAATCAGCGCATCTGCTAACCTGTCTAAAATTGCTCTTGCACCAATTGCATTGACCTTGGCTTCTGAAAATAACAGTTCCAGTAAAGTTCTCATAGAATCGTTATTGGCACTTGTGTTTCCATTTATCACAATGAAATCCGGTAAAGTTCCCAACAACAGTTTGCGGCTAAGATGGTCGATTTGAATAAGACCGCAGATAATTGCAACACCAGGATGAGTCCTTTCCATTGAGATCTCGCGGCTGATCTGTTGAATACCGAAAGTGTAAGAAATCTCAGGGTTGTTTACAGAGTGGTTGATTAAAATATTGGTAGAGTATTTCATAAGGAGTTGAATTATTCAAAGCCTTGTGTGGTTTGACGGTGTTATAGAAGTTGATGAAACGGTTCAATTGCAATTGTCGGTCGAAGTTATCCTTGAATTCGGTTTTCACATGCC
>VGVA01000019.1 GCA_016874115.1 Gammaproteobacteria bacterium
ACAAGGCCTATGACGCTGACGGGGTGTTGGGCGAGATTGAAAAGGCGGGGGCAAAAGCCGTTATCCCGCCTAAAAGCAACCGTAAGCAGCAACGGGAGTATGACAAGGAGCAGTACAAGAACCGCAACCTGGTGGAGCGGTTCTTTTGCCGGATCAAGCAATTTCGGCGCATTGCGACGCGCTATGAAAAGCTGGCCTCTCGCTATTCCGCTTTCATTGCTCTCGCTGCCAGCTTTATTTGGCTAGTTTAAATGTCAACAGACTCTAGCTTAGTGCAAATATTGCAAGTTTATTAATTAGGCTATAGTAACTCAGATTTAATTGCTACCGAGGCAAGTCCGTTAAGGATCGGCCTTTAGATTTTAGCCTTCAAAAACCAACCGAAAGAGAAAAAACGACTGTCGCTGTAAGATGGTTGGGATAGTCGATATTAACGACTTCGCCAGCACCATCGACAAAATGGATTTCTCTGGTGTCGTAATAACGTAAATCAGCGGCAAGGAATTTATAACGACCGGTAAAGCCGACATTCCAGTAAGGATAGTCCACCTCATAAGCATCTTTGGTGCGGGCATAACCAAAGGTGCTGGAAAATTCCAGAAAATCGGTAAGGGGATAACGTCCGGTAAGTTCATAGAAGTAAGCATCGCCGCCTTGTCCATACAAATCATCGACGTAAGATGCTTGTACACTAACTAGGTCTTTGTAGTGCAGGAAAAAATAGAACTCGTTGTAATCGGCTTCCTTATCGTATATTTTCCCGTCGTAGAAATAGCGATTGTATTGCAGATCGACACGCCAATTATCGATAATCTTGAGGCTTCAGCCCACGTAAGGACTGACTTCAACCTGTGCCGAATCAGGAAAAAAAAGATCTTCACCTGTGACAGTTTCACTTTTGCCCGCGTTGAAATTTGAAGCGGAAGCGCCTAAATAAAGTCCGGAAGAATGCTGATAATCCAGATTACCCTGAATGGCAGGACCACCGTTACTTTTGGAATACATGCGCCACACATAATTGGTCGTACCGGTGAGGGTGCCGTGCAGTTCGGCCAGGGACAAAGCGGGCATGAAAAATAACATCCATCCGAAAAATATCAATAACACATTAATTAAAATGTATTTATTTGATTTTACAGGTATTGTTGATGTTGTTTTAGGCAAGCGCACGTTCTTGTGAAATAATCCGTTATTTTCTAAAAATGGCGGGTTTTCATTGCTCAGTGAAACATTTTTTGCATTAAGAAACTCTTAACACTCAACATCAACCGGCAATGACAATGTGGTTTTTCGAACATCATCCTGTTGCCCTTCTATTAAAAAACAACGTTCAATTTTAACACGGTAATTCAATTCGTTGAATGCGCGTTACTGTTGTTTTTAGTGTAGAACAAAAAAACCACGTATATACATTAATTTAATGCGATCAACGCTGCAATACGCGAAAATACTTACCCAATACTCATTCAAAGACTTGCACGTATTTTTATGATGCTTTTTTAATTCCCTCAGACTTATTGCTGTCATATTTTTGTGTATTAATGGACGCCATTTACCAAAAAAGCCTGTCAAAGCTGTAGTCGCGTTATAATTATCGTGTTTAAATTTCAAAATGAACACCGTGTCGGACAATACTAAAACACCGTTAGACTCTGAGAAAAAAAACCGGCTGCTCGCCATGTTTGAGAATCTGTTGCCATTAATAGACGGCGTGGCCGACAAACTGCGGCTGATGTGGATTCTGGGGCTGTTAATTGCCGTCTGGCTGGCGGTTTGGTGTTTTTATTTGAAACATTTCAGTATAGGCGTGACCGCCTTCGCCAGTTTGGCCGCTTTACTTCCGGCATTCATTCTGTTGCGTTTCTGGTGGGCGGTGGAAGAACTTAAAAATCTGCCGGATATTGCCGGCGACATGGCGGGCGATGCAAAATCGGAACTACAGGCTTCGGTACAGAATATCAGGGCAGGCAAGATTCCGAAAATCAGCTTTTTAACCGCCGGTAAAAGCTTGTGGTCGATTGGCGCGATGGCTTCCGAAGCCCGCGAATTATTGAGTTCGTACATCAGCGTGGCGACGCTGGTTAATCCGTTCATGCTGATTTTGGGCGTCTTATCGTTTATAGGCGTTTTTGCCCTGTTTTTAATCGGCATTGTTCTGGTTTTTTTTATTTAGCCGTGCCATTACCCGGCGGATTTTAATTCATGCAAATCATCGCTATCTACCCAGGCACCTTCGATCCGATCACCAACGGTCACCTCGATTTGATCGCCCGCGCTTCCCGTTTATTTCAAAAAGTTATTGTCGCCGTTGCTGTTAATGCCGGTAAATCACCTTTGTTTACCCTGGAGGAAAGGGTCCATCTGGTCAAACAGGCGGCGATTAATTTTCCTAATGTGACGGTCGTAGGCTTCGATACGCTTCTGGTCGATTGTGCGCGCCAGCACGGCGCAACGGTGATTCTGCGCGGCTTGCGGGCGGTGTCTGATTTCGAATACGAATTCCAGATGGCGGGAATGAACCGTAATCTGGCCCCGGAACTGGAGACCTTGTTTTTAACGCCGTCGGAAAAATATACCTTTATTTCATCCAGTGTTATCAAGGCCATAGCCCAATTGCACGGCGACATCTCCGCGTTTGTGCCATCCTGCGTACAACAACAATTTAAACAAAAATTTACTGCAAACTAACATGTCATTAAAGATTTACGACGAATGTATTAATTGCGACGTCTGCGAGCCGGAATGCCCTAATGGCGCAATTTCGCAAGGTGAAGAAATCTATGTCATTAATCCGGCTCTTTGCACCGAATGCATCGGCCATTACGACGAGCCGCAATGTATGGTCGTCTGCCCGGTCGATTGCATCAGCAAAGATCCGGATATTGCGGAAGACCGCGACAGCTTGTACCAAAAATATCTAAAGCTTACAAAGGAAAATACTTAGCTTGACACATTAATGGCGCAATGAAGCCAATTAACTGATTTTTATATAAAAGCCGAAGTAATGAAACCAGAATTCCAAAGAAGAAAGCGAACATCTATCCGCTTAATTCAGCGTGTGATTGGAATTTTATTAATCACCTGCATTTCAAACAGTTTTGCGACTAACCAATCCTCATTAACCGATATTGACCATATCATTATTATCTATGCGGAAAACCGCAGCTTCGATAATTTGTATGGTTTGTTTCCAGGCGCAAATGGCATCAAACAAGCAAATCCTAAACAGTATATTCAGGTAGATCATGACGGTACGCCATTAAAAGAACTGCCGCCAATCTGGCCGCCGGAACCCAACAAACCGCCGCTTTACCAACATTTACCCAACAAGCCGTTTGCCATCGACGGGCCTGATTTAAATTTGCCTCTCTCCGCCAAAACGCGCGATCTCGTTCACCTGTTTTACCACAACATCGAGCAAATTAATGACGGTCTTAATAATAAATTCGCCGCCATTTCCGACGCAGGCGGTCTCGTGATGGGTTATTACAACGGCTCTAAATTGCCGTTGTGGCAATGGGCAAAAGAGTACACGTTAGCCGATAACTTTTTCATGGGAGCATTCGGCGGTTCATTCTTAAATCACCAGTGGCTAATTTGCGCTTGTACTCCGCGCAATCCAATTGCGCCTAAGGACGAACGCATCATTTTGGATGATTACAACCTGCTCAAGCGTAAAAAAAATTCTCCTTTGTCGGCCATTCAAGGCCCACCCCAGTTTGAAGGCGGTCATCTGCCCTACACACCGGACGGTTATGTGGTCGCGCCCAAACAGCCGCCATATCAACCTTCTAAAATCACCCCTGCAGCCGGCGGCGATCCGCGTTTTGCCGATCCCGCCAAACAACCCTTGCCGCCGCAAACTAACCTGACCATCGGGGATACCTTATCCGCCAAAAACATCACCTGGGCTTGGTACGCCGATGGTTGGCGACACGCATTAGAAGACGGCATGCAGCCGCCGGATAAAGCCCGAAATGTAATCTACACAAGCAAGCAGGGCGCCATTAATTTTCAACCGCATCATCAGCCCTTTAATTATTACGCTCGCTTTGCGCCGGGCAGCAATGACCGTGAAACGCACCTGCTGGATGGCGACGATTTTGTCAAAGCCATCGAAAACAACGCGTTGCCGCAGGTTTCGTTTTACAAGCCCAGCGGACAATTAAACGAACACCCCGGTTATACCGATGTGCTATCTGGCGATAAACACATCGCACAGATTCTCACCAAAATTAAAGCCAGCAAACTGTGGCCGCATACTGCGGTTATCATTACTTACGACGAAAACGGCGGCTTTTGGGATCACGTACCGCCGCCCAAAGGCGACCGCTGGGGTCCGGGCACACGCATTCCGGCAATTATTGTTTCCCCTTTGGCGAAAAGGGGTTATATCGATCATACCTCGTACGATACGACATCCATCCTCAAATTCATCACCAAACGCTTTGCTTTACAAGCGTTACCGGGAGTCAGAAAAAATGCTGGAGATTTAACGAATGCACTTGATTTTCAATGAATAATCTGGGTTGTTGATTTGCACTGAAAACTGACCCACCAGGACATTTAATTTGCATCGAAAACTGACCCATGTACAACTCATCCTGCACCGTAACTTAGTACACACTGTGCCGTGACTTGAACACGATCTATCGCGACCATAATGCCGCGCCGCCGTCGCTTGATGTGGAACATGTCTTCCGCATCGTCAAGTGTCAGTTCAGCTACCGGAAAACCCGGTATAAAGGTCTGGCCAAGAACGCGGCGCAGGTGTTTTTGTTGATGGCGTTGGCGAACCCCTACCAAACCAGAGGGCAATTAATGGCATTGGCAGGATAGCTGCGCCTAAAATCCGCCTAACCAGCGTTAATGGTTGAGTTTGGGAGTCAATATGGAACAGATAACGGGTTTTTTTGGCCTATGAGAATTGAAATGTTAACAAAACCAAGTTGTTCAGAGCTTCCTTAAAAAGACAAACAGACCTTCAATTCTGCGAAAAATTTTAATGTTTTTTACTTTCCAGATTGAAGAACCCATATATTCTAAGGGTTTGCTTAATGCCAAAATTAAGATCCACGTATTGGAAAGCCCGTAATTGCCCTATTTAAAACGCACTTTTATAGTGCGTAAACGCCCATATTATTGCAAGCATTCTGAATTTCTGTTTACTAATGGTAAACGGAGACATTTAAATTACCCACCAAGGATTTTGGCTTGGAATTTGCTTTCAGTATTGGATGGTTTCAAGCAAATACTTTGGGGTAGTTTTTTCTGCACAGAATCTCTGAATCTCGGCGTAATTATAATTCCTGGGTTGCGGACGAGACCATGGAAGATTATGCCTTGCGCTTTGCGCCAAGATCGTTTCGCAAGTGGTCGGAGTTTCAGGTTGCCAACACCGCGTTTGGGTCGATTTCGTTCTTGGTGTTAGAGGCCATCGGCGGGTTTTTGTCGATTAATTACGGCTTTACCAATGCGGTGTGGGCGATTTTGGCGGTTGGCATCATTATTTTCATCACCAGCTTTCCCATCAGTTATTACGCCGCCCGGCATAACATTGACATTGATTTGCTGACCCGCAGCGCGGGATTCGGTTATATCGGCTCGACGGTCACTTCGCTGATTTACGCCTCGTTCACCTTCACATTGTTCGCGCTGGAAGCGTCGATTATGTCGCTGGCGATTGAGTTGTATTTTAAGATTCCTCTGGCGGTGGCGCACATTATTAGTGCATTAATCGTGATTCCCCTGGTCACGTTTGGCATAACCACCATCAGCCGGATGCAATTGTGGACGCAGCCGCTGTGGTTGTTGATGTTGCTCCTGCCCTATATTGCGCTGGCGCGGCAAGAGTCGGAAGCGGCGATGACGATGGAAACGTATTTTTGGATTGCCGGCAGCGGCCAGGGCTTTAATTGGCTGGCTTTTGGCGCGGCGACCACGATTGCGTTCTCGATGGTGGCGCAAATCGGCGAGCAGGTGGATTTCCTGCGCTTTATGCCGGAGTTGACCGAAGAAAACAAAGTCCGCTGGTGGTTGGCGACCTTGACCGCCGGGCCGGGTTGGATTCTGTTTGGCATGGTGCGACAAATTGCCGGTGCCTTGCTGGCACATTTGGCGATAAGGCATGGCATCGCGCCGGAGCACGCGCACGAGCCGACCCAAATGTACCTGATGGGTTATAACGCCTTGTTTGATAATAAGGAAATGGCGCTGTTGGCGACCACCTTGTTTGTCATTGTCTCGCAACTTAAGATTAACGTCACCAATGCGTATGCCGGTTCATTGGCTTGGTCGAATTTCTTCTCGCGCTTGACTCACAACCATCCAGGTCGGGTTATCTGGTTGCTGTTCAATATCGGCATTGCCTTATTATTGATGGAATTCGGCGTGTTTGGCGCGTTGGAAAAAGTGCTGGGCTTGTTTTCCAATATTTCGATTGCCTGGATCAGTACGGTTGCCGCCGATTTATTAATCAACAAGCCCTTGCACTTAAGCCCGAAAGCGGTCGAATTCAAGCGGGCGTATTTGCCTGATTTAAATCCAGTCGGCACTTTATCCACCTTCATCGCTTCGGTGATTTCCATTTCCGCTTATCTTGGGCTGTTTGGTGTCTACGCCCAAGCGTTTTCAGCATTAATCGCCTTGGTGCTGGCCTTCATGCTGGCTCCGGTGATTGCCAAGTTGTATGGCCGCAAGCGTTATATCACCCGCTACCATTCACATAAGAACCAAGCCAAACTGACGGTATGCTCAATTTGCGCCAACCCGTTTGAACAAGAAGACATGGCCTATTGCCCGTTTTACCAAGGAAGTATTTGCTCCTTATGTTGCACCTTGGATTCGCGTTGCATGGATGCCTGCAAAAAAGGTTTCAGGCTGGACGATTATTTAGAGATGTTTGCCGACACGCTGTTGCCGAAGTCGCTTAGCCAACCTGCCCGCATCCGTTTGGTGCGTTACGGCTTGCTGTTTGTGTTTTTGAGCATCATCACCAGTGCCTTCACCGGCATCATTTATTATCAAGATTTACTTAACGCCAGTCAGTTTGAGTCATCCCTTGCTTTACTTCATGCCAACTTTATCAAGGTGCACACGGCTTTACTGGTATTCATTGGTTTGTGTTCCTGGTGGTTGATTTTGAATGACGAAAGCCGCCGCGTGGTGCAGGATGAAATCGACCGGCAAACCCAACGCTTACGTCAGGAGATTGAGGAACACAAGCGCACCGATGCCAAACTACAAGCCGCTACGAAGGCGGCGGATCGCGCCAATACCGCAAAAAGCCGCTTCCTAAGCAACATGAGCCATGAAATTCGTACGCCGCTGAACAGCATTTTGGGTTATGCCTATTTGCTGAATAATGATCCGACTATACCCCAGCATCGCAAGCAGGCGGTAGCTATTTTAAAGCGCAGCGGTGAACATTTGTCGTCCTTAATCGAGGACATCCTGGACATCGCCAAGATTGAAGCCTGCAAGTTTGAGTTAAACAATGGGATGATTAACCTGCCGCGATTTATCGAACATTTGGTCAGCATTTTTAAGCCACAGTCGGTAGAAAAAGGTTTGGCTTTTCGTTGCCAAGTGCTGAACACTTTGCCTCGCTGGGTGCGCGGTGATGAAAAGCGTGTCGGCCAGATTTTGATTAACCTGATTAACAATGCCATCAAGTTTACCCAGCAGGGAGAGGTGAGTTTTCGGGTGGGTTATAGTTGCGGCGTGGCTACCTTTCAAATTACCGACACCGGCCCTGGCATTGAATCTGAACAACTGGAAAATATCTTCCAACCCTTTACCCAACTCGTCAACGAAAGACTGACACCGGGCAGCGGCTTGGGTTTGACCATCAGCAAAATTTTGGCGCAAATCATGGGTGGCGAGTTGAGCGTGGAAAGTGTGCCGGACGAAGGCTCCACCTTCACCGTTAAGCTGTATTTGGCGAACGTGGGTGGCGATCAGGAAGACGTCGTGGAAGCTGACATCATAGGCTATCAAGGCCAAGCCAAACGGCTGCTGGTGGTGGACGACCAACCCGACCACCGGCAATTGCTCAGGAATATTCTGGAACCCATCGGCTTTATCGTGGAAGAAGCCATTAATGGCAAGGATTGTTTGGCGATTGCTGCGGATAACCCTGCCGACCTTATCCTGCTGGACTTGAACATGCCAGAACTGGACGGCTACGACGCTGCTTATCAATTAAGGTCGGATAACATCACCACGCCGATCATCGTGCTGACTGCCGATGCTTATCCTGCCGACCAGATCAGAGCGATTAACGCCGGTTGTAACGATTTTTTGGCAAAACCGATTAAGGTGCCGGACTTGTTGGGCAAGCTTAAGTTACAGCTTGGTTTGGAATGGCTTCATGGCGAACCGGAGGCAGAACTACCTGCACTAAGCCAAATTAATAGTATAGCAACGGAAGTTTTTTCGTCCGCGCAACCGCCGCAAGCAATCGTGCAGGAATTGACCAACTATGCCCGCATTGGCGACCTGCACGGCTTGAACTGCTATTTGGAGGAGATCGCCGGAAGCCAGCCGACGTGTATGGGTTTTCTGGGTCAGGTGGAAACGTTGAGTAAAGCATATAAGTTATCGGAACTAAAAAAACTATTAGAACAAAGCACCATCACTGCCGCTTATGTTGATTGAACCCAAAACTTATAAGGCTGTCGTCATGATTATCGACGACACGCCGGAAAACCTTGCCCTGCTGTCCGACATCTTGCGCGAAGCGGGCTACCGTGTGTTGGTGGCGACCGGAGGCGATACCGCGCTGGAGCAAATCCGCTACTTAGCCCCAGACATTATCCTGCTGGATGTTATCATGCCCGGCTTGAACGGCTACGAAACCTGCCAACGCCTGAAAGCCAACGCCGCCACCGCCCACATCCCAGTGTTGTTCATGACCGCAATGGGCGAGTTGGACGACTTGCTGAAAGGCTTTGGCGAAGGTGCGGTGGATTACATCGTCAAACCCATCCGCCCGCCGGAAGTGCTGGCGCGGGTGGAGGCCCAACTGCACTTGGCGCGGCAAGTCCAGCGGGCGGAAGAGGCGTTAAACCACGGTGCATTTGCGGCGATGGCGATCAACCCGCACGGCATAATCACCTGGCTGCCTGAAGCTGCCTTGCGTTGGTTGCGTGAAGGTATACAAGTAATCGATGGGGCCGAGCCGATAACGGTGGGCAATAAGGTTCCAATCCAGTTGCTAGAATGGGTGTTATCGGGGAGGACACAAGCCAGCCAGATCGAAGCTACACCGTTTGAAATTCTGCGCGGCGGCGACCATTATGTTGCGAAGTGGATGCCATGCAGCAACAGCAACGAAAACCTATTGCTATTAGAAAAACACAGAGGTGAATGGAATCTGGATTCTCTTAAGAATTCTTTGGGACTCACGCCCCGCGAAGCGGAAATCTTGATGTGGATTTCGCGCGGCAAAACCAACAAGGAAGTTGGCCTTATTATCAACAGTAGCCCGCGCACCATCAATAAGCATCTGGAACATGTTTTTGAGAAACTCGATGTCGCCACCCGTGCCGCTGCAGTGTCGGTCGCTATGCAGCGCACAACTAAACTAACTACTTCAACAGACGATTAAAGTTAATTTAGGAATCTACTTCCGATCATGCCCAAACTTGAAAATTATGGGATTACCTTGGTTGTGTATGATGTAAACCTTACGGCCTTCTTTGGTTATTTCTTTGGTCAATGTTTTTGGCTTTACTTCGTTGTTTTCAGTTTGGCTTTGGCCGGTTGCGAATTGCGAGTTTGAAGAAGACTTAGAGTTTTTCGAATTGGGCTGGGATGCTGTCTGGGTGGTCGTCGTGCCGCCAGAAATTGAAGATTCTTCCTCGGTTTCAATGCGTATTTCCGGTATCCATCTTAGGCTGGAGGATGTCGTTACCGAAGTGCTCTTGTCTACTGGCCAGTTAATTTCTTTTAGCAGGTTGAAGCATACCGTGCTGACGTGATCGCTAATCTCCTTGCTGTCCGGATGCGCACTGGTCACTGCGCTGTCAATGAAACCCATACTAAGTTCCGCGCTTTGTGCCCCATTCTGGATGGAGTTGAGTTTGCAGGTAATTGGCAACACGTTAGCCTTTTGGAAATCAAGCGCACGCGGGTCGGAATTGCCGATAGAAAAAGAAAATCCTGCGGGTGTACTACCGCGTTCAGTCTTACCTATTTCAACAGTCATCTGGTGACTTATCGCCTCTTTGTAGGCTGGTGTTATCGGATAACGCCAATCCGACAGGTTTTTGCCGGTTTCAGTTTTGATCGCTTCTACATCAATTTTTGCACCGCCGCTGGCTATCACAATTTCTATACTGCCCGGACGGCTTAAGTCCAATGGTAAATTCGATATCACCGGGTTCACGCTACAAGAGCTAAGGTTCCATGCTGCTGCAAGTGCCACAGTTATGCGGCGGTTAATAGTCTTCATTTGAAATGTTTAATGTATTTGAGATACGTACCAATAATAAATCCATCTTCATTTTATCCTCATACGTCATTTAACTGATGCGTCATTTGACGCATTGTGTAAATAATCACTTAACCAAATAATTTCTCCGAAGTCAACATGGCTGACTGCGCCGGGTTTCCGTAACTCGTTCATGATTTTTTATTAGTCAAGGGGAAATACAATGAAAAGAAATAAACAGGACAAAGCGCGTTTGTGCAAGTTGTCGTGGCTGCCCGCTATGATACTGTCGGCGATACCCGCCTTGAGTTATACGCCGCAGGCACTCGCAGGTGCGACTTTCAAAATCGACGACACCAAATGGGTTAGCGTCGGCGCTGGCCTCCGCAGCAGTTTTACTGCTGCGGAAGATTCGGCGGGTACACCGGGCAACAGCCAGTGGAGCAACGATTTTGCCCTGGACAACATCCGTTTATACCTCAATGCACAAATCCATAAGTACATCAAACTGGAATTCAACACTGAGTGCCAAACATGCGGCAACGGTGGCGAGATGCGGATTTTGGATGCCATCGGTAAATTTGAATACAACCCATACATTAATCTTTGGATGGGCCGAATGCTGGTGCCTGCGGAACGGCGTGAAATGAACGGGCCGTTCTACAGCCCGATTTACAACATCTTCGCCTCCGGAACACCGTTTGAACCCTCAGATTTTAACTTGGTCATTAAATCTGACGGCACTTCGGCAGGCTCTTTTGGCCGTGACGATGGTGCCACATTTTGGGGCGCAGCTTTCGATGGCCATTTGCAATACGCTTTTGGTTTCTTCCGTGGCTTGAGGGGAGGGGCAAACGTGGATGACAATATACTTTATGCGCAACGCATCGCCTATAACTTCTGGGAAGTCGAGAAGAACCCCGGTTATTACACTTCCGGCACTTATTATGGCAAGGGCGGCGATATCTTAACCGTGGCGGTTTCTAATCAGTATCAAGATGATGGCGCAGGTACGGCGGCTGATCCCGGTTCGTTTCGTGGCACAACGGCGGATGTTTTGCTGGAAAAAGTCTTGCCTAATGACGGTGTAGTCACTTTTAACGGCGAATACAAGAACTACGGTATCGGCAACGGCTACAGTCAGGCATCTCGCAATGATGGCGGAGGCTTCGCCATGTTTGAGGGCGATGCCTATGATGTTAGCGCCATGTACCTTATCCCAAACAAAGTCTGGATCGGTCAATTCCAGCCTTATTTCCGCTACACCAACGTGATGCCCAGCACCAGTTCTGACCGTGATGCCTATGAGGGCGGCGTGAACTACGTTATTGACGGCCACAATGCGCGCGTTTCGCTCAGTTGGACTTACGGCGACTTGTTGACCAAGGGCTTGGATTACACCTCCGGCGCGTCTGGCGACAATATTAACGCCATTAAGATCGGTTTCCAATTACAAATTTAATTCTTAGCACTTATCAGGAACTATTGACATGAAGAAATTATTGAAGAAAGTCTCTCATTTGGCGGCAGCCGTTGCTTTGGCAACTTCTGCGCTTGGCGCAGGCCAGGCACAGGCCGAAGACACCATCAAAGTCGGTGTATTGCATTCCCTGTCCGGCACGATGGCTATCAGCGAAACCACGCTGAAAGACACCATGCTGATGATGATTGACGAACAGAACAAGAAGGGCGGTTTGCTTGGCAAAAAGCTTGAAGCGGTCGTCGTTGACCCGGCTTCCAACTGGCCGTTGTTTGCGGAAAAAGCCCGCGAGCTTTTGACCAAAGATAAGGTGGCAGCGGTGTTCGGTTGCTGGACTTCTGTTTCCCGTAAGTCCGTGTTGCCGGTGTTTGAAGAACTGAACGGCTTGCTGTTCTACCCAGTGCAATACGAGGGTGAGGAGTCGTCTAAAAATGTTTTTTACACGGGTGCGGCGCCGAATCAACAGGCGATTCCAGCCGTCGATTACTTGATGAACGACCTTAAAGTCAAACGTTGGGTACTGGCGGGTACAGATTACGTCTATCCGCGCACCACCAACAAAATCCTTGAAGCTTATTTGAAAGCGAAAGGCGTGTCGAAGAAGGACATCATGATCAACTACACACCGTTCGGTCATTCCGATTGGCAAAGTATTGTCGCCGACATCAAGAAGTTCGGCTCGACAGGCAAGAAAACCGCTGTGGTTTCGACTATTAACGGCGACGCCAACGTGCCATTTTATAAAGAACTGGGCAACCAGGGCGTTAAGGCGGAAGAGATTCCGGTGGTTGCTTTCTCCGTGGGCGAGGAAGAATTATCCGGTATCGACACCAAGCCTTTGGTCGGCCACTTGGCGGCATGGAATTATTTCATGAGTGAAGACAGTACCAAGAACGCAGCCTTCATCAAGCAATGGCAGGACTTCATCAAGAACCCCAAGCGCGTCACCAACGATCCGATGGAAGCGCATTACATCGGCTTCAATATGTGGGTGAAAGCGGTTGAGAAAGCGGGTTCAACCGATCCGGCCAAAGTGCAGGAAGCCATCATCGGTGTGGAAGTGCCCAACCTGACTGGCGGCGTAGCGAAGATGTTGCCTAACCATCACATCAGCAAACCGGTGTTAATCGGTGAAATTCAAGACGACGGACAGTTTACGACGGTTTGGCAAACCAATAAGGTCGTCGACGGCGATGCCTGGTCTGACTTTTTACCAGAAAGTAAACCGATCATTGCCGACTGGACAGCGCCGATTAGTTGCGGTAACTACAACACGAAAACCAAAAAGTGTTCAGGCCAAAACTAGTCGAAAAGCGGTATGTGCTTCGACAAGCTCAGCACGAACGGTTCAAACATTAAAAGGCCGAATCAATAAGTAAGCTCTGAATAAGTTGATTTCATTTATGCCCTTCGACTTCTCGCACGAGAGCTTTCGACAGGCTCGCCACGAACGAAATCAACTGTTTACCGTTCGTCCTGAGTTTGTCGAAGGACTTATTCCGAGCTTCTCTAACAACCCAATATTGATAAGGATTTTACTGACCGATATGAAATCAAGTTTAGCTAAGGTCTGCTTTAAACTCATCCTGTTGGTATTGCTGTATGTACCGGGAATGGGTTCGGCTGAAGACACCGCGGCGCCTAGCGATTTCGCCATCGCAATATCCAAATTAGCAACAGCGTCCATGCAGGAGCGTGAAGCCGCTGTACAGCAACTTATTTCACTAAAAGCGCCGAGGACTTTACCTATCTTGCAGGGATTATTGGATGGGCAGCTTTATAAGCTCAGGGAGGGGGACAAATTGGTACTTGCCAAACAACAAGACACAGGTTTTAGCCTGGTTGATGCTGCTAGCGGTGATGATTTGGGCATAAAAGAAAGCACTGACATTCAAAAAATCCCTTTAAATAATAGCCTCAGAGCGAGGCTAAGAAAATCATTGGGCAATTTACAGTTAAATTCAACTGAGACAGCCATCCGAATCGAAGCCGTAAAGGCGATAGCCAAAGTGCTGGATGAAGAAAGCTTGCAACTGTTGCGTGATCGCTTAGCTATTGAGCAAGAAACTATCGTTCAAGACCAAATAAGGCTCGTATTAGCGTTAGAGCAATTGAATAGTACAACTAAATCACCGCGAATCGACGCAATTAATTTACTTAAAAACCATCCAACCCAAGAGGTTGTCAACCGCTTAAATACCTTGGTTGAGAAAGATGATGAAGGAAATTATCTGGAAACCGATAGCGATGTGCGAAACAAGGCGAAAACAGCGTTGGCTGCAATTAATTCAAAGATCAGTTTGTATAGCGGGATTGAGACCCTGTTTTTCGGTTTGAGTCTGGGTGCCGTATTAGTATTGTCGGCAATAGGCTTGGCAATAACCTTTGGGGTTATGGGTGTCATTAACATGGCACACGGGGAATTGATGATGCTCGGCGCGTACACCACCTATGTGATGCAGCAACTGATGCCGAACCAATTAGGCGCGGCGGTGCTGTTGTCCATTCCGGCGGCGTTTGTGATTTCGGCCTTGACCGGTATCGGCATCGAACGCGGCATTATCCGCTTCTTGTACGGGCGACCTTTAGAAACCTTACTGGCAACCTTTGGTGTCAGCTTGGTGTTGCAGCAAACTGTGCGCTCGATTTTTTCGCCGCTCAACCGCAGCGTGGCAACCCCGGAATTCATGAGCGGCGCATGGCAAATTAACGACTTTTTGGCCTTAACCTGGAACCGCTTTTATATTCTGATTTTCTGCCTGCTGGTATTTGCCTTATTGTTGCAAATATTGCAGCGGACGCGGTTGGGTCTGGAAGTTCGTGCCGTGGCGCAAAACCGCAACATGGCGAAGGCGATGGGTATTCCGACCGATTGGGTGGATGCCATGACCTTCGGCTTGGGTTCCGGCATTGCAGGCGTAGCGGGCGTGGCCTTAAGCCAGATCACCAACGTCGGTCCGAACTTGGGTCAGTCGTACATCGTCGATTCCTTCATGGTCGTAGTGTTCGGCGGTGTCGGCAATTTGTGGGGAACACTGCTGGCAGGCTTCTCGCTCGGCATCGCCAATAAACTGCTGGAACCGGCTGCCGGGGCAGTGTTGGCGAAAATTCTGGTGCTGGTGTTTATTATCCTGTTTATCCAAAAACGGCCACGCGGTTTGTTCCCGCAAAAAGGCCGGGCAGCGGAGAATTAATGATGCTAATGGATTGGTATCGCAACGATAAGGCGGCGGTCTGGCTGATGGCGGCGATTGTCATAACGGTAACACTGCTGCCATTGGGTAACTTGGTGTTCCCGGCGGATTCACCCTTGCGCGTCACCGCTTACAGCATTTCCCTGATCGGTAAATACTTATGCTACGCCTTATTGGGCTTATCTCTGGATTTGGTCTGGGGTTATTGCGGCATTCTCGCCTTGGGGCAAAGCGCATTTTTCGCTTTGGGCGGTTATGCGATGGGCATGTACTTGATGCGCCAGATCGGTTCTCGTGGCGTGTATGGCAATCCCGAATTGCCGGATTTCATGGTCTTCCTTAACTGGCAGGAATTGCCGTGGTACTGGTTCGGCTTCAACCAGTTCTGGTTTGCCTTATTAATGATTGTGCTGGTGCCGGGACTATTGGCCTTCGTGTTCGGCTGGCTGGCGTTCAGGTCGCGGGTCACGGGTGTGTATCTGTCCATCATCACCCAAGCGTTGACTTACGCCTTATTGCTGGCTTTTTTCCGTAATGAAATGGGTTTTGGCGGCAACAACGGCTTGACCGATTTTAAGGACATCCTCGGTTTTAATGTCCATTCAGACGGCGTTCGCGCCAGCTTATTAATGGTTACTGGGCTTATCCTTATCGCCGCATTTTTAGCCAGCCGCAGCGTCATCAACAGCAAGCTCGGACGGGTAGTGACGGCGATCCGCGACCAGGAAATGCGGGTGCGCTTTATCGGTTATCGTGTCGAATTGTTTAAGCTGTGGATCTTCGTATTCGCAGCGGTACTGGCCGGCATTGCCGGGGCGTTGTACGTGCCGCAAGTCGGCATCATCAACCCCAGCGAATTCTCCCCGCTTAACTCTTTGGAGATCGTGATCTGGGTCGCCATCGGCGGGCGCGGTACTTTGTACGGCGGCATTATCGGCGCAATTTTGGTCAACTACGCCAAAACCTTATTGACCGGTTGGCTACCGGAAATCTGGCTGTTCTTTCTCGGCGCGGCCTTCATCGTGGTCACCGTGTTCCTGCCGGACGGCTTGATCGGCTTGCTGCAACGCTTACCAAAACGCATACCTATCCGCAAGGTGAAGGCAGGTGCGGCATGATTGCGATTGCACCCAAACCCGGCGAGGTGGATGCCAGCCACGGCCCGATTTTGTATTTAGAATCGGTCAGCGTCAGCTTCGATGGCTTCAAGGCTTTAAATAACTTGTCCTTATATATAGACGAGGGCGAATTGCGTTGCCTGATAGGGCCTAACGGCGCGGGCAAGACCACCTTGATGGATGTCATCACCGGCAAGACCAAACCGGATACCGGCTCGGTATTCTTCGGGCAAACCATTGACTTGTTGAAGCTGGACGAACCGGCGATTGCCAAGGCAGGCATCGGCAGGAAATTCCAAAAACCGACCGTGTTTGAAAACTTGACCGTGTTTGAAAACTTGGAACTGGCGTTGGCAACCGATAAAAATGTCTGGCGCACTCTGTTTGCCAAATTATCAGGCGAGCAGCGCGACAGCATCGATAAGGTGCTGATGGTGATTGGCTTAAGCGATCATCGCCACCAAATCGCAGGCGCACTATCGCACGGGCAAAAACAATGGTTGGAGATCGGCATGTTGCTAATGCAAGAGCCGAAAGTCATGCTGGTTGACGAGCCGGTCGCTGGTATGACGCACCAGGAAATCGAACGCACGGCGCAGTTATTGTTATCGTTGCAGGGCGAACGCTCGGTGATCGTGGTTGAACACGACATGGAATTCGTCCGCTCCATTGCCAAGCGGGTCACGGTGCTGCATGAAGGATCGGTGCTGACCGAAGGCACGATGGACGAAGTGCAGAATGATCCTCGCGTCATTCAAGTGTATTTGGGGGATTGATGCTGAAGTTATCCGGTATAAACCAATTTTATGGCGGCAGCCATACCTTATGGAATGTCGATTTAGCCTTGCCGCCCGGCGCAAGCTTATGCCTGATGGGGCGCAACGGTGTGGGCAAGACAACCTTATTAAAGTGCATCATGGACTTGATTCCGCTACAAAGCGGGGAGTTAACGTTTCAAGATCAGCCAATTACGGGAAAGAAACCGGAACAACGCGCCGAACTTGGCATCGGCTACGTTCCACAAGGCCGGGATATTTTCCCCTTATTGTCTGTCGAGGAAAATCTCAAAATCGGTTTGCGAGCAGCGCGTAAGCAGGGCATCAAAAAAATTCCCGACCATATTTTCGAAATTTTTCCGGTATTGAAACAAATGCTGCACCGGCGCGGCGGCGACCTGTCCGGCGGTCAGCAACAGCAACTGGCGATTGGCAGGGCTTTGGTGCTGAATCCGAAACTGCTGATCCTGGACGAGCCGACCGAAGGCATCCAACCCAACATCGTCAGCGAAATCGGCGATGTGATTATTCGCTTAAATAAGGCCAAAGGTGTGGCAACGCCATTGCTGAAAGAGGGCGAGGCCGGACGTGATGATGTGCGCGAAGGTATTCTCAAGATTAAAAACGAACTGGGCGTGACGATTTTAATTGTCGAGCAAAAGTTGCCCTTTGCCCGTAAAGTCGCCGACCGCTTTTTCATCATGGATCGCGGGCGGGGTGTGGCTTCCGGGGCAATGCCGGATTTAACTGAAGACATGGTTAAACAATATTTGACGGTTTAACGCATCGTTCTTATGCTCCACATGGGAACATTTTAAAAATGTAGGGTGGGTTAGCCGCGCATGGCACGGCTTTCAGTTTTCACCAGCATTTAGGCGCGGCGTAACCCACCTTTGGGTGTTTTCGGAGTCGCCGAACGGTGGGTTACGGCGCACCCAAACGCAATAGACAATTTGAGCACGGTGGAAATGTGCGCCTAACCCATCCTACAACTTAACCGGAGTCTGGGAGTTATTATTTTAAGTTACTCATAAATAATTAAAAAATCCGATAAACTATGCGTGTGCAAACCTACGCAACTCGACCAATGCCCCCAACCCAAGGCTGGCAAGCCAAGCTGGATTTGGCTTTTGCCAAGCCCGCCGATATGACCGTGCTGGTACGCCGTCAGCACCACGGGCCGTTGGTTATCCAGCGTCCGTTTTATCCTGAAGGGGAGGTCTGCCATGTGTATCTGCTGCATCCGCCCGGTGGTGTGGTGGGCGGGGATGTATTGCAGATTAACATTGCTGCGGAAAGTAGTAGCCACGCCTTATTGACCACGCCCGCCGTTGGCAAATTCTACCGGAGCGCAGGCTTATGGGCGGCGCAAACGATCGAGATTGATATTGACGACGATGCCGCCATCGAATGGCTGCCGCAGGAAACCATCGTCTACCAAGGCGCACAGCTTAAGTCCAGGATGAAGCTTAACTTATCGGGCGCGGGACGATTCATTGGTTGGGAACTGTTTACCTTAGGGCGGCCTGCCAGCGGCGAAGGTTTTAATGCCGGTGCAGTGGATTTAAACTGGCACATTGCCGCCGATGGCAAACCCTTACTTATCGAACGCTTGCGGCTTGACCAAAACGCATTCAAGGCGAAATGGGGGCTGCAAAACTTTGCCGCCTGCGGCACCTTATTCGCCAAACCGGCAGGAAAGCAACTATTAACTGCCGTGCAAACGCTTATCGGCGATGCGCCTTATCGCGGCGTAACCTTGATTGATGACATCCTGGTTTGCCGCGCCTTGGATCAGCGATGCGACCGACTGCGGGCTTTTTTTGAAGATGTTTATACTTTGCTTAGACCAGAAGTTATCGGCAAAAAAATCTGTACGCCGAGGATTTGGGCTACCTAACTCCGCGTGGGTATGGAAAAAATAATGAATAGTACACTTTATTAAAATGCTTCCCGATACTTTTCTTAGTATTCAGCCAAATAAAAAAGGTTCATTTGTGTCTTGGCTTGAAGAACTTGGGCTTAATGATTTTATAGGTCGTTATTCATTGTCAAAGTTGCTTGAGTGGGGTTGGCTTGTTCCAAAATTTAAATATTCTTTTCCTGTGGAATATTTAGAGGAGGAAGTAACCGCTGAAAATTTTGACAGAATACAAAATCAATCAGGACATAATGACCCTATTTATCGTTTATTAGGCTATGGGGAATCCTGGCAGATAGAAAATACGGAAGAACCTTTGTGGTTTTTACATCCTTTTTGCCGTCCAGATAGTGTTTACAATAACTTGCTGAACCAAACAGATAGTTCGGTAACGCCTAATACTTATTACTTCTTCCACTGGCAGGCTTACGCATTGATTGATGTTGTGCGAAGAGCAAGCATGGGTGCTTTCCCTATCCTGAATACGCCGGATATTAAGCAAGATATTAGCCGTATTGCCAACTGTAGGATGAAACCAAGCGATGTGCTGATCGATCTATGGGGAGAGCTTGCCAAGCCAATGACTTGGCTTTCTCATTATCGTGCATTTCGTGATGCGTTGCCTGTTCCAGCAAATAAAACATTACATAAAAAAGGTTCAGAAGCATTAGCCAAGTATTTGGAAATTGATGCTGAGACGTTGGAAAAAGCCATTAAAGAGCAGTTATTGAAAAAATTAGCCGGTGATTGGGTGTGGGCAAATGATCATTGTTGCGAGTGGACATTTCGCGCTTGGCCTTATCTTCAAAAAGATATTATCTTTGCAATGGAGTGGCTTTGCACTCTCAATGGTAAATCGCTTAGTGACTATTTCAAAAAATGGCAGTTTTCTAATAAGCGGGAAGTATGGCCACCTTTGCATAAAGTTTTACCTTTTGAATATTTTGAAGACAGGCAATATTTTTTATCTACTCTGCCTCGCTACAAAAAGTTTTATGAAGGCATCCTGCCAACGGATGAAAAACTTGACCAATTAGTCACGTGCTTACAACAATCGAATTATCCTTTTGATAGTTTGCTTAACGCGTTTCGTCAGTTTCACGAGCATTTGATATACCAACCTCAGCAAAAAGGTAGTCTTGATTTTCGGGTGTTGCGACCACTTGATTATTATTCGTTATTAGCTATTCGTGCTGAGACGTGTCTTCGTTATGCTTTGGACAAAAATGGTTCATTGTCTGAAATATCAGAAGGTGATCAAAAGCTAGAAGGGTACATTATTAAGCTTGCCCCAAAAGTTCTATCCGATAAATCGATAGAGTGCCTTAAAAATGAAGTAAAAACATATACTAAACTGTATGATACAGCAAGCAAGCCCAATCCAATCAAAAGTATCATGGATATTTCCTATAGCAATAGGAGCAAACAAGAGACGTATCTGATTAAAGCTTTTTTAAGCTGTGTTTTAGCAAGAAATTATTTTGCCCACCATACCTATTTAGATAAAGAATTTATGCAAAATCAAAAAGAACAGTCCACCTTTATGTTGATAGGCATTTTAGTGACAGTATTGAAGTTACTGGACGATTAAAACAAAATTAGGTGGTCATAGTGATTGAGCTTAAAGAATTGATGAATCTATTTAGATGTCAGCAAAACCGATGCTATCAAAGCAATTCTGAATCTGATTTCGCCCTCCGCCACCGCCTGTAACTCGGCAAGGTAGATTGTGCAGTTTCGCCTATGAAAATAACATCACTTTAACAACAGTTTTCCCTTTTTGGGTAAAGATGGACTAAAAGAGATTTAAAACCATGCAATTAACCCCACGCGAAAAAGACAAACTCCTGATTTTCACCGCCGGATTGCTGGCGGAACGGCGAAAAGCCAAAGGACTGAAATTAAATTATCCTGAGTCGGTAGCTTACATCAGTGCCGCCATTCTGGAAGGTGCACGCGAAGGCAAGACCGTGGCGGAGTTGATGGAATACGGGCGTACCTTATTAAGCCGGGAGGACGTAATGGAAGGCATCGCGGAAATGTTGCCGGATGTGCAGGTGGAAGCGACTTTCCCTGATGGCACTAAATTAGTCACCGTGCATAATCCTATTGAATAAGGTTATCAACTCAAAAGCGAGATTGTCTTATGATACCCGGCGAATATTTTATTGAAGACGGCGACATCGAATTGAACGCAGGCCGCGCTACGTTACGTGTCGTTGTCGCCAATTCCGGCGACCGCCCCATCCAGGTTGGCTCGCATTATCATTTTTTTGAGACCAATCCAGCCTTGCAATTCGAGCGCGAATCGACCAAAGGTTATCGTCTGGATATTCCGGCAGGGACGGCGGTGCGGTTTGAGCCGGGTCAGCAACGTGAAGTGCAGTTGGTGGCTTATGCCGGTTTAAGACGGGTGTACGGCTTTCGCCAAGCAGTCATGGGAGCATTGGAGACCAGAATATGAGTAAAATTAGCCGACACGCTTACGCCGATATGTTCGGCCCGACCACGGGCGATCGAGTGCGCCTGGGCGACAGCAACTTGATTTTGGAAGTCGAGAAAGATTTTACCATCTACGGTGATGAGGTCAAATTCGGAGGCGGCAAGGTGATCCGCGACGGCATGGGGCAAAGCCAACTGGATAACCTGACGGCGGTGGATACGGTCATCACCAATGCCCTCATCATTGATCACTGGGGTATCGTCAAGGCCGATGTCGGCATCAAGAATGGGCGTATCGCGGGCATCGGCAAGGCTGGCAATCCCGATACCCAGCCGGGTGTCGATATCGTGATCGGGCCGGGGACTGAAATCATCGCCGGGGAAGGCCAGATTCTGACGGCGGGCGGCATTGACGCCCATATCCATTTCATCTGCCCGCAACAGGTGGAAGAAGCACTGATGTCCGGCGTGACCACGATGATCGGCGGCGGCACGGGGCCGGCTACCGGCACCAACGCCACCACCTGTACGCCGGGGCCTTGGCACATCCATCAAATGTTACGTGCGTTGGATAACATGCCGATGAATTTCGGACTGCTCGGTAAAGGCAACGCCAGTCTGCCTGCCGCGTTGGAAGAGCAAATCCGCGCCGGGGCAATGGGTTTAAAGCTGCACGAAGACTGGGGCACTACGCCCGCCGCCATCGACTGCTGTCTGTTCGTCGCCGAAAAATACGATATACAGGTTGCCATTCACACCGACACGCTGAACGAATCGGGCTTTGTTGAGGATACCATCGCCGCCTTCAAAGGCCGCACTATCCACACTTACCACACCGAGGGCGCGGGCGGCGGCCATGCGCCGGACATCATCAAGGCATGCGGCCTGCCCAACGTGCTGCCATCGTCCACCAACCCGACCCGGCCTTATACCATTAATACCGTGGACGAACACCTGGATATGCTGATGGTGTGCCATCACCTTGATCCGGATATACCCGAAGATGTTGCTTTTGCCGAATCGCGCATTCGCCGCGAAACCATCGCCGCCGAGGATATATTGCACGACCTGGGCGCGTTTTCGATGATTTCGTCGGATTCGCAAGCGATGGGGCGCGTGGGTGAGGTTATTATCCGCACTTGGCAGACGGCGGATAAGATGAAAAATCAACGCGGCGCGTTGCCCGAAGATACGTCAAGAAACGACAACTTCCGCGTCAAACGCTACATCGCTAAATACACCATCAACCCAGCGATCAGCCACGGCATTGCCCATGAAGTCGGTTCTATTGAAGTCGGCAAACTGGCCGATCTGGTGCTGTGGCAACCGGCCTTTTTCGCCGCCAAACCAAGCTTGATTTTAAAAGGCGGCTGCATTGCCGCCGCGCCAATGGGCGACCCTAATGCATCCATTCCAACCCCGCAACCGGTGCATTACCGGCACATGTTCGGCGGTTTCGGTACGGCGTCGGCTTTAACCTCAATGTTTTTTCTCTCCAGAATTGCCGTAGAAGATAATATTGCAAAGAGTTTAAAGCTAAATAAACTGATCGGCACAGTCAGCAACACCCGGAACATCGGCAAAAAAGACATGATCCGTAACGCCTACCAACCGCTTATGGAAGTCGATCCGCAAACCTACGCGGTGCGTGCCGACGGCCAGTTGCTAACCTGCGAACCGGCCACGGTGCTGCCTTTCGCCCAGCGTTATTTCCTGTTCTGACCATGCTGAAACTGACCGAGCTTACAAACGAAAGCGCCGAGACCGACGATGCTGTCACCCTGCCGTTTGATGCCCGGCAAAAATGCCGTTTGCTGGGACGCACCGACAAAGGCAAGGAAGTCGGCATCTTCCTGCCACGCGGGCAGGCGATCAAGCACGGTTACGTACTCCAAGGCCACGACAACTACCGGGTGCGGGTGAAAGCGGCGGCGGAAGCCTTATCTGTGGTGCGCTGCCCCGATCCCTTGCTGTTCGCCCGCGCCTGCTACCACCTCGGCAACCGCCACATTCCCTTGCAAATCTTGGATGGCGAACTGCGCTATCAGGCTGACCACGTCCTCGACCAAATGCTGGCAGGTTTGGGATTAACGGTCGAACATCAATCCCTGCCGTTCGAGCCGGAAGCGGGCGCGTACCACCAGCATGGACACTGATGTTGCCCTGCTGCGCCTGCTGCAATTGGTCAGCCCCAGCCTGCCGATTGGCATGTACAGCTACTCCCAAGGCATGGAAAGCGCGGTGGCCGACGGCTGGCTGACGACCAGCATTGACGTGCGCGAATGGCTAATCGGCCTAATGCAAACCACCTTAACTTACACCGACCTGCCGATATTGGCGCGCCTCTACCAAGCTTGGCAAGGCAACGACCAGACCGAGGTTTTAAACTGGAGCCGCACCCTATTGGCCTACCGGGAAACGGTGGAACTGCGCCTGGAAGACCGCCAATGCGGACAAGCCCTGGCCAGACTGCTGACTTCGCTTGGGTTTACTGAAATGCGAGACTGGATTAGAAGTACCGATACCAGCTTGGCGGCGGTTTTTGCCTACGCCGCTATCCAGTGGCGCATTAACAAAGCGCAAACTTTAACTGGTTACGTATGGAGCTGGCTGGAAAACCAAGTCTTATGTGCCGTCAAACTGGTGCCGTTAGGTCAGGTGGCCGGGCAACAACTGTTATTGGAATTAACCGAAGCCATTCCGGCTTTGGTAGAAAAAGCCTTGGCATTATCGGATGACGAACTCGGCGGCGGTGCCTTTGGCGTAGCACTCGCCAGTAGTCGGCATGAGATGCAGTATTCGCGGTTGTTTAGGTCGTGATCGTGAAAGAAACTGATAACACCTATTAAAAGATTTTATCTTTAAAATTAGAGTATCGTTCCCAAACAGAGTATGGGGATGATGAATTGTTGAAAATTTTAATTCTTGATATTTATGTTCAACGACGAAACTTTATACCAAGCTATTCTATCGGCAGATGAAAAAAATCAGATTGGGTATGCTCGTTTTCTTTGCGAGCGCTACTTAAAAAATCATCCGAATCATGCGCCAACGCTTGTAATATATGCTTGTAACTTGATTTCGCTGTCTCAATATTCGGAAGCCGAAGCAGCATTGGATCGTGCAGAGCCTATCACCCCTAAAGACAAGTTACCCTTTGTGATTGCTCAACGTGGTCATTTATTGGTAGCGAAAGGCGATTTTGTAGGTGCGGAACGGATATTTATGAAAGCGCACGAGTTAGACCCAGACGATGCGACATTTCTAATTTATGCTGGTTCATCTGCCTCCCAAAATGGAGATATAGAACGAGCCGAAACACTTGCTCGTCAGGCTACCAACTGTGCGAAAGGTTGCCTTGATGAGGCTTGGTATAATTTAGGCGGGTATCTTGTCTCTAAAAAGATGTACGGTGAAGCTGCGGAATGTTATCGCCAAGCACTTCTAATTGATCCCGAATATGAGATAGCCATATAGCGTCTGAACGATGTAAATCTTATTTTGCAAGATGATAGCTTAATACACGCAAACAATTAAATGAAATATCCAAAACCGAGATAACCCCATGAACGAAAAACCCATCTTAAGAGTCGGCATCGGCGGGCCGGTCGGTTCCGGCAAGACTGCGTTGGTTGATGCCTTGTGCAAGGCCATGCGCGGCGATTACCAAATCGGCGTGGTCACTAACGACATCTACACCCGTGAAGACCAGCAATTTCTGATCCGCAGCCAGGCCCTACCGGAAGAAAGGATTCTGGGCGTGGAAACCGGCGGCTGTCCGCATACCGCCATTCGGGAAGATGCCTCGATGAATCTGGCGGCGGTGGATGAACTCAGCCAAAAGTTCGACGACCTCGACTTCATCATGGTGGAAAGCGGTGGCGATAACCTTAGCGCCACCTTCAGCCCGGAACTGGCCGATTTGACCATCTATGTCATCGACGTGTCGGCAGGCGACAAAATCCCGCGCAAAGGCGGCCCCGGCATCACCCGCTCTGATTTGCTGGTCATTAATAAAATCGACCTCGCCCCTTATGTCGGCGCATCGCTGGAGGTGATGGACAGGGATGCGAAAAAGATGCGCGGCGAAAGGCCTTTTGTTTTCAGTAATTTGAAAACAGGCCAGGGTCTAGGCGAAATTGTTGGCTTTATAGAGAAGCGGGGAATGCTGAATTTATCCAACGAAATGTCCGTTTAAAATTTGGCCGTTTTATGGTAGTGATATCCCGCAAGGGAAATCCGAAAGTGAACCACCCCTAATTTCTCGGAGGCCGATTATTGAGAGTCATGCTGCTTTTGCAGACTCGGTTAATTGTTCATAATACCTTTGTTCAGCTTCGGTTGGTGGAATATTGCCGATGGGTTCCAATAATCGCCGGTGGTTGAATTAGTCTACCCATTTTAGCGTTTCTAATTCTACCGCCTCACGGCTTTTCCAGGATTGCCTGTAGATTACTTCGGTTTTGTATAAGTCGTTAATGGTATCGGCCAAGCCTGTCCTGAGCTTGCTGAAGGGGCATTATCATACGAATCGCCGACGCTGCCGACCGAGGCCTCAATGCCGGCTTCTGCCAAACGCTCGGTATAGCGGATACAACTTGCCGTCGGTCGAGTAGGTGACGGCCTTCACCTGCACGGTGCTGTCCACCGTGACCGACTGGAAATCATTGGGATTGACGGTTCGGGTGTCAACCCCCGCTTGGATGGTCATCGAAAACAGCCATTTGCAATCGCCTCGCCGATCCGGTTGCGCCACCGGATCAACGAGGTCGGGTGACAGGGCAACCGATGCTGGAAGAAGCGCTCGCCGCACAGGTACTGCCAATAAGGATTTTCGGGTATTGTTAAATAAGTATACCTACTAGTAAGATAGGTGCTTTTCAAAGCAGAGCGCCTATTTATGAATTGCCCCAAGTGTAGTTCGACAGATTGCAGCAAAGACGGCATAGTCAAAGGGAAACAGCGGCACAAATGCAAGTCGTGCGGGTACAGGCACACTGTCCAGCAACGCCGGATAAGCGCGGCGACCAAGCGCGAAGCCCTGCAGCTGTACCTTGAGGGGCTGGGCTTCCGCTCCATTGGCCGGTTCTTGAAATGTAGCCATGTCGCCGTGTACAACTGGATTAGAGCGCATGGCGAGTCGATTGAGGCCATCCGCTCGGCGGCGGGTGTCGAAGTGGTTGAAATGGACGAGATGCACACTTACATAGGCGCTAAAAAAACTATTGCTGGATCTGGATGGCTGTTGATCGAAATGGGCGGCGGTTCCTCGGCTGCGAAGTGGGTTCCCGCGACACCAATACGGGACGAAAGCTTTGGGATTCAATCAAAAACAACGACATAACCGACGTCATGACCGACTACTGGAAGCCCTATGGAAACTTCGTCCCGCCCGACCTCCATACCCAATCTAAAGCCGAAACTTACACGGTCAAGGGCTACAACAGCCCGTTCCAGCATTTCCTGGCGAGGCTGCGGCGGAAGTCGAAATGCTATAGCAAACGCAAGGATATGCTTAAATATTCCGTCATGCTTTTGATGCTGAAACGTAACGGAAATCTGGATGCTATACTTATTAAAGAATACGAAATTTTTCAATTCCCTTACCCGACCCTTTCTAGAAGCTCACTCGCCAGGGATAAATTTCTTCATAGCAGTCATTCAAAATTGACATACAAATTGACTAATGTAACCAGCGATGGGAATTTTTTACCACTTCGACGCTAAATAAAAACGTTCAATCTTAGTATCTTCAAAAACGCTAATCGGATTTAATCCATTCAGATGATACCGGCCTTTTTTTAATAGACAATAATTAAGTCGATACAATAGCTAACGCCCCGCCTCAAACACAAGTAATGTGTCAATAGCCGATGACAGAACATCCTTAATCGCCAAGCGCCCCGACGATCGAACTACTCCAGGCGCTGCACACACAGCTCATCGAACGGTTGATGCGCTTGCTCTGCGTATTCTGATTAATTTGAACGCTGATTCTGGTCGAACTTGAACACTTAAAATCGAACGCATCGGTGAAGGTAAACTTTTACTCCAACTGTTCAACTTGGGTCAAGGAATTCATTATTTTTCGC
>VGVA01000020.1 GCA_016874115.1 Gammaproteobacteria bacterium
TTTTGTGTTTTGGGCTGTAGCGGGACGAACGCAGGCCGCCGAAGGCAAACTCGCCACGTCATTTTTCGCTGCTGAAATCGGATTGGACCCCATTTCAGCTTTCGCGAAAAATAGTGGCGCGCTGGTCCGACGCAGCGCTTTACCTTCCGTTTGCCTTACTGCCGGAAGTGGCGGGATGGCTTATCGTGCTGTTTGTTATTGCCGCGGTCATCAGCGAAATGACCGGCGTGGTCGCCGTGCAAATCGGCGCTTCCCGCCGTTACGACGGGCCGATGGGAAAAAGCGACCGAGCTTTTGTGTTTGCTGTGATTGCGTTGGCGCTCGGTTTGGGATTGCCGCCAGCAGCCTGGATGAATGAGCTATTTGCCGTGATTTTACTGTTAACGCTGGCGACCAGCTACAACCGGGCGCGCAAGGCGCTGGCTGAAGTTAACTCATAAGTTAACGCATGAACTGGCAACATTTCCCCAATAGCGTCAACATCGCATTAATGACGATGCTCGGCCTGCTGGCGCTTGCCAGTACGGTTTCCCTTGCCTTGGTCAAACTCAAGCCGCAAAAGGATTACTGTGAGCTGCGGCAACGAGTACGCACCTGGTGGTGGATTGTCTCTGTGTTTGCCGTAGCTTTGTTGTTTAATCGCACCATATCGGTTTGGGTGTTCGGTATCGTCAGCTTTCTGGCGTTTAAGGAGTATCTTTCCTTAATTCCTACCCGCCGCGCCGATCATCGGGTGTTGCTATGGGCGTATCTGGCTATTCCCGTGCAGTATTATTGGGTTTGGCAAAATTGGTACGGCATGTTTATCATTTTCATACCCGTTTATATGTTACTGATTTTACCGATGCGGATGGTATTAATCGGCGAAACTCAGGGTTTCCTCCGCGCCATCGGAACTTTGCATTGGGGATTAATGATTACTGTGTTCAGTTTAAGCCACATGGCGTATCTGTTGGTATTGCCGGAAGCTAAGAACCCTGTTGGCGGCGTTGCCGGATTACTGATTTATCTGGTGTTTTTGACGGAAATTAATGACGTCAGTCAGTACATTTGGGGTAAAACCTTCGGCAAACGGAAGATCATCCCTAAAGTCAGTCTTGGCAAGACTGTCGCAGGATTTATCGGCGGCGTATTAACAACGGTGTGCCTGGCAGCGCTAGTAGCGCCATCATTGACGCCATTAAGCCTGTACGAAGCCATCGCGGCAGGCGCATTAATCGGCCTTGCCGGATTCATCGGCGATGTCACAATCTCTGCCCTAAAACGGGATCTGGGCGTAAAAGACAGCGGCAGCATCCTGCCCGGACACGGCGGCATTTTGGACCGACTGGATAGCTTAACCTATACCGCGCCTTTATTTTTTCATTTCGTCTACTATCTGCACTATTAAGCCGCCATGCTGCGTTACCTGTTTTACCTGCTGGTTGTAAAACCGTTGGTATCGATTGTATTGGGTATTAATGTCCGCCATCGTGAACGGTTAATCACCCATGGGTCGGCATTGATTGTCGCCAACCATAACAGCCATCTGGACGCCTTGGCGTTAATGTCCTTATTTCCGCAGAATGCGATTGCAAACGTTCATCCCGTAGCGGCGGCGGATTATTTTTTAACGAACCGATTTTTAAAATGGTTTGCGTTAAACATTATCGGCATTATTCCCATTAATCGGAACGAAGCAGCATCAGGCCGGGATGTCTTGAAGCTGGTTTTAGCTGCGCTGGATCGTAACGCCGTATTAATCTTTTTTCCCGAAGGCACACGCGGCGAGCCGGAAAACATGGGGAGAATGAAAAACGGCATCGCTTCAATCGTTGCCATGCGCCCGCAAGTGCCGGTAACGCCGGTTTTCTTTTACGGCTTGGGTAAATCCCTGCCGAAAGGCGAAATTGTGCTGGCTCCGTTTTTTATCGATGCTTTTGTCGGTAAACCTTTGCTGTGGGGCGGTAACAAGCAGGATTTCATGGCGAAATTGAACGCGGAGATGTCCGCCTTGCAGGAACAAGCTAGACAGGCGGCGGCAAGAACGGAAGACTAGGCCGTTTAGCTGATCTAAGCTATTAATAATGCGGCAGAAAGAGCCGCATTGGTTTAAAATGACTGTTTTCTCCTGATTAATCAGCTTATGGTTACGTTGCCGGATAATTTGTCGTCATTGTCGACAATCAGAGATTTCATTCGCTGGGGCGCCAGCCGGTTCGTCGAAGCAAAAATAAATTTCGGTCACGGCACGGCGACAGCGCTGGACGAAGCTGCCGCTTTAACGTTGCACACCTTGCATCTGCCCTACAACTTAAGCGAGTTTTACCTGCAATCGGCAGTAACTCAGGACGAGCGGCAAGCCATTCTGTCGGTATTCGAACGCCGTATTAACGAACGCAAGCCTGCCGCTTATTTAACGCATGAAGCGGTATTCGCCGGGCTGTCATTTTATGTGGATGAACGTGTGCTGGTGCCGCGTTCGCCAATGGCGGAATTAATCGAGCAACGCTTTACACCCTGGATTGAAGAAGACCAGGTTGCGCGGATTCTGGATTTGTGCACCGGTAGCGGCTGTATCGCCATAGCCTGTGCCTACGCCTTTCCGGAAGCGGAAGTGGATGCGGTCGATATATCTCCGGACGCCCTGGCCGTGGCGGAAATTAACGTCGACAAACACCGGTTCGGCGAAGAGCTGATTTTGTACGAATCCGATTTGTTCGACAGTTTGCCCGACGATTTGTACGACGTCATCATCAGCAATCCGCCCTATGTGCATGCGGACGAATGGCGGAATTTGCCGCCGGAGTTTCACGCCGAGCCAAAACTGGGTTTAGTGGCTGAAAAGGCCGGATTAGCCATCGTGCTGCGCATATTAGCGCAAGCCAAAGATTTTTTAACCCCGCATGGGATATTAATAGTGGAAGTAGGCAGCAGCGCCGAAACCCTGCAAAACGTCTTGCCGCAGGTGCCGTTTTATTGGCTGGAGTTCGACCGCGGCGGTGACGGCGTTTTCTTGCTGACGGTTGCGCAAGTCAATGAATACCACGACGATTTCATTAATGCATTGAATTAACATGTCTGGAAACACCATAGGAAAATTATTTACCGTCACTTCATTCGGTGAAAGCCACGGCCCGGCCATCGGCTGCATCGTAGACGGTTGCCCGCCGGGCATGGAACTGTGCGAAGCTGATTTACAACACGATCTGGATCGGCGTAAACCCGGCACATCACGCCATACCACGCAGCGGCGCGAAGCCGATGAGGTGAAGATTTTGTCTGGTGTCTTTGATGGCAAAACTACCGGTACGCCGATAGGATTAATCATCGAAAACACCGACCAGCGCTCCAAAGATTACAGCAAAATCGCCGAGACCTTCCGCCCCGGACACGCAGACTACACTTATCATCAAAAGTACGGCTTCCGCGATTATCGCGGCGGTGGTCGTTCCTCAGCGCGGGAAACCGCCATGCGCGTGGCGGCAGGCGGCATTGCCAAGAAATACCTGCGTGAAGTCGCCAATATTGAGATAAGGGGTTACCTGTCACAACTCGGCCCAATTAAGATTGAAAAAATCGATTGGGACATCATTGATAACAGCCCCTTCTTCTGCCCTGATATTAATAAAGTGCCGGAAATGGAAAAGTACATGGATGCGCTTCGCAAAGAAGGCGAATCCATCGGTGCACGGATTGAAGTCGTTGCCACTAACGTGCCGCCGGGTTTGGGCGAACCCATTTTCGACCGCCTGGATGCGGATTTGGCGCATGCATTAATGAGCATTAATGCGGTAAAAGGTGTGGAAATAGGCGGCGGCTTCGATTGCATTAATACTAAAGGCACTCAATTCCGCGACGAAATTACGCCGGACGGTTTTTTGAGCAACCACGCAGGCGGTATCTTAGGCGGCATCAGCAGCGGTCAGCCGGTCACCGCCAGCATCGCGCTCAAGCCCACGTCCAGCCTTCGGCTTCCAGGCCGCAGCATCAATATTCATGGCGAGCCGGTCGAAGTCGTCACCGAAGGCCGCCACGATCCCTGTGTCGGCATTCGCGCCACGCCCATCGCCGAAGCCATGATGGCAATTGTATTGATGGATCATTACTTGCGGCATAGGGCGCAGTGTTTGGGTGTTGATTCAGGATTGGCAGTTTTGAGATAACAATCAAGAATGCAAGCTATTATCAGACTTTTAAAATGGTTATGGAGAGCATGGCCGCTTTTTGGTATTTTGCTGTTAATTTTCACGCGCTTCCTGCTAATTTACTACTTTTCTTTTATTGCGAGCAGTACAGACAAATTTTTATCACTAGCCTCACAAATTATTGGTGGTTTATTTATTTTGCATTCAATTGATTCCAATATTGGCATAATCAACGATAAAAAATTATTTTCAATTTTTTCAAACTATTTACAGGAATTTCCGCTAATTAAGCGTTCTGTAGTAGTTCAAGCACATGGGGCCTCAATAGCAATATCTTCAGCAACCGCAAAAGCTTCCGTTAGCCGAAATCCAATAAGCATCGAAGAAAAACTCGAATATCTTCAAGATCAAATTGAAACGATAAAGAGAGATATTGAACTGCAATCTAAGGACCTTAATGCTAAAATTGATCGCTGTTCGAATGAGTTAAATATTAAAATACAAGATACTAAGCTGGCACTAGAAAAAATCGATTCAAAAATAAAGGAAGTCTCAATTGGCGGAATAAGCGAACAGATTTTTGGTGTTTTACTAATGGTTTATGGTGCAATTTCAGGTTATGTTGCATCATAAGTCATGTTACATATTTAATTAACTGAAGTTCATCGAAAGCCAGTCAAGTTTTAAATGCTGTACGATACTCTGAACAAAGTGAAGGGTAGAGTGGTTAAGCAAGCGCGTAAATAAATCAACAAAACAAATCCACCTGAAATCCCAGTGCTTCCGCCGCTTTCGCAAAAAGGGTATCGGCAGTAGCAATACGTTGTAAGCCGTGATGCTGGGCAATGGCAAGGTGCAGAGCATCCAAGGTGCGCAAAGCATGTTCGGGTAACATGGCGATGAGATGGGTGGCGCTTTCCAGGTGTTTGTCTTCCGCTGGCAGTAATGTTAAATGCCGTTGATTGATGTCTTCCAAGAAGGTTTCGTAAATTTGCGTTTCCAACTCGGAGGTGAGTTCATGCATCCTCTTTTTTCGCGCCAACAAACAGCGCATTTCCGTTTTAGTTAATGTGCTAATAACTGCATCCTCTAGGTTGGCGATGTAATCCGCAACGTTATCCGAATCTTGTTCGGGTAGATACCATTTGGCGAGAACGCTGGTGTCGAGGTAAACGTTTAGTTTATCGCTCATCCCGGTCTTGGCGGATTAATTCGTCGGCGGCGGTAGAGGAAATTTGTTGTTTAGCCCGCAATGCGACGTGGCTTGGCCGTGGTTTTGCCGGGGTTGCCGGCAGAATTCGGGCAATAGCCTGTTTGTTACGCGTAATGATAAGTTCCTGCTCTTGCTCAACCAGACTGTCCAGTTTGCCGAGCAGTTCGCGCATTTCTCTGATGTTTAAGTTTCGCATGGTTTAAATCTATTAATAGTGTGCTGCAGTTTTTAAAATTGTAGCACATATTGATTAGCCGTTATCCAATTAATTCTTAGGCTTACCCATATTAAGGGCATGGGTTCGCCGACAACAGATATTCTTCAAATTAGGCTGAACAAAAAAATCCGCCTAAAATAAGCGGATTAATCTATAGCCACTCATTAATCAATGCCCATTCCCTATTGGCGTTTGTCCAGCTTTTACCTGTTCTATTTCGCCACGCTGGGCGCGTTCATCCCTTACTGGAGCCTGTACCTGCAAGCCAAAGGCTTTAATCCGGTGCAAATCGGGCAGTTATCGGCTTTGCTGGTGGGCGTTAAAATCATTGCGCCCAACCTGTGGGGCTGGATTGCCGACCGTAACCAGCAAGCGCTGCACATCATCCGGTGGACATCTTTCTTTTCAGCGATACTGTTCGCCTGGTTTTTGACGGCAACGAATTACCTGGAATTTGCTGTGTTAACAGTGTGTTTCAGCTTTTTTTGGAACGCGCCGTTGCCGTTGTATGAAGGAATTACACTGGCGCATTTGCACAGTGATTCGCACCGGTACAGCCGTGTTCGTTTGTGGGGATCGGTAGGATTTATTCTGGCGGTAATGGGAGTTGGTCGCCTGTTAGATAGCCAGCCGGTACAGTTGCTGCCGGTTCTGGTGACAGGATTATTGGCAATGAACTGGCTGGCGGCTTTGGCGACACCACCGGAAAAAATCGTTCATGCCGGACAAACTCCCATCAGATTAATCAGCATCATTAAACAACCGGGTGTCATTGCTTTTTTACTGGTGTATGTATTAATTCAGGTTGCCCATGCGCCTTATTATGTGTTTTATTCGATTTATCTAAAGGAACACTTCTATTCCTCAACGACGACGGGCTTGCTGTGGTCGTTGGGCGTTATTGCGGAAATCGTCTTGTTTTTGTTCATGAAAGGGTTATTGAAGCGATATTCCTTGCGTAGCATTCTGTTGTGCAGCATTGCTTTTGCGGCCATCCGCTGGCTATTAATCGGCGCTTACGTAGATGTTTTGTGGATTTTATTAATGGCGCAGCTATTGCATGCGGCCAGTTTCGGCGGTGTACATATTGCCGCCATCCATTTTGTTCAGCGTTATTTTGACCGCCAGCATCAAAGCAAGGGACAGGCGTTGTACCACAGTTTGAGTTTCGGTTTAGGGGGCATGATCGGCAGTCTGCTTAGCGGTCGCTACTGGGATTTATATGGCGCGCATGTGATTTATTCAGCAGCTGCCATCTCTTGCGCAATTGCCTATATAATTGCCCTTTGTGGGGTAGGAAAAGAAGATGATTGCTACACTTAAAAGCAGTCGTTACAGCGTGGAGAGCGCTTGACCGGACTATCTTGCCATGCTGGACGGCAAATTTATGGATAACTTGTATGCTTCTTTGCCAAAATATTAATCATTAATGACTATTACCGGAAATTGTTGTGTTTGAAATCATAAAAAGCGGCGGTTGGCTGATGTGGCCGATCATTATTTGTTCAGTCGTAGCGATGGCAATCATCATTGAACGTTTTTGGTCGCTACAAAAAAAGAAAATTCTGCCGCCGGAACTGGTGCCGCAGGTATGGTCGCTCTTCCGTGAGAATAAGCTGGATGAACCGGTGCTAAGGCGGTTAAAAGTCAGTTCGCCCTTAGGTTGCATTTTGGCGGCGGGTCTTGCCAACCATAAGCATGGTCGGGAAGTCATGAAAGAATGCATTGAGGAATCGGGTCGCGCGGTTGTGCACGATTTGGAGCGATTTCTCAATACGCTCGGCACCATTGCCATGATTACGCCGTTGTTGGGTTTGTTGGGGACGGTGTTCGGTATGATTGAGGTCTTTAATGCCCTGGTCAAGCACGGGTCGGGAGATCCCAGTGTACTGGCGGGCGGTATTTCCGTGGCATTAATCACCACGGCGGCGGGTTTAACAGTCGGTATTCCCAGCTTGATGTTTCATCGTTATTTTGAAGGGCTGGTTGATGAATACGTCGTCAACATGGAGGCTGAAGCGTTAAAATTAATAGATATACTGCACGGACATCGCGAAGAATCCTAATGAAATTCCAACGCAGAAAAAGAGAAAAAGTAGATATATCAATTACTTCAATGATTGACGTGGTGTTTTTGCTGTTAATCTTTTTCATGGTGACTACCAGCTTTTCCCGGCAAACCGAATTAAAAATCAATCTGCCCGAAGCCAAAGGGGCGGAATCCGAAGATTATCCTAAAACCGTCACTTTAGAGATAGACGCCAAAGGAACCTATAACCTGATCGCCAGCGACGGCGCCAGTCAGCGGATTCCTCCCGGCGATAACCGGCAGGCTTTAACTTCTGCGATCGTCAGGCAGGCAGTGCAGGCGAAAGATGTACCATTCATCATTAAGGCAGACGACAACACGCCTAACAAAGCGGTTATGATGGCGCTGGATGTGGCTGGCGCCAATGGTTTCAACCACATCAGCTTTGCCACGAGCGAATTGAAAGAAGAGGAATGAAACGAACGCTCGCTCGTTGGGCGCTGGATATTTGGTACAAAGATGCATTTCTCGGTATTTTGCTATTGCCTTTTGCTTATATTTTCTCGGATATTGTGCGCGTAAGGCGCTTGCTGTACCGTAAAGGCATCTTAAAGTCGCACAAAGTGTCCGTTCCTGTCGTTGTGGTCGGTAATATTACCGTTGGCGGCACCGGTAAAACGCCATTAACAATGTGGCTTGCCGAGTTATTAATCGAACAAGGTTACCAGCCGGGCATTATCAGTCGTGGCTACGGCGGAGACGCCAGCAGCTGGCCGGTGCTGGTTAATGCGCATAGCGATGTCGCACAGGTGGGCGATGAAGCTTTATTAATGGCCAGACAAACCCGATCTCCGGTTATGGTTGGGCCATCCAGAGTCGAATCGGCGCAAAAATTACTGACCGAATCGGCTTGTGACATTATCCTGTCGGACGATGGCTTGCAACATTACCGCTTGCAGCGGGATATCGAAATAGCCGTCATCGACGGCGAACGGGGGTTCGGCAACGGTTATTGCCTGCCCGCAGGTCCGTTGCGCGAGCCGATTGAGCGGCTAACCAGCGTCGATTTGGTGGTGGTTAATGGTGAAAAATACGCCGACCACGAATTCGCCATGCATTTTGTTGGCGATACAGCGATTAATCTAAGTACCGGCGTACAGCAATCTTTACAGTCGTTTCAAAAACTTAACTGTCATGCGCTGGCAGGCATCGGCAACCCGGAACGTTTTTTTAACTTGCTTAAATCGGCAGGGTTGTCCTGTACCACGCACGGTTTTCCCGATCATTATCGGTTTAAAGCCGACGACATATTTTTTAATGACGCCAATCCGGTGCTGATGACGGAAAAGGATGCGGTAAAATGTACCGGATTCGCCGGAGAACAGCATTGGTATGTGCCGATCAAGGCAAAACCGGAACCCGCCTTCAAACAGCAATTCTTGAATTTATTAATCAAACGACAGCATGATAGATAAAAAATTACTCGATATCCTGGCTTGCCCATTGTGCAAAAGCCGATTAATTTACGATAAGGCCAAGCAGGAATTAATTTGCCGCGCCGACCGCTTGGCTTTCCCCATTAAAGACGACATTCCCGTCATGCTGGAAGACGAAGCGCGTACGCTGAGCCTGGAAGAAGCCGATAAGCTGTACAAATGACCCCGCGTTTTAAAGTTGTGATTCCCGCCCGCCACGCTTCCACGCGCTTACCGGGCAAGCCGCTATTAATGATTGCCGGTAAACCGATGATTGCCCATGTCTGCGAAAAAGCATTGCAGGCTGGTGCGGAAGACATCGTTGTTGCCACCGATGACGAGCGGATTATTAATGCGGTGAGCGTACTTGGCATTAAAGCTGTTATGACCAGGGTAGACCACCAAAGCGGCACGGAACGCATTGCCGAAGTGGCCGAACTGTGCGGATGGGCTGACCACGAAGTTATCGTTAATGTACAAGGTGATGAGCCATTAATTCCTCCGGCATTAATTTTTGGTTTGGCGGAAACTTTAGCAAACCAGCAGCAAGCGGGTATTGCCACACTGGCGGCGAAAATTCACGATGAAGCGGAAATATTCAATCCTAATGCTGTTAAGGTTGTGATTAACAATGATGGCAACGCGCTCTATTTCAGCCGTGCCCCGATACCGTGGGACAGAGACGGCTTTGCGGCAAATAAGCAGCCGAGCGGAAAAATCGATTATTACCGGCATATCGGCATGTATTGTTATACCGTTGAATTTCTAAGAAAATATTGCTCATGGGAGCCGTCTGTGTTGGAAACGGTAGAAGCATTGGAACAATTACGCATCCTTTGGTATGGCGAGCGTATCAAGGTTAATATTATCGACGCTACGCCGCCTGCGGGCGTGGATACAGCTGAAGATTTGGCGAGGGTTGAGCAATTAATGAGTCATTAATGACTGGCTGCATAAGTGATATTGGCTTCGTTGTAAACAAGGTTGATAGCCACTAAAAAAACAGCCACAGTATTTTCATCGCCCGGTAATGTTAATAAATAGCCCGTTGTTTCCCCTGCCGCCGCGTACAAAGCTTAATGCGCATGAAACCACATTGACAACGGCTATCACTAACAGTACCTTAGAACGTTTTACAATAACATTAACACGGAATTCACAAGAGCTATTAATGGAACAATTTCAACGCATCAGCCGCCTGCCGCCATACGTTTTCAACATCGTCAACGAACTGAAGGCTAAAGCGCGAGCGGCGGGCGAGGACATCATCGACTTCGGCATGGGTAACCCAGACCAGCCGACGCCGGATCACATTTTAAATAAGCTGCTGGAAGCCGCTAAGCGTCCGGATACCCACCGTTATTCCGTTTCCAAAGGCATTCCGCGCTTACGGCGGGCGATTTGCAACTGGTATAAAACGCGCTTCAATGTCGATTTGGACATGGACAAAGAAGTCATTGTCACCATCGGTTCCAAGGAAGGCTTGGCGCACTTGGCGCTGGCGACCTTAGGCCCTGGCGATACCGTATTGGTACCGAATCCAGCTTATCCTATTCATCCCTACGGCGTGGTGATTGCAGGCGCAGACGTGCGCCATGTACCATTAATTCCAGATGTGGATTTTTTTGAGGAATTGGAAAAGGCCATTACCGAATCCTGGCCGAAGCCGAAGATGCTGATCCTGAATTTCCCCGGCAATCCCACCAGCGGTTGCGTGGAGTTGGATTTTTTCGAAAAAATTATCGCGCTAGCTAAGGAGCACAACATCTGGGTCGTACACGACATCGCTTATGTAGATATCGTGTTCGACGGCTACGTTGCGCCGTCAATCTTGCAAGTGCCGGGTGCGAAGGATATTGCCGTCGAATTTTTCTCCATGTCCAAAAGTTACAACATGCCGGGTTGGCGTGTCGGCTTCATGTGTGGCAACAAGGAGCTGGTCGGTGCGTTGGCGCGGATCAAATCCTACCTCGATTACGGCACGTTTACGCCGATACAAATTGCCGCTATCGCCGCGCTGGAAGGCCCGCAAGATTGCGTCCACGAAATTTCAGAAATGTACCGTAAACGCCGCGACGTGCTGTGCGAAGGACTGAATTCCATCGGCTGGCCGGTGGAAAAACCGAAAGCGACCATGTTTGTATGGGCAAAAATCCCTGAGCCGTATTTAACTTTGGGTTCGCTGGAATTTTCTAAAAAATTACTAATAGAAGCCAAAGTCGCTGTCGCTCCCGGTATCGGTTTCGGGCAATACGGCGACGACCATGTTCGCTTTGGCTTAATAGAAAACGAACACCGAACACGGCAGGCGATCAGGGGCATTAAGCAGATGATGAAGAAGGATGGGGTTGTATAATGCCAATTAATTATAAATCTCATTAATACTGGAGTTTGAATTGAAACCCGTAAAAATAGGCATTATCGGCTTGGGTACGGTCGGCGGCGGCACGGTTAATGTGCTAAAACGAAATGCGGAAGAAATCGCCAGAAGAGCAGGGCGGCAGATTGTGATTGCCCGCGCTTCCGCCAAAGACTTAAGCAAGCAGCGGATTTGCGACACCACCGGCATCGAGTTGACCACTGACCCGTATGACATCATTAACGATCCTGAAATCGAAATTGTCTGCGAGTTAATCGGTGGCGCGGGCGCGGTCAAGGACATGGTGTTGGCGGCCATAGCTAAGCATAAGCATGTCGTCACCGCCAATAAGTCGCTAATTGCCCTGCACGGCAACGAGATTTTCGCCGAAGCCAGCAAGCAAGGCGTGATCGTCGCGTTTGAGGCGGCGGTGGCGGGCGGTATCCCGATAATTAAAGCCATCCGCGAAGGCTTGAGTGGCAACCACATCGAATGGCTGGCGGGTATTATCAACGGCACCGGCAACTTCATCCTGACCGAAATGCGCGACAAAGGCCGCGACTTTTATGATGTGCTGAAGGAAGCGCAAGCCTTGGGTTATGCCGAAGCCGACCCGACCTTCGACGTGGAAGGGATTGATGCGGGGCATAAGCTGACCATTCTGGCATCTATCGCTTTCGGCATTCCGCTGCAATTCGACAAGGTTTACACCGAAGGCATCACCAAAATAACCCGTGAAGATGTCGAATACGCCGAAGAATTAGGTTTCCGCATCAAACACTTAGGCATTGCCCGCCAAACTGCCAAGGGCATTGAATTGCGGGTACACCCGACCTTAATCCCAGAACGCCGTCTGATTGCTAACGTGGATGGCGTGAAAAATGCCGTCCTGGTTTATGGCGATGCCGTCGGCCCCACGCTGTATTACGGCGCGGGCGCAGGCGCGGAACCGACCGCATCCGCCGTCGTGGCCGACATCATCGACGTGGTGCGCGCCCTGACCAGCGACCCGGAAAACCGCGTGCCGCACCTGGCGTTCCAAGCCGATGCCCTGCACAACGTCCCAGTGTTGCCGCCGGAGCAATTCAAGACCGCGTATTACCTGCGCCTGAATGCCGAAGACAAACCCGGCGTACTGGCCGATGTCACGCGCATCCTGGCGCAACACCACATCAGCATCGATTCCATCATCCAGCTTAAGCCTCTGGACGATTGCGCCCTGGTGCCGGTCATCCTGCTCACCCAAATCACCCTGGAACAGGAAATGAATGCGGCCATTGCCGAAATCGAAGCCTTGTCGACTGTCAATGGCAAAATTAACCGTATCCGCTTGGAAACTTTAGGGTAAAACTCACATGCCAGCTTTCAACAACAGACATTATGTCGGACTGATAGACCGTTACCGCGACCGCCTTCCCGTCAACGACGATACCCGCATTATCACCCTAAACGAAGGCAACACGCCGTTAATCAAATTGGAAAACATTCCCAAACATATCGGCAAGGATGTCGAAATGTACGTGAAATTTGAGGGGCTTAACCCGACCGGATCGTTCAAGGATCGCGGCATGACGATGGCGATTACCCAGGCCGTGTCCGAAGGCAGCCAGGCGGTGATCTGTGCTTCCACCGGCAACACTTCGGCTTCGGCGGCGGCTTATGCGGCGCGGGCGGGCATCAAGGCGTTCGTGTTGATCCCCGACGGCAAGATTGCGATGGGCAAGCTGGCGCAAACCCTGATGTATGATGCCACCATTATCCAGATTAACGGCAATTTCGACCAGGGTATGAATCTGGTCAAGGAAATCGCCAGCCATGCGCCGGTGACGATTGTGAATTCCATTAATCCGTACCGCTTGCAAGGGCAGAAAACCGCTTCGTTCGAGATCATCGACGATCTGGGCGATGCGCCGGATTACCACTGCTTGCCTGTGGGCAATGCGGGCAACATAAGCGCGTACTGGATGGGATATAAGGAATATTCTACTGATTCCACCACGCATAAGGCGGTCATGAAAAAACGTCCGGTGATGTGCGGCTACCAGGCGTCAGGCGCGGCGCCGTTTTTGGCGGGACATCCGGTCGAAAACCCGGAAACCGTTGCCACCGCTATCCGCATCGGCAATCCGCAATCATGGGATTTGGCCTGGGCAGCCCACAACGAATCCGGCGGCTGGTTCGATAAGTTTACCGATGACGAAATCCTTGCCGCGCAAAAACTGCTGACCCAACTGGAAGGCATCTTCTGCGAACCAGCTTCGGCCATTTCCATTGCTGGCGCGGTAAAAGACATTAAATCCGGCCTTATCCCCGAAGGCAGCAAAATCGTCTGCACTTTGACCGGCAACGGCCTGAAAGACCCCGACACCGCCATCAAACAATGTGCTTCGGCCAGGATGGTGACGATTGAGCCGGAGTTGGATGCAGTTAAACGGGCGATTCTGGATAATATGTAATGACTTTAACCGATTAATTGACTAAAAACTTAGCTTAAGACTAAAAAAATGAGATAAAACTTTCAGCTTGCCTCGCTACCTTCCGCATCCATTTAATGCCAAAATAAACCTTTTCCTTTGGGCGGTGAACTATGACAATAATAAAAACCATCGCAGTGATTGGGACGGGTGTAACAGGACTGGGTGCGGCACGGTTATTAACACAAGCAGGTTTCAATTGCGAAATCTTTGAAAAAGGCGATAAGGTCGGCGGTCAATGGGCGGCGGGTTATCACACTTACGGCTTGCAGACGCCGAAATCTTTGTACGAAATTCCCGATTACCCCATGCCGGAGGCTTATCCTAGAGTGCCGAGTGGCGCGGAATTGCAGGCGTATTTCGAGAATTACGCCAAAGATTTCAATGTTTTCGATAAAATTCGCTTCAACACAGAAATTACCCAGCTTAAACAAAACAAAAATGAAAGCTGGACGCTGCATTTTAAGGATAAAGCCGGGAAAACAAGCAGCCAGCAATATGATTTCGTTGTGGTCGCCAGCGGTATTTATTTTGAACCCTTTATCCCTGATCTGCCGGGGAAAACCAAGTTCAAGGGCGAAATCTTGCATTCATCGCATTACTCGTCGCCAGCTTCGGTCATTGGCAAGAAAGTAGCGGTGGTCGGCTTCGGAAAAAGTGCGTTGGATGTCGCGGGCGATGCGGCAAAATTCGCTAAAAATGTCACTTTGGTATTCCGCAAGGCGCATTGGCCGATACCGATGGATGTGCTTGATTTTCTTGATGTCCGGCGGATTTATTTGACCCGTCTGGCTTGCGCATTGTTGCCGTCTTATCAACGCCCGCAAAGCGGCACAAAACTGCTGCATAGCTATCTGCCTTGGTTGGCTAAAGGTTTCTGGCACTTTACCGAAGCGGTCATCAAATTTCAGTACCCATTGAAAGCCTGCGGGGTGCTACCGGAGGAGGCGATTGAAATCGACATTTTCAATTTGGATTTCCTTCCCCGCAAGGAGGTTTATCAATTAATGAGGCAAGGAAAGATTGAAAACCGGCAAGGCCAGATCAAAGCTTTTACCGAAACCGGCATTCAACTTGAAAATGGTGACCATATCGGCTGCGATACCGTTATTTTCGGTACCGGCTACCAAACCAATTACAGCTTTCTACCGGAAGTCTTCAAAAAATCGAAAGAGGACGATGGCGTGTATCTTTATCGGCACATTATCCATCCTGATTTGCCCAACATGGCATTCATTGGCCGGGCGGCGACATTTTCAAATAGTCTGACCTCTCATCTGGCTTCGGTATGGTTGGTTAATTTACTCAAAGGCAAATTCCAGTTGCCCGCTCGTGAAGAAATGCTGGCGGAAATCCAGGCTATTAAAGACTGGAAACGCAGCTTCATGCCCGCATTGTCCAGTCGGGCGACGGTTATCAAGCTGCACATGACCCATTTTCACGACGAATTGCTGCGGGATTTCGGTGCTAATCCTTACCGGAAAAAGAATGTTTTTGCGGAATGGCTGACGGATTACCGGCCTGCCGATTACCGGGAAATTTTAACTGATATGGCAAAAATTTCAGAATAATGATTATCAATTGCCGTATAAAAGCGAAGAAATGTATGCATCCTGGAATACATTTTTGGATGAATTTACGTTAGTATTGCTATATTCGCTGATACTTCATCCGGTAACCTTATGCACTCATTAATAAAACAAACATTATCATTAACATTGTTTAATCTTTTGTTGTTTGCGATTAATCCCGTAATGGCGGAATCCGATAAACAGATGCAGGATAAGTTATTGCGACAGCGTGAAGCTTTGCAGCACAGCGAACATGCCGGGCATGATAAGTCATTGAAAGGGCCGGATTTTCGTGGGGTATACTACGGTTATTTTCCCTGCACGGAAGAGGATTGCAGCGGCATCAAGATGACGTTATCGTTAAAGCGCAACGATAACTATCTTCTGGTAACGCAGCCTGCCAAACCGTCGTCAAGAGAGTTTTACAGCAAGGGCAAATTCAGCTGGAACGACGATACACGTACCGTCGAATTAATGCCCAAAGACAAGTCTGAAGGGAAAAAATACCGTATTGTCGATGAAAGTACGTTGATTCAACTGAATGCCGACGGCTCGGAAATGGCGGGTAGTCAGGATGACTATACCTTACGGCGCGGCGATTCGGTAAAGTCGAGAGAAGTGCATATTCATTAACAACAGCCGTATTAACTTTCCGCTGCACATCAATATTCATACAAAGCCGAATAGCAAACGGCTATGCAGAATTAATCGCACGATTTATTAATGAAATCAAGCAAGCTTTTCGGCATCCATGCGGCGCAGGCTGCGTTGGATTATTCGGCCAATAAAATTATCCGGGTGTGGGTGGATGCGCAGCGTTCGGATAAACGGCTAGTCAAGCTGATTAATGACCTGCAAGTCATCGGGATCGAGCCTGAAAAAACAGACAAAAAGAAGCTGGATCGGTTGGCGGACGGCGGCAACCACCAGGGCATTGCCATGGAGGTTGAATTACCGGGAGAACTGCCGGAGAGCGAACTGAAAGACGCTGTGCAACGGTTGTCGGCTACAGCCTTATTTCTTGTGCTGGATAACGTGCAGGATCCGCATAATCTGGGCGCGTGTCTGCGCACTGCCGATGCAACCGGCGTAGATGGCGTGATTATCACCAAGGACAACTCAGCCGGGATAACGCCGACCGTGTGCAAAGTCGCCAGCGGCGCGGCGGAAACCGTGCCGGTGTACCAAGTGACCAATTTGGCGCGGACATTGAGATGGCTGAAAGAGCAGGGCATCTGGATTGTCGGCGCAGCAGGCGAGGCGACGCAAACGGTCCATCAAGCCGATTTAACCGTGCCGTTGGTCTTGGTTATCGGCGCTGAAGGCAGCGGACTTAGACGATTAACCAAAGAAAATTGCGATTTATTAATTAATCTGCCGATGTTGGGGCAAGTTGAAAGCCTGAATTTGTCGGTTGCGACCGGGGTGTTGTTGTATGAGGTGATAAGGCAACGGCAGGTTAACCTATGAAACCATCATGGCAAAAAATTCTGTAGGTCACAATGCCGCGTTAGCGGTTTTGTGACCTATTATTTGTCAGGGAACGCTGACGCGCACCCTGACCTACTTGGTTTCGACAAGCTCAGGGCGAACGGCTTAATGTATATAAGAGTTAATCATGCTCTCCACCAATAATCTAAGCTGCACCCGCGACGACCGCACTTTATTTGAAGGGCTGGGTTTTTCCGTCAACGCTGGTCAGGCCTTGTTGATGGAAGGACAAAATGGCAGCGGTAAGACTTCATTGCTCAGGATTTTGTGCGGTTTTCGGGAACCGGATAGCGGTACGATAAGCTGGTGCGGGGAGACCACGCCCAATCCGCAATATTTTGCTGATATGGCCTATGTCGGCCATTTGGACGGGCACAAGAAGGAATTAACGGTGCTGGAAAATCTGAAACTGGCCTTGGCTTTGGGGCAGACCGGCAAGCTGAGCATACAACAAGCTATGGCAAAAGTGTTGTTAAGCGGCTATGACGATGCCTTGATCCAAACCTTGTCCGCCGGGCAAAAGCGGCGCTTGTCATTAGCTCGCTTATTAATTACCCACAATATTTTATGGATTCTGGATGAACCGTTTACTTCATTGGATAAGGAAGGCATCGTGCTGATGGAATCGATCATGGCTGAACACTGCGCCGCTGGCGGCATGATGGTGTTGACATCGCACCACGATATTAATCTGCACGGGATTGACGTGCAACGGATAAGGTTATCCTGATGACCTTGTTTAAAGCATTCAGCGCCATTGTGCGCCGGGATTTGGTGCTGGCCATGCGGCGGCGGTCGGAAATAGCCAATCCGGTGCTGTTTTTTATCCTGGTGATTACTTTGTTTCCGTTGGGAATCGGTGCGCAGCCTAAATTATTACAGGCGATTGCGCCGGGCATTATCTGGGTGTCGGCTTTGCTGGCGACCATGCTGTCGCTAGACAGTCTGTTCCGCTCCGATTTTGACGACGGTTCTTTGGAGCAGATATTGTTAAGTCCGTATCCGACTTCGGTCCTGGTTTTAGGCAAGATTACGGCGCATTGGTTGACCACCGGCTTGCCATTAATCTTGATTGCGCCTTTGCTGGCGATATTTTTGGGGTTACCTAACCAGTCGTTAAGCATATTGCTGTTAACATTGTTACTCGGTACGCCAGTGTTAAGCCTGATCGGCGCTGTCGGCGTAGCTTTGACGGTGGGATTGCGGCGCGGCGGCATGATCCTGTCCCTGCTGGTGTTGCCCTTATATGTGCCGGTATTAATCTTTGCCGGTAATGCAGTAGCGTTAGCAAGCGGTGGTTTGCCGGTGACCGCGCAAATCAGCATTTTAACCTCTATGCTATTGCTGGCGTTGGTGCTAGCGCCGTGGCCTACGGCGGCTGCATTAAAAATGAGTATGAATTCGTAATATCCCGTAAAATGGTCAATTAATTATCAAGAACGGAGTCACTATTAATGAATTCCCGTAAATTTCTATCTGTTTTCACATCGGCGACGGAAGAACAAAGAAAAGCGAACTTCATCGATTATTGGGAGTTTACCCAGCACCATGCAGGTGAATTGCTGGAAGCCGAGAAGGATTTAGCCAAAAAACGCGCGAAGTTACTTAGCTTTCAAGAAAATCCCGTAAAACTGCGCAAGCCGCTGGCTAATCCTGATGCTTTTTATCGTAACTATCTTGAGATGAAAGATGATCCTAAATCATTAGATAGATTGACTCTGATGCTGACCTGCATCTACAAATTTGCCCGCCACGAATGGGTCGGCATTAATGGTGCGTGGGATGTCGTACCCGATATGGCGAATTCCCACACCATTGAAGATAAAATCAGCCGGGTGCATTTAGCGGAAGAATATTGCCACGGACGCCTGTTCAACGAAATGCTGGTGACCTGCGGCCTGGACAAGGTGGAATGGGTGCCATTAACCGGCTGGCGTAAATGGATTTATGAGCAATTCCCAAAAGTACCAGGCTTTTTAATGGATGCGCCCGCGTTTGTTACTGAATTAATGGGCGTTAGCTTTTACTTCCACCTGGACCGGTTGTTTGATGATATCTTGGCCGATGAACCGGAAGTCCGTCAGCGTATGAAAGAGTTGCTGGATGAAATTACGATTGACGAGATTGCCCATGTGGGACAACGTCGGAATTTTCTTGGGCCTGTCGCTACAAAAATTTCACAATGGCTGGTGCCGCCTTTGTACACCATGTTCTATCGGGACATCCCGGAAGTTGCGTTGCTGTTTAATGTTAATGACATGATTAAAGGCGGTTTAGCTTTTGATTTTAATGGCGTTTCCAATCATCTCATGGAACACAGCTGGGTGCCCTCATATTGCAAGGCATAACAGGGTAGGGTTTTATTCTCAACGCTTGATGAAAGTTATTTAACAATTGAATATGTGCGTAAGTCTTAAGCATTAATAAATACCTGCGTTTGTTTATGTTTTGCTTTGCTGAATGCGCCATTTTAAAATTTGCGTTTTTTCCGATAATTCTTGTTCATGTGGTTAATTCCTGATCCGGTCGTCCGGTTTTTTCACCGGATGGCCTCTCCCCCTCATTTTTATGCTTTTACCGAGCGATTAATGCCCTGGTTGACAGCCGTTTTTGTGCTGTTACTGGGTTGCGGTTTATACGGCGGTTTAATTTTAGCGCCGCCGGATTATCAGCAGGGCGATAGTTACCGCATTATTTATATCCACGTGCCGGCGGCCTGGATGTCGCTGTTTATCTATGTGGTGATGGCTGTGACCGGGGCGATCGGGCTGATCTGGCGCATTAAACTGGCGGAAATCGTCATGATCAGCAGTGCATCGATCGGCGCGGGCTTTACCTTTATCGCACTGGTCACCGGTTCGCTATGGGGTAAGCCGATGTGGGGCGCATGGTGGGTGTGGGATGCGCGGCTGACATCGGAATTAATCCTGTTATTTTTATACTTGGGCGTTATCGGTTTGTACGGCGCGATAGACGATAAGCGCATGGCGTCCAGAGCCGTCGCCATACTGGCGTTGGTTGGCGTGGTGAATATTCCCATCATTCATTATTCGGTGGAGTGGTGGAATACGTTGCATCAAGGCCCTACCGTCACCAAACTGGACAAGCCGTCAATTCATGTCACAATGCTGGTGCCGTTGTTGTTAATGGCGCTGGCGTTTAAGGTGTATTACTTGATCGCTATGATACAACACGCAAGGGTGGAATTATTGCAACGCGAACGCAATTCGCAATGGGTTAAAAATATAGCGGCAGGAAGTGCGAAATGAACTGGCAAGAATTCTTCGCGATGGGCGGTTACGGTTTTTATGTGTGGACGGCTTACGGCATTACTTTCATTGTGCTGGTTGCGAATGTAGTCGTTCCTATTGTTCAGCGTAAACAATTTTTACGCCAGCAAGCATTGAAGCAACAACGGCAAGATTTATGAAAACAGCCCGCAAACAACGATTAATATTAATCGCCTTAATGGTAATTGGCGCAGGCGTAGCGACCGCTTTCGCCCTGAAATCATTCAACGAAAATTTAATGTATTTCTTTCCGCCCAGTGACGTGGCGGCGGGCAAAGCACCTAAAGACGCCTTGTTCCGCTTGGGCGGCATGGTGGTAAAAGGCTCTGTCGAAAGGCCTGACAAAAGCATGCTGGTGCGATTTAAACTGACTGATTTCAAACAGGAAGTTACTGTCGAATATACCGGCATTCTGCCGGACTTGTTCAGGGAAGGGCAAGGTATTGTTGCGCACGGAAAGTTGAATCCGCAAGGCGTATTCGTAGCCGAGGAAGTGCTGGCGAAACACGATGAAAACTATATGCCGCCGGAAGTGGCGGGTAGTTTGCAAAAACCGGATAAGCCCACTACAGGCCGTCAGCTGTGATTCCGGAACTCGGTCACTTTGCTTTAATTTTGGCTCTGTGCATGGCGATTACTCTCGCCGTCGCGCCTATGATCGGTGCGTCCCGGAGCATAACCGGATGGATTGCGCTGGCTAGGCCGGCGGCTTACGGGCAATTATTGTTCATGTTAATAGCCTATGGCTGTTTAACTTACAGCAGTATTGTTCATGATTTTTCGGTTGCGTACATCGCGCAAAACTCAAATACCCAACTGCCATTTTTGTATTTAATTTCCGGTGTTTGGGGTGCGCATGAAGGATCATTGCTGCTGTGGGCAACGGTATTATCGTGCTGGACCGGCCTAGTCGCGCGTTTCAGTCGCAGTATTCCCGATGCAACTGTCGCCAGAGTGTTAAGTGTCATGGGGATGGTCGGTATCGGTTTTGTCCTGTTTTTATTAATGACTTCCAACCCTTTCGAGCGCCTGTTTCCCGCGCCGCCCGAAGGCCGCGATTTGAATCCGCTGTTGCAGGATCCCGGTTTGGCGATTCATCCGCCGATGTTATACATGGGTTATGTGGGATTTTCCGTGGCGTTTGCCTTTGCCATTGCCGCATTAATACAAGGCCGTCTCGACGCGGCTTGGGCGCGTTGGTCCAGACCTTGGACGAACGCCGCCTGGACGTTTCAAACGATCGGCATCGCCCTGGGTAGCTGGTGGGCTTATTATGAACTGGGCTGGGGCGGTTGGTGGTTTTGGGATCCGGTCGAAAATGCTTCCTTTATGCCCTGGCTGGTTGGCACGGCGCTGTTGCATTCCCTGGCGGCCACGGAAAAACGCGGAGTGTTTAAAACCTGGACGGTTTTGCTGGCGATTTTCGCGTTTTCCTTAAGTTTGTTAGGTACTTTTTTGGTGCGTTCCGGTGTGTTGACTTCGGTCCATGCCTTTGCTAGCGATCCGGCGCGGGGCTTGTTTATCTTGATTTTTTTAGGCGTTGTCGTCGGCGGTTCGCTGTTGCTCTACGCCATCAGAGCGCCGTATGTAAAAAGCAGCGCAACCTTTGAGCCGGTGTCACGGGAAACCGTCATCTTGATTAATAACGTGCTGCTGGTGGTAACCGCAGCTTCCATTTTACTAGGCACACTGTATCCATTAATCATTGACGCCTTGGGCATGGGCAAAATTTCGGTTGGGCCGCCGTATTTTAACGCTGTCTTCATTCCATTAATGGCGCCGTTGGCAATTGCTGCCGGTGTGGGCGTGCTGCTGCGCTGGAAACGGGATTATTTCGGCGAATTCGCAGCAAGAGTGCGTTGGCTGGTGATTGCCTGTGTACTATGCGGTTTGGCATTACCGTTATTAATGCCTCACTACTCATGGGCTGCGGCGCTGGGCTTGACCTTGGCGTTATGGACGGTGGCTTCAACGCTATTGTCGTTTATTGACCGCCTGGGCGGAAAAGGGTTGAGTTGGGAACGGCTGGCAAAAATTCCCGGCGGATTTTACGGAATGACGCTGGCGCACTTAGGTATTGCCGTTTTTGTCACCGGTATTACCATGACGTCTGTGTATAGCGTGGAAAAAGACTTGCGCATGGCGCCGGGCGAGACGGTCGATATGTCCGGCTATATTTTTAAGTTTCATCAGGTTAAAGAGGTGCAGGGACCGAATTACCTGGCTCAGCAAGGTTTGATAACGGTCAGCCACGACGGCGCGGATATCGCCACGTTGGAACCGCAGAAACGGGTCTACCAGGTGCAAAAGATGCCGATGACCGAAGCCGCCATTGACGCAGGCTTATTCCGCGACCTGTTCGTCGCCATTGGCGAACCCTTAGGGCAAGACGGCGCCTGGAGTATGAGAATTTATTACAAATCCTTCATCCGTTGGATCTGGATGGGCGCGGTCTTCATGGCGGTCGGCGGGTTTTGTGCGGCGTGTGATAAGCGCTATCGGATTAGTAAAGCGCACAAATTAACATGAACATTAATGAAAACAAACGGTTTGCTTTGTTAATCGATGCGGATAATGCACAAGCAACAGCTATCGATGCAATACTCACAGAAGCTGCAAGATATGGTGACGTTACTTCAAGGCGTTGTTATGGTGACTGGACTGATAACAGGCTAGTTAAATGGAAAGATGTACTAAATAAACACGCTATCCAGCCTATTCAGCAATTTGCGTATACCATTGGAAAAAATGCTACAGATTCAGCATTGATTATTGATGCGATGGATTTGTTATATACAGGCAAATTTAACGGATTTTTTCTTGTTTCGAGTGATAGCGACTTTACTAAATTGGCAACACGTTTGAGAGAAGCGGGTCTTGAAGTTATTGGGATAGGGAAACAAAATACGCCAGAAGCATTCCGTTCAGCATGTCACAAGTTTATTTTTACTGAAACTATAACGGAAAATAAAACAGATGAAATCACTAATGCTGAGTTATTAATCAAAAATGATGTACCAATCCCTGAAAAAAGCGATACCCCGAAGCAAACACCAAAAACAGTCCCAAATAAAAAATTAAAAAAATTAATTATTGACGCTATTAATTCAGCATCTGAAGATGACGGTTGGGCTTATCTCGGTGAAGTCGGTAATTACCTTAATTGAATAGACAGTTCATTTGATCCGAGAAATTATGGTTTCCCAAAATTAAGCTCTTTAGCTAAGTCTTTGAGTTATGTTGAGTGCAAAAATGATAATTCCAAGCATTTTGTTAAGTTAAAAGATTCTAATGCTTAAGTTCATAATTCCATTAATACTATTTATTGTTATTGCCGTATTTTTGGGAGCGGGTTTAAAACTCAATCCCAAGGAAATTCCTTCGCCATTAATTAATACACCGGCTCCCGTATTTTCTGCGCCCAAACTGAATGCGCCGGACGACAAACTGACGCCAGCCGATTTAACCGGCAAAGTCTGGCTGTTGAATGTATGGGCTTCCTGGTGTGCGTCTTGCAAGGAAGAGCATCCGGTATTGAATGAGTTAGCCAGACAACAGTCGGTTATTCTTATTGGCTTGAATTATAAAGATAATCCTGAAGCCGCCAAGCAATGGCTGGCAGAGGGCGGCGATCCTTACAACGACAGCATCATGGATGTGGACGGCAGAATCGGTCTGGATTACGGCGTGTACGGCGTACCGGAAACGTTTGTGATCGATAAGAAAGGCGTCGTAAGGCATAAACAGACCGGCGCGTTGACGGCTGAAGCCCTCAATGACACATTATTGCCATTAATAACCCAATTACAGGCTGAATAATGGGTAAGCTTATCTCGCTGGTATTGCTGGCGCTGCTGCCGTTTGCTGTCTCAGCCGTCGATGTTTACCAGCTTTCCGATCCCGAACAACAAAAAGCCTACGAAACGTTAACGTCAGAATTACGCTGTCTGGTCTGCCAGAACCAGAATGTCGCCGATTCCAATGCGGAACTGGCCGGCGATCTGCGCCGCCAAGTCTACGAAATGTTGCAGCAAGGCAAATCCAAGGAAGAAATTATTACCTTTATGACTGACCGTTACGGCGATTTCGTGTTGTACAATCCGCCGCTTAAAGCCAAAACCGGCCTGCTGTGGCTTGGACCTATGCTGTTTCTGCTGACCGGTTTGGGAATGGTGCTGTGGTTTATCAAACGCCGGAAAAAAGCAACAATATCCGCTATTTCTAGCGGACAACAGGCTGAAATCCGCCGATTGCTAGAAGATGAGGAGCAGCCTTGACTGTCGTATTCTGGTTAATCGTAGCCACGATGATAACGATGGCGTTATTAATCGTTATTATACCGCTGGTAAAAAAACAGGAGATTGCCGTCACTGACGACACGCGGCAGCGTAATATCCAAATTGCGCGCGACCGCTATGCGGAATTGAAGTCGAATAAGGCCGCGGGCGGCATTAGCCAAACGCAATACGACGAACAGGTTGCCGAACTGGAGCTGGCCTTGAGCGATGATCTACAGGCTGTCGAGAGTACGTTATCGGCAAACGATCCTAAACAAGGCAGATGGCTGGCGTATGTATTAATGATTGCTATCCCATTAGTATCGGTATCGCTGTATTTGACATTGGGCAGTTATCAGGCCATTAATCGCATTAATGAACCGCAACCAACGAATACACCGGACTTAAGCCGCGACGATATTAATCGCATGGTGGCACAGCTGGCGGCGAAAATGCAGGCGGAGCCGGATAATCTGGAAGGCTGGTTAATGTTGGGGCGTTCTTATAAGGTGCTTGAGCGCTATCCGGAAGCGGTATCGGCGTTAGAACGCGCTTATAAGTTGGCCGATAACAAACCGGAGGTTTTACTCCCCTATGCGGAAGCGCTTGCGCTGGCAAACCAAGGCAATTGGACCGGTAAGCCGGCTGAGCTGGTTAATCGAGCGTTGGCGATTGCGCCGCAAAGTCAGCCGGCCTTATGGTATGCGGCGGTCATCAGCGCGCAACAGGGCGATAAAAAAACCGCAGCGGGTTATTTGCGGCAATTGGCGGCGTTACTGCCCAACGGATCCGAAGACCAACAACAAATTCAGGCTTTGATTGCCGATGCGGAAAACGGCGCCGGTGCAACAACGCCGCATACTCCGCAACAATCCGGTGTTACCGGCGTATCGATTGACATTGAAGTCAGCCTGTCGCCAGAAATTAAAGACCAGGTGCAGGGCAATGATACGGTCTTTATTTACGCGCAAGCGTTGGACGGCCCCAAAATGCCATTGGCGATTGTAAAAAAGCAAGTTTCTGATTTACCCATAAAAATTACTTTAAGCGATGCGGACAGCGTAATGCCAGCAATGAAATTGTCGCAGGTTAAAGCCGTCAAACTGCTGGCGCGCGTTAGCAAATCCGGTAGCGCCATGCCGCAACCGGGCGACTTGATGGGCGAGATCTTTCCGGTTAATCCGGAAAGCCGCGGCAGTCGGCATATCGACATTAATCGACGCCTGGAATGATTGCCAATGATGAATAGGCCATGATTGAGCAGCGATTAGTGGAATTGGAAATCAAGTTTTCCTATCAGGAAGATTTGCTGCACACATTAAACACAATCGTTACGCAACAACAGCAGGAGATTGCGCGTCTGGAGCAGACCTGCAAATTGCTGAACGAACATATCAATCACATACAGGCGCAGAAAAAGGATGAAGCGGCCGAACCGCCTCCTCCACATTATTAATTAACCGCTATACGGATAAAAACAAGTGCATTAATTAACAGATACCTGCCGTTGTTCGGTTGTATTATAATTTTTCTTGATAATCATCAGGTTTAAGGAATGGGCCTGTGGAGTACAACCGTAATAATTAATAATTGCCGGTATGCACAATTTCATTCGATTACTTAAAACCCGTATTGCCATCTCGCTCGTTGGGGTTGCCGGTTTTTTTATCAGTCAGACTGAAACCGGTTCTTATGCGGAAGAAGAATACGGACTGGATTGGTTATTTAAAATGCGCGGCCCGATCGCGTCGCCTCCGGACATCGTTATCATTTCAATCGATCAGGCTTCGGCGGAAATTCTGCGGTTACCCGATGATCCGAATAGCTGGCCGCGGACGTATTACGCGCAAATGGTCGATAAGATTAATCAACAGCAACCTGCCTTGCTGGCGTTTAACCTAAAAAGATCAGTTTGCCTCTTATGCAGGTGCGGGAATGTCAAACGGCTTTGAAAAGTTTCCACTAAAGCGCGCCGAATAGTTTCCAGCCAAACTGTAAGGTTATAGGTTTTCTACCGCCTTTTTGCGTTGCTTAAATCGAAAGGAATCGTTGCCGGTTTCCAGGATGTCGCAATGATGGGTAATCCTGTCGAGTAGTGCGGTGGTCATCTTGGCGTCACCGAACACTTGCACCCATTCCGCAAAATTCAGATTGGTGGTGATGATCAGGGACGTTTTCTCATACAGGTGGCTAATCAGATGGAATAGCAAGGCACCACCCGATGCAGGAAACGGCAGATACCCCAATTCATCGAGGATAACGGCATCCATGGCGGTGAGTTGCTTGGCCATGTTGCCGGCTTTACCCTGCTGTTTTTCCTTGTCCAGCTGATTGACCAGGTCGACAGCATTGTAGAAGC
>VGVA01000021.1 GCA_016874115.1 Gammaproteobacteria bacterium
TGTTTTGTGTTTTGGGCTGTAGCGGGACGAACGCAGGCCGCCGAAGGCAAACTCGCCACGTCATTTTTCGCTGCTGAAATCGGATTGGACCCCATTTCAGCTTTCGCGAAAAATAGTGGCGCGCTGGCCTGCTGAAGAATCCTGGCAAAACATTAATGCAATCGACGATTTGATCTTAAGCATCTTGACGACCACCAATAAGCTCACTGTGGCGGCGGTACACGGCAATGCCGGCGCAGGCGGTGTTCCATTTGCATTAGCCTGCGATAAAGTCTGGGTCAGATCGGGCGTAATCTTTAATCCGCACTACAAAACCATGGGATTGTACGGTTCGGAATATTGGACTTACTCCATGCCGCAACGTATCGGCTATGAACGTACGCAACAACTTATCGAAGGTTGTATGCCATTGGGTATGCAGAAAGCGAAACAACTGGGAATGGTCGACATTATTATTCCGGAAATGTTTGCGGCATTTGATAACAAAGTGCACATTGCCGCCGAAAGTCTGGCGCAGGGAAACGACTTCGACAAACTACTGGAAAGCAAAGTCAGAAAGCACAGTTATCACGAGTTTGTGAAACCCTTGAAATATTACCGGCAGGAAGAATTGCGGCACATGCGCGAAGATTTCTTTAAGCTCAATAACCCATACCACGCGGCGCGAAAACAATTCGTCTATAAATTCCCGACCAAGGAAACGCCCTTGCGTTTAGCCTTACACAGGCAAGCTATCGCCAAAGACGAAGCCATCGTGCCTTTTAAGGAGTTAAAAACGGTATCGTAGGCAAAAAAATCCCAGCGTTCTATACAGAATGCTGGGAGTGGTAAAGCAAACATATCAGGAGGACAGCTATGTTTGTGATACTTCCATTAACACATGAAGCTGAAGCGGCTGGCGTTTACGGCGTTTTTAACGCCATAAAAAAATCATCCGGGCAACAAATGGCTGAAAGCGCTTGCCGCATCCGGCGAAAGCGATAACCATTAACTGCAGTCGACTGTTTTAAAAAACCTTTAGGAGGTAAAAACAAAATTTGACAACTTGGCAGCAATTATATAGAGATCATTAATCGTTTACAATACAGTATTTAATTAACATATAGTTATTTTATAGGAAACAATTAATCGGCTAATGAGGCATCCATCAAGTAAACACAGGTCAAATAAAATAAACTCCATCTTGTCTCAAAACGAATTTGACAGCTGTTTAATTTTTTACTCAAAGTGGGCGGATTGTTGTTATACTCAAACGAAATGAGTTAATCATCTTCAGGGACTATGACCTCACACCATCCCAGACCGACATCCCCGCACCTGCAAATCTACCGATTACCGCTAACTGGCCTTATTTCAATTACGCATCGCATCACCGGCGTTTTGTTAGCAGCAGGAATTTTTCTGCTGATGTCCGTATTTTATAGTCTTGCCCAAGGCGAAGCCTCCTACCGCAATTTTCAAATCCTGGCCGGATATTGGCTGGTCAAACCCGTATTTTGGGGAATTATTTTTGCCTTATTTTTCCATCTCTGTCACGGCGTCCGCCATTTATTATGGGATCTCGGTAAAAGCTTTAATCCGGCTCTCTTAAACCTATACGCCACGATGGAATTACTGTGCGCCGCCGGACTGGCATTGTTGACGTGGTTGCTATTTTAAAAAGGGCGTGAAGATTAATGTCATTACATCAGAAATTACCCGCATCACCGACTAAAGACTGGTTACTCCAACGGATAACAGCAGTGTTGCTAGTGCCGTTAACGATGCCCTTGCTGATTTTCCTAAAACTTTGCCTGAACGCAACCTACGCAGAGACAATGGCTTGGCTAAAATCGCCGTGGCATACGCTGGCTTTGGAGCTGTGGTTGCTTTTGACGTGCTATCACGCTGTGCTGGGATTAAGGGTTGTGATTGAAGACTATGTAGCCGATGAAGCTACTCAATTACTATTAATTAAAGCGATTAATCTGGTATTTGCATTTGCGGCGGTTGCGGCTTTATATTTTATTTTTTGCATCTATTAATTCCTAAACCAAGGAAAAAAATGACAGCAGCGTACAGCATTAATCAGCACGAATACGATGTCATCGTGATTGGCGCGGGCGGCGCTGGGTTGCGCGCAACCTTGGGTATGGCGGAAAAAGGTTTAAATACGGCCTGCATCACTAAAGTATTTCCAACCCGCAGTCATACCGTAGCTGCGCAAGGTGGGATCAGCGCGGCGCTCGGCAACATGGGCGAAGACGACTGGCGTTTCCACATGTACGACACCATTAAAGGTTCGGACTGGCTCGGCGATCAGGACGCTATCGAATATATGTGTAAGGAGGCAATCCCCGCCATTATCGAACTGGAGCATTACGGCGTACCCTTTTCCCGAACCGAAGACGGACGGATTTACCAGCGCGCATTCGGCGGTATGACCACGCATTACGGACAAGGCCAAGCACAACGCACCTGCGCGGCGGCGGATAAAACCGGCCATGCCATTTTGCATACCTTATATCAACAGTCGATCAAACATAACGCGCTGTTTTTTGTCGAATACATCGTGTTGGATTTGATTATGCAGGACGGCGAATGCCGTGGTGTGCTGGCTTGGTCTTTGGTTGACGGCTCCATCCATCTCTTCAAAGCCAAGATGACCGTACTGGCGACGGGCGGTTACGGCCGCACTTATTTTTCCTGCACTTCCGCACATACGGTAACAGGCGACGGTAATGCGATGGTGTTGCGCGCCGGTCTGCCATTGCAGGATATGGAGTTCATCCAATTTCATCCCACCGGCATTTACGGCTCAGGCTGTTTGATTACTGAGGGCGCACGAGGCGAGGGCGGTTACCTGACCAATTCTGCAGGCGAACGTTTCATGTCGCATTACGCGCCTCATGCTAAAGATCTGGCGTCACGCGATGTCGTGAGCCGGGCGATTCAGATGGAGATTAATGCCGGTCGCGGAATTGGCGAGCATAAAGATTATGTGCATTTACACATTGAACACCTTGATCCGGCCATTATCCACGAACGCCTGCCAGGCATTGCAGAGACGGCAAAAATATTTGCCGGCGTCGATGTCGCCAAAGAACCCATTCCGGTATTGCCGACCGTGCATTACAACATGGGCGGTATTCCAACCAATTACAAAGCGGAAGTTGTCACTCTGGCGGATGGCAACCCAGATGCCGTTGTGCCCGGATTAATGGCTATCGGGGAAGCGGCCTGCGTTTCCGTGCATGGCGCTAATCGCTTAGGTTCCAATTCCTTGCTGGATTTGATTGTATTCGGACGTTCCGCCGCCATCCGTTGCGCTGAATTGATCAAACCGAATCAATCGCACGAAACGTTAAATAAATCTGCCTGCGATCAAGCTCTGGCGCGATTCGACAAATTCCGGTACGCCGATGGTAAGTCTCCCACTGCTGAAATACGTTTGAAGATGCAAAAAACCATGCAGAGTAAAGCAGCGGTGTTCCGTAACCAGTCATTATTAGACGAAGGCAGACAAGAGATGCAAACAATCCGGCATTCCATTAATGACGTCAAAGTAACCGACAGATCGCTAATCTGGAATACCGATCTTGTCGAAACATTGGAGTTGGATAATCTACTTGATCAGGCGATGGTATCGATTGCAGCGGCGGCCAATCGGACCGAAAGCCGAGGCGGCCATGCCCGCGAGGATTTTCCTAAACGCGACGATCAGAATTGGCTGAAACATACATTAACATGGGTGAATGACGGCAACGTCGAATTCGGTTATCGTCCGGTGCATTTATACACACTAACAGATGAAGTTGAAGTGGTTATGCCGAAAGAGAGGATTTATTAATGGCTGAGTTTACCCTGCCGAAAAATTCTGTTTTAACACAAGGCAAAACATATCCTGCGCCTGCCGGAACTAAACAGATTCGCCGCTTTGAAATATACCGATGGGATCCGGAAACCGGGGCGAATCCACGTATCGACGTCTACGAATTGGATGCCAACCAATGCGGCAATAAAGTCCTGGACGCCATCATCAAGATTAAAAATGACATCGACAGCACTTTGGCATTCCGTCGCTCGTGCCGCGAAGGCGTGTGCGGCTCCTGTTCCATGAATGTTAATGGCAAAAACACGCTGGCCTGCACAAAATCTATTAATGATTTCCCTGACGTCATTAAAATCTATCCATTGCCGCATTTACAGGTCATTAAAGATTTGGTGCCAGACATGAGTAGCTTCTTTAATCAATACGCGGAGATAAAGCCCTGGCTGTCGACCAAAACTGCGTCGCCCGAGCGGGAGCGGTTGCAAAATAAAACAGACCGCGACAAATTGGACGGACTGTACGATTGCATTCTATGCGCGTGTTGTTCCACCAGCTGCCCCAGCTATTGGTGGAACAGCGACAAGTTTTTTGGCCCCGCAGTTTTGCTACAGGCTTACCGCTGGCTGGTGGACAGCCGTGACGAAAAAACCGAAGAACGGCTTAGTCAACTGGACGATGCGTTCAAGTTATACCGTTGCCATACCATTATGAACTGTACGGATACCTGCCCGAAAGGCTTGAATCCGGCCAAGGCGATTGCCGAAATCAAAAAGCTGATGGTCGAACGGCAAAAGGCGACATGAACGATGATATCGCCAGGCTAAAGTGGCAATGCCGCCGGGGCAGCAAGGAATTGGATTTATTGCTGCAAGATTATCTGGAACAGCACTATCCGCAAGCCGACGCTGACGAAAAATCACGCTTTCGCGCCCTACTGGAACTGGACGACGCCGATTTAATGCAAGTGATGCTATCCGCCAGATTGAGGTATTAACGCACTGTTATTAATAGCTAAAGGGTAACAAAAGTTTTCCCCTATCTTTAAATCCATTACGCCGGATTAATCAGGCCGAGCAGGGCATGAGCATGTTCCGCCGCTTCATGACCGATGGTTGTCAAATAGCCGCCGTCTTCCAAAGTAATCAGGCCTTTTTGGTGTAGCCGCCGGGTTGCTTCAATGGTGGCGGGCGATGCCGTGGCATGCACTTTGATGCCTTCCTGCATGGTCGACAGCGTAAAGCGGATCAATAAATTCAGTTCGTCGAGATTTTGTTGGTTAAATGACATGGTGTTTTTCCAGGAAGAATAATTTTTTTATTTTAAGGGCATTAATTATTATCGGTTAATCGCTGTTGCCAGATGGCGGTTTTTTGCTGGACAACGGCGGCATCGATCGTGGTTAATTGCCGGTTATTCAACAACCGTTTACCGGCAATCCAGACATCGCTGACTTGGCGCCTGTCGGCGGCATAGACAATCTGCGAGATAGGGCAGTACAACGGCTGAGTTTCCAAATAGTTTAAGTCGATAGCAATAACATCGGCCGCTTTGCCGACCGTTAACGAGCCGGTTTCCTGCTCCAAACCCAGCGCCTTTGCACCGTTGATGGTCGCCATTTGCAAGGCTGTCATGGCCGGTACGGCGCTGGCGTTTTGCGCTACGGCCTTAGCCAGCAGCGCGGCGGTGCGCATTTCGCCGAGCATGTCGAGATCGTTGTTGCTGGCTGCTCCGTCCGTACCCAGCGCCACATTAATTCCGGCATTCAGGCATTCCGCCACCGGACAGAAACCGCTGGCAAGTTTCAGATTGGATTCCGGGCAATGTACGATATGCGCACCGGCTTCGGCGTACCGGGTAATTTCATTGGCGGTGAGTTGGGTCATGTGTACGGCGATTAACGATGGATTAACCAGATCCAGTTGATGTAACCGTTCGAGCGGACGCTGCCCGCTTTGTACTTGCGCCTGCTCGACTTCATGCGCGGTTTCATGAACATGAATATGAATAGGAATATTTAACTCATCGGCCAGCATTTTGATTTTTTGCAAAGGCTGGTCGGAAACAGTATAAGGCGCATGAGGTGCAAAAGCCGTGGTGATTAATGGCTCGTGCCGCAAGGTATCGTGCAAAGCCAAGCCTTTGGCAATGTATTCATCACTATTTGCCGCCCATACCGTCGGAAAATCGATGACAATTAACCCGACGCAAGCGCGGATGCCGCAATGCGCCGCCTGTTGCGCCGCCACATCGGGAAAGAAATACATGTCGTTAAAACAAGTTGTGCCTCCCCTGATCATTTCGGCGATTGCCAGATTAACGCCGTCGCGGACAAAGGCTTCGCTCATCCATTGTTGTTCCAACGGCCAGATATGGTTTTGCAGCCAGTCCATTAATGGCAGGTCGTCAGCAATGCCGCGCATTAATGACATCGCGGCATGAGTGTGGCAATTAATAAATCCGGGCAGCAGAGCATGGCTGTCCAGGTGTTCAACCACATTACCCTGGTAGCGTTGCTGTGCGGCTTCGCTGGGTAATAAATCGACAATCCGGCCTTGATCGATCACCAAAGCATGGTTATCGTAGGTTACGGACGCGGGTTCTACCGGTATAATCCAACGGGCGTGGATAATTGTATCGACATTCATGGCGCGATTTTGATTAATGAAAACGGATTATAGCGTTTTAGTTAACTTTCTAATACCTCAATGACAGAAGATAAACAAACAGGCGTACAGGCATTGCAATGGACCGGACATTCCTTAAAAGTGCTGGACCAACGGCAATTACCTGACAACATTAATTATGATGAATACAACGATGCGCGTGGCGTCGCCGATGCGATTGCCTCCATGCGGGTGCGCGGCGCGCCGGCCATTGGAATAGCCGCCGCCTATGGCGTGGCTTTGTCGATTAAGCAGCATTATTCGCCAGACAATGTCCTTTGGCGGCAGGAAATCGACAGAGATATAGATGCCTTGGCGCATTCCAGACCGACCGCCGTCAACCTGTTTTGGGCGTTGGGGCGTATGAAAGCCGTGTTAGCGGATGAGCCGGAAAATCCGATCGAAGCCGCGCTTGCCTGCGCCGGACAAATACACGCCGACGATATTGCCGCCAATCGAACAATGGGCGAACTGGGTGCCGATATATTAACCGATTTTAACGTAAAAGGCATTTTGACCCATTGCAACACAGGCGCTTTGGCAACCGGCGGCTACGGCACCGCCTTAGGCGTTATCAGAAGCATGGTCGCCCGAAAGCCGGGTATTCAAGTTTATGCGGGAGAAACGCGACCCTGGCTGCAAGGTCAGCGGCTTACTGTGTGGGAATTGGCGCAAGACAATATTCCGGTGACATTAATCGCCGATTCCGCCGCCGCATGGTTAATGAAATCGGGCGCAATTGATTGGATAATAGTCGGCGCGGACCGGGTAGCGATGAACGGCGATACCGCCAATAAAATCGGCACCTACGGCTTGGCGGTATTGGCCAAACGTCATGGCGTAAAAGTTATGGTGGTAACGCCGACGTCAACTATCGACCGGAACTTAATGAACGGAGAACTTATCGAAATCGAACAGCGCCAGCAAAGCGAATTATTGCCGAACTGTTACAATGACAATCCTTGCGTCAGCGCCTGGAATCCGGTATTCGACGTTACTCCCGCGGAATTAATAAGCGTTATCGTTACTGAGAAAGGCTGTGTTATGAATCCGTCGGCAACCGGATTACGCGAATTGTTTAATGATTAATAACTCTCACTGAACTGACCATTCTGTTCGGCATGTCCAAGAAATTAACTACCGACAACCATGATCGCGACAGCGCCGGGCTGAAATACGTCTATCCGGTCATATCCAGACGGGCAGGGGGCTTATCGATCGGCATTAATTTCAATACCAATAATGCCTGCAACTGGCGCTGCATTTACTGTCAGGTGCCTAATCTTATTAAAGGCGCTGCGCCCGATGTCGACTTAAACATGCTGGAAAAAGAACTGCGCTTTTTTCTGGATGATGTACAGCAGGGGGATTTCTTTGAACGTTATCAGGTCGATGCGGATAACCGTGTGATTAAGGATATTGCCATCTCAGGAAACGGCGAGCCGACCAGTTGTCAGCAATTCGCGTCAGCTATCGAATTAGTAGGCAGTATTGCTGCAGAAAAAGGTGTTCTACCGAATAGCTCTTTGGTATTAATTACCAACGGTAGCCTGATCCATCAACAAAAAGTCCGGCAAGGTTTAAAGTTATTGCAAGAGTATAACGGCGAAGTCTGGTTTAAATTGGACAGTGCCAGCAAGGAAGGCCGCTCGTTCGTTAACAACATTAGCCAAAGCCTTGACAGCGCTTTACAAAATCTACAACTATCAGCCAGCCTGTGCCGGACAAAAATTCAGACTTGCCTTATTAATTATGTCGAGCAGGGGCTGCATCAATCGGAAAAACTGGCTTATCTTTTGGCGTTAATGCGGGTTAAAGATACCACTGATATTAAAGACATCATGCTATACACACTGGCCCGACCTTCTACCCAGCCTGAAGCCGAACGCTTATCGGCCTTACCCGTAGAAGTGATGGATGAGTTTGCCGAGGAAGTCCGGCAGCTGGGCTTTACGGTAACGGTCGCTCATTAACAGAGGTATACAATCCGCATGAACATATTGCTTGTTGTTATTTGCTGCTGCAATTATAATGAGGGGTTCAATGTGCGAATGTGGCGAAATTGGTAGACGCGCTGGATTTAGGTTCCAGTAGGGCAGCCTGTGGGAGTTCGACTCTCCCCATTCGCACCAATTTATTGACTGATGTAACGCCGATAAACCCATCATTAATCGCCGGACTTCGGCTATCGTAAGCATCCAACCCGTTTGTTGAGGAAAACCATGCAAGTTTCTGTCGAAAAGACATCCGAATTAAGCAGAAAAATGACCGTGAGCGTACCTGAAGCCATCGTTCAGGAAAAAATGGCGGAACGTCTGAAAAAACTGGCGACGCAAGTCAAAATAGACGGTTTCCGTCCCGGCAAAGTGCCTCAACATGTCGTTAATAAAATGTACGGCGACAGAGTGCGTGGGGAAATTGCCGGCGATCTTATTCAGTCGAGCTACTATGACGCCCTGCAAAAAGAAGATTTGAAACCCGCCGGTCAGCCGTTTATTCAGGATTTGGACGAGAGTAACGGTTTAACGTACACCGCTGAGTTCGAAGTGTATCCGGAAATTTCCTTGGCAGGTGTAGACAACCTGGAAATTACCCAAACCACGGCCAGCGTCGAAGACAGCGACGTCGACGCCATGATCGAAAAACTGAAAAGCCAGAAAATTAACTGGATCGTGGTGGAGCGGCCGTCGCAGGACAAAGACCGGATCACGATTTCATTTTCGGGTATCAGCGAAGGCGAAAATTTTACGGACGGCACGGTTAACGATTTTCCTGTCGAAATCGGCGGAAAACAGATGATTCCCGGTTTTGAAGATAATCTGACGGGTCTTGCCAGCGGTGATCATAAAATTTTTACCGTAACATTTCCCGAAGAATACGGGAACGCCAAATTAGCGGGGAAAACGGCCGAATTTACGGTTGATGTCATTAAAGTAGAAGAACCTTCCTTACCGGAAGTGAATGAAGAGTTCATCCTTGGTTACGGTAGCAAAGACGGATCGATCGAAACCTTCACGGCGGATGTTAAAGCCAACATGGAACGGGAACTGGCGCAAGCCCTCCACGTCCAATTGAAAAACAGCATTCTTGACTCCGTCTACGAAAAAGTCCAGTTAACAATTCCTAACGTGTTGATTAAAGAAGAAATTAATAACTTGATGAAGCCCTATCTCGAGTCCGTCAAGCGGCAAAAGCTCAAGCGTGAGGATTTAAACTTGCCGGACGACATGTTCAAGCCGCAAGCCGAAAAGCGGGTGGCTTTAGGATTAATTTTGGGCGAAATTATCCACGTTAACGACATTAAAGTAGACGACGCAAAGGTGCGCGCCAAAATTGAAGAAATGGCGCAGAGTTATGAGCAACCGGAGGCCTTTGTTAATTGGTATTATTCCGACAAAAGCCGCTTGCAAAGCGTTCAGCAAATGGTACTGGAAGACCAAGTGGTGGAATGGTTGGTTGCAAAAGCAAAAATTGCTAATGAAACCAAGAGTTTTAGTGATATTATGGATTCAACCCAACGTTAATTTGCATTAATGAGCAGTCAATTTAATACGTATCAACGGATAGAACCCTACGCAGCCGGTAATCTGGTTCCTATCGTTATTGAGCAAACCGCGCGCGGCGAACGCAGCTTCGACATTTACTCCAGGCTGTTAAAGGAGCGCGTTATCTTTTTGGTCGGCCAGGTTGAAGACTACATGGCCAACCTGATTGTCGCCCAACTTCTATTTTTGGAATCGGAAAATCCCGATAAAGATATACATCTTTATATTAATTCGCCGGGCGGTTCGGTCACAGCAGGAATGTCTATTTACGACACCGTGCAGTTTATTAAGCCTGACGTCAGCACCATGTGCATCGGACAAGCCGCCAGTATGGGCGCATTGCTATTAACCGGAGGTACCAAAGGCAAACGTTATTGCCTGCCGCATTCGCGCATGATGATTCACCAGCCTTTAGGCGGGTTTCAAGGGCAGGCGTCGGACATCGACATCCATGCCCGGGAAATTTTGCAGATCCGGGATAAGTTAAATAAAGTTTTATCGCATCATACCGGGCAACCGATTGAAAAAGTGCAAATCGACACCGACAGGGACAATTTTTTAAGCCCTGACGATGCCGTTAATTACGGTTTGATCGATAAAGTCTTGACAAACAGAGCGGCATTACCTAAATAAGTTGTCCATTATCAGTTACTTTAGAGCTTATATTAAAGTAGACTATACGGTAATTCTGAACATGGGCTTCATGGGGGATGAACGATGAGTAACGAGAGAAACGGCAAAGACGACGATAAGTTGTTGTATTGTTCGTTTTGCGGCAAAAGCCAACAGGAAGTCAGGAAACTGATTGCCGGTCCTTCCGTCTACATATGCGACGAATGCGTAGACTTATGTAACGACATTATTAAAGATGAACTGCAGGATAAGTCGTCTTCCTATTACGGCGGAGAGCTTCCCAAGCCCAAGCAGATCAAAGCGGAACTCGATAGCTATGTTATCGGCCAGGAACGGGCCAAAAAAATTCTGGCTGTTGCCGTTTATAACCATTACAAACGTCTGCGCAACAAATCCAAGAAAGACGGCGTCGAGCTGGCGAAAAGCAACATTTTATTAATCGGACCCACCGGTTCAGGCAAAACTCTGCTGGCGGAAACGCTGGCGCGTTTACTGGATGTACCGTTTACTATCGCCGACGCGACCACATTAACGGAAGCCGGTTATGTCGGCGAAGATGTCGAAAATATCATCCAGAAAATCCTGCAAAAATGCGATTACGATGTCGAAAAAGCCGAAACCGGTATCGTATATATCGACGAAATCGACAAGATTTCGCGTAAATCCGACAACCCTTCGATAACCCGCGATGTAAGCGGCGAAGGCGTTCAGCAGGCCTTATTGAAATTAATCGAAGGCACCATTGCGTCCGTGCCACCTCAAGGCGGTCGCAAACATCCTCAACAGGAATTTTTGCAGGTTAATACTGCTAATATCCTGTTCATTGTGGGCGGCGCGTTTGCCGGCTTGGATAAAGTCATCAAAGCGCGTTCGGAAAAAGGCGGTATCGGCTTCTCAGCGGAAGTAAATAGCAAAGAAGAAAGCAAAAGCGTCGGCGAATTGTTTGCCGATGTAGAATCCGAAGACTTGATTAAATACGGTTTGATACCCGAATTCGTCGGCCGTCTGCCCGTGGTGGCGACACTGGACGAACTCGATGAATCGGCGCTCATCAAGATACTGACCGAACCCAAAAATGCACTAATCAAGCAATATCAGCACTTATTCCAGATGGAAGGCGCTGAATTAGAGTTTAGAGGCGACTCCCTGGCCGCTATTGCGCGCAAATCGATGGACCGGAAAACCGGCGCCAGAGGATTACGAACGATTGTCGAAAACGTTCTGTTAAATACCATGTACGAGCTGCCATCCGCCGACAACATTCGCAAAGTTGTGGTCGATGAAAGCGTTATCCTGGGCGAGTCCGAGCCGTTATTGGTCTACGAAACCGAAAAAATCAAAGCGTAATCAACACCTAGCTATCATTAATAAAAAAGGAGTTATGGCGTAAACCACAACTCCTTTTTTATTTACCGTTCGCTTAAATAAGGATCGATTAACTGTATTTGTGAAATAATCTACAGTACGACCTTGCTATTTGCGATATCACCCCCATAATCTTCGCAACAGGTCGTAAACTACCGTAAGAATGCAAAGACTATGACAGAATCCAACACACTTGTTCCTGTTTTGCCGCTGAGGGATGTCGTGGTATATCCTCACATGGTTATCCCATTATTCGTCGGCAGGCAAAAATCAATCGACGCACTTAATGCGGCCATGCTCGGCAATAAGCAGATTTTGCTGGTTGCTCAAAGAGAAGCGGCTGTAGACGAACCCGAATTCAAAGACTTATACGAAGTCGGCACCTTAGCCAATATTTTGCAATTATTAAAGTTGCCCGATGGCACCGTCAAAGTGCTGGTGGAAGGCAACGAGCGGAATAAAGTCATCGGTTATGTGGAAACCGGTAGCTTTATATCGGCATCCGTCATACAAATCGGCGACATCATGCAAATTCCAGAACAAAAGCTGGATGCCTTAAAACGCACGGTCATGAACACCTTTGACCAATACGTCAAATTCAATAATAAAATCCCGGCGGAAGTGCTGAATTTATTATCAGGCATTGACGATCCCAGCCGCTTGGCCGATACCATGGCGGCGCATATCGCTATTAAAATCCACGAAAAACAAATCATCCTGGAAACGTCCGATATCGAACAGCGCCTGGAAGTATTAATGGCGTTAATGGAAGGCGAAGTGGATATTCTGGAAATGGAAAAGAAAATCCGTGTGCGCGTAAAACAGCAGATGGAGAAAAACCAGCGGGAATATTACCTCAACGAACAGATGAAAGCCATCCAGAAAGAGTTGGGCGATATGGATGACGTGCCCAATGAAATAGAGGATCTGGAGAAAAAAATCAATCAGGCCGGCATGTCGAAAGAGGCGAAAACCAAGGCCAAAGCCGAGCTGAACAAGCTGAAGTTAATGTCGCCGATGTCGGCTGAAGCGACCGTGGTGCGCAATTACATCGACTGGATGATCAGTGTGCCGTGGAAGAAAAAGACCAAAGTGACCCGTGTGTTAAAAGACGCCGAACAGGTATTGGAATCCGAACATTACGGATTGGAAAAAGTAAAAGAACGCATCCTCGAATATCTGGCCGTACAACAACGTGTCAACAAGTTGAAAGGGCCGATTTTGTGTTTGGTCGGTCCGCCGGGCGTCGGCAAAACCTCATTAGGCGAATCCATTGCCAGGGCGACTAATCGCAAGTACGTCCGTATGGCGCTGGGCGGTGTGCGAGACGAGGCGGAAATCCGCGGCCATCGCCGTACTTATATCGGTTCCATGCCGGGCAAAATTCTACAAAACATGGCGAAAGTCAAAACCCGCAATCCTTTGTTTTTGCTGGATGAAATCGACAAAATGGCGCAGGATTTTCGCGGCGATCCGGCGTCGGCTTTGCTGGAGGTGCTTGATCCCGAGCAAAATCATACTTTTTCCGACCATTATCTGGAAGTCGATTTCGATCTGTCCGACGTCATGTTTGTCGCAACAGCCAACACCATGAACATTCCGCCGGCCTTGCTGGATAGAATGGAAGTGATCCGGCTTGCCGGGTATACCGAAGATGAAAAGATTAATATTGCCGTTCAATATTTAATCCCTAAACAGATTAAAAATAACGGCCTTAAAACCAAAGAAATCGAAATTACCGAAGCCGCCGTTCGCGATATGATCCGTTATTACTCCAGGGAAGCGGGCGTACGCAGTCTGGAGCGCGATATTTCTAAAATATGCCGGAAGGTTGTGAAAGACCTCCTGCTGGAACCCTCCAAGGAAAAGGTTGTTATCGAACCGAAAAACTTGAATGCTTATCTGGGCGTAAAGCGCTTTCATTATGGGATTGCAGAAGAGCAAGACCAGATTGGGCATGTATCGGGTTTGGCCTGGACCGAAGTCGGCGGAGAGTTATTGACTATTGAAACCGCCGTTATTCCAGGTAAGGGCAAACAACTGGCGACGGGCAAGCTTGGCGATGTCATGAAAGAATCGATAGAAGCCGCCATGACGGTGGTTCGCAGCCGCGCGGCAATCTTGGGATTGGATAATGAAATTTTCCAGAAAAACGATATCCATATCCACGTACCCGAAGGCGCCACGCCCAAAGACGGACCAAGTGCAGGCATCGCCATGTGCACAGCCGTAGTCTCAGCGTTAACAAAAATCCCGGTGCGCGCCGATGTGGCGATGACGGGCGAAATCACCTTGCGCGGCGAAGTCTTGCCGATTGGCGGTTTGAAGGAAAAATTGCTGGCGGCGCATCGCGGCGGCATTACCACCGTATTAATACCGTCGGAAAACGAAAAAGACTTGGCGGAAATTCCGGAAAACATCAAACAGAATTTGCAAATTAAACCGGTACACTGGATTGATGAGGTTTTGGAAACGGCGTTGCAGTACATGCCCGATCCTATCGTTGCCGATAGCGACGGCAAACAGACTAAGACCGAACCTTCTACCGGCAAAGTTCAGGCCAATCCGGGTGTCATCGCTCATTAATTCTTTTACTAGCCGCAGCATAGACCGGTGTATTAATGAATACACCGGTCTTTAAAGCTTGACACTTTGGGAAAGCAGTTGTTATAAATATCGCATCTTATTCTTAATGCGCTCCGTTACACACTAGCATAAGAATAGATACCTAGCCCTTGCTTCATCATTCTACAAATTAATACCCAATCTTAACGCTCACTTTCCTAGGGGGAATAAATGAACAAATCAGAACTCATTGATGCTATCTCAGAGTTATCTGGCTTAACCAAAGCCGATACAGGTCGCGCTTTGGACGGCTTTACCAGCGCCGTTAGTTCGGCTTTAGCAAAAGGCGACTCTGTGACATTAGTCGGTTTTGGAACCTTTGTCGTAAAAGAACGCGCCGAACGGGTCGGACGTAATCCGCAAACCGGAGACGAAATAACAATCAAAGCGGCAAAATCAGTCAAATTCAAGGCTGGTAAATCGCTAACGGATACTGTAAAATAGCATCTCTTTAGTCGGGTGCTTAGCTCAGCTGGGAGAGCATCGCCCTTACAAGGCGAGGGTCGGGGGTTCGAACCCCTCAGCACCCACCAGACTTTGGAGCGGTAGTTCAGTTGGTTAGAATACCGGCCTGTCACGCCGGGGGTCGCGGGTTCGAGCCCCGTCCGCTCCGCCACTATGTAAAGCCTCGTACTGTTAAAGTCCGGGGCTTTTTTTTTGATATTAAAATGGTTTACAGTAGCCACTATTAATCATTAATGGTTTTTTGGAATTGAACTTATGCTGACGACAATTAGAGAAAAAGCGCAAGGCGCTTTTGCATGGGTAATCTTGATTGCCATCTGTATTCCCTTTGCATTATGGGGCATTCAGAATTACACAGACTCCAGCAATGAGTCTCCGGTTGCATCGGTAGGCGATAAAGACTTTTACCAGCGCGATGTCACTAATGCATACGAGCAGTATGCCCAAAACTTTCGCGGCATGAATTTCGATGAAAAAATCTTAAAACAGCAGGCTTTAGATAAATTAATAAAAGACGAAGTGCTGTTGCAATACGTTCAAGATGAAGGTTTAACCGCCGCCGATTCCAGCATCCGCGATTTCATTAAAGACCTGCCGCATTTTCAAACCGACGGCAAATTCGACGACAAGCGCTATAAGTCTATTTTGGCTTCGCAACGAATGCTACCGGCCACGTACGAGAGCAAGATTAAACACAACCTGATGATGGCGCAGTTTCAACGCACCATTACCGACAGCAGTTTTGCGACCGCTCAGGCGATCGAAAGTTTTTTCAAAATTCAAAATCAGCAGCGCGATGTGGAATATGCCGTCATTCCGTTTGCTAAGCCGTCCGTTCAACCCAGCGAACAGGAAATCGCCGATTATTATCAAAAACATCAGGACACGTATAAAGTTCCCGAACAGGTTGCTGTCGAATATGTGGAATTGACCTTAGACGGATTGTCTAAAGATGTAAGCGTGGCCGAGGACAAGCTGCGCGCCTATTATGAAGAGCAAAAAGATCAATACACCAGTAAACAAGAAGAGCGGACAATCAGTCACATTCTGTTCGTCGTTAATGCTAAAACCGATGACAAAGCGGCTTTAGAGAAAGCGACAAAAGCACGGGAAGCGTTAAAAAGTAAAGATTTTACCGCCGTCGCTGCGGAATTATCTGACGATAAAATGACCGCAAAAAAAGGCGGCGAATTAGGCGTCTTTAATCCCGGCAGCTTAGATAAATCATTCGATAAAACTTTCGTGGAAGCGGCGAAATCGCTAAAGCAGGATGAAGTCTCCAAACCGGTCAGATCATCCTTTGGGTATCATCTTATCAAAGTCACTCAATTAACGGCTGCGCAAATCAAACCGTTCGAATCCGTCAAAGACGAACTCACCAAAAGTTATCAGAAAGCGCAAACCGAGAACGCATTTTATGAGGCGGGAGAAAAACTGGCGCAGTTAAGTTACGAAAACCCGGACAGCCTGCAGGCGGCAGCAAGCAATTTAAAGCTAGACATTAAAAAAAGCGGCTTATTCGCTAAAGATAAAGGAGAGGGTATTGCCGCTGAGCAAAAGGTTAGGGATGCAGCATTCTCTGAGGAAGTGCAGCAAGGCAATAACAGCACTCCGATTGAGATGGGCAATGATCGTTTAGTCGTGTTGCACCAGTTGGAGCGCAAACCTGCGGCAGTGCGTGAGTTGAATAGCGTCAAACAGGACGTTATTGCAGCATTAATGAATGAAAAAGCCGTGCAACAAACGCTGGATACTGTTAATCAAGCGAAACAACGCGTACAAGCAGGCGAAACCATGCAGAAGGTTGTAGCAGAGCTTAAACTAACGGTAAAAGAAGCCAAAGGATTAACGCGTACAAAGTCTGCGTTACCGGAAGCCTTGACCGACGCTATTTTTAAAGCAGCCAAACCGGTTGCCGGCAAGCCGTCTATTTTCACGGTCGCCTTACCGGCGGGAGAACAAGCGCTGGTAAGCCTGTCTAACGTCGCGCCGGGCGTTATGAGCGATGACGATAAGAAACAGATGGAACTGGCCAAAAAAAATCTCGCCAAAGCGTTTGGGCAAGCCGAATTTAATGCATTATTGGCCAGTTTAGAGGGTAGTGCGGATATATCCGTAAAAAAACAATCCGAACGTTAGCAGGATGGTTTAACTATGATGCTTTGCATTCGCAACGTTAAACAACAATCCGCGAATGTTTAATTAATAAATAGGATTTCTAAAATTTTATTGCATTCTGTATCGACATAAATAAGGTGCGGCAACGAATTCCGCGGGGCTCATTATCAATAGTTTTATCCGCGTGATAATATGAAGCGAATACTGTTTCTATTCTTATGGTGTGTCCTGACCACTGCACAGGCGGAGACAGTAATGGTTGCCGTAGCGTCGAATTTCACCAAGCCGATGACCGCTTTGGCCGAAGTTTTCACCAAAACAACGAGCCATGAAATCAACTTGTCTTTCGGTTCGTCAGGAAAGTTTGTCGCCCAAATCGAAAACGGTGCGCCCTACGAGATATTTCTTTCCGCAGACGAAACTAATCCCCAAAAACTGGAACAATTGGGCTTAGCGGTAACCAACACACGGTTTACTTATGCTATCGGCAAATTAGTGCTGTGGTCGGCAAAGACAGGGTATGTCGATAAAAACGGCCAGATTCTACCTAACGCCGGTTTCCGGCATTTGGCGATTGCCGATCCTAAATTAGCGCCGTACGGGCTTGCCGCGGAAGCAACGCTGAAAAATCTGGGTTTACTGGAACACTTGAGGCCATTGCTTGTGCTTGGCGAAAATATATCGCAAACACAGCAATTTATCGATAGCGGCAATGCCGAACTGGGTTTTGTCGCGTTATCGCAAATCATTAATGATCACGGACAAATAAGCAGTGGTTCGGCCTGGCAGATTCCTGATGATCTTCATCCACCGATCAGGCAAGATGCCGTCTTGTTAAAAAAAGGCGAATTGAATCCGGCAGCTAAGGCATTAATGGCGTTCTTAGCAACCAGGGAAGCGCAAGAGATTATCCAGGCTTACGGCTATGGCATAGCCGAGTAAATCATGTTGACCGCCGATGATATAACAACATTATGGCTATCGATTAAGATCGCCGGTATAACTACTTTTATTCTTTTATTAATCGGAACGCCATTAGCGTGGTGGCTTGCTAGAACGCAATCGCGATGGCGTGGATTTTTTCAAGCCTTAATTGCTTTACCGTTAGTGTTGCCGCCAACCGTGCTAGGTTTCTATCTGTTGTTATTAATGGGTCCTAAAGGTCTGGTCGGACAGTTTACGGAAGCATTGGGGCTTGGAACCCTGCCTTTTACATTCTGGGGTCTAGTAATCGCTTCGGTCATATATTCTTTGCCATTTGTCGTGCAACCTTTGCAAGCGGCGTTTGCAATGATCGGTCGGCAGTTACTGGAAGCAGCGGCTACCTTGAAGGCTGGGTCAACCGATATCTTCATTAATATCGTTCTGCCGATGGCTAAACCCGGATTTTTGACCGCTGCCATTCTGGGTTTTGCTCACACCATTGGCGAATTCGGTGTTGTCTTGATGATCGGCGGCAATATTCCTGATAAAACGCGGGTGGTTTCCGTACAACTTTACAATCATGTTGAAGCATTGGAATATGGTCGCGCACATTGGCTGGCCGGATGTCTGCTGCTTTTTTCTTTTATTGTGCTGTTCATTCTTTACAGTGCGCTAAAGATTCAGACCAATTCGCAATCGGGCAAATGAACGCCACAGAAATTACCGCGCAATTTCAACTTGCGTTTCCCGGCTTTCATATGGATATTGCCTTGTCGTTACCAAGCTCGGGGATAAGCGTTATTTACGGCGAATCCGGTTCCGGTAAAACAACTTTACTGCGCTGCATGGCCGGATTGGAACGGCCTAAACATGGGTATTTCGGAGTTAATGGCCAGATTTGGCAAGATAGTCGAACGAATCGATTTATACCCACACACCGGCGTAACCTAGGTTATGTGTTTCAGGACGCCAATCTATTCCCGCATTTAACGGTGCTCGGTAATCTTGAATTTGGCTATAAACGCGCTGCAACCAAACATAACCGCAGCCATTTCGATCATATTGTCCGGTTTTTAAGTCTGGATACCATCCTTCAACGAACACCGGAACGCTTGTCCGGCGGCGAACGGCAACGCGTTGCTATTGCCAGAGCGTTGGTGCTGAATCCGGATATTCTATTAATGGATGAGCCGCTGGCTTCGCTCGATATTAATCGTAAACGCGAAGTCATGCCCTATCTGTTAAAACTACAACAAGAATTCGTTACGCCGGTTATTTATGTAACGCATTCTCAGCGTGAAGTCATGCAACTAGCTGATTATTTAGTCATTCTCAAACGGGGCAGGGTGCAGGCGAACGGTTCATTAATGGAAATGCTGTCCAAACCGGAATTCCCATTCGAACAGGAAGTTGATGCGGTCAGCGTTTGGCAAGGCGTAGTGAAGAGCCATGATCCTGAATATCAGTTATCATGCATTGATGTCGGCGGCATAACGCTGAATGTGCCGTTAGTAAAGGCGGAAATTGGCGCACAAATCCGGGTGTTGCTACAGGCGCGTGACGTCAGTATCAGTTTGCAGGCGCCGATGCAAACCAGCATCATTAATGTTTTGCCTGCTAAGATAACCGGTCTTGATGCCGATCGAACCGGCAACACCACGGTCAGTTTGCGCTGCGGCGCCAATACCTTACTTGCTTTGATCACTCGTAAGTCGGCGCATCAACTGGCTTTAGCGGAAGGTATGCCGTGTTTTGCGCAGATTAAAGGCGTTTCCCTGATTAATTAATACCGATTTCAACGAAAAAAATAGCGTAGAAGGAGTACATGGAAGCGAGCGAAGCCGAGCGATGTACGACGACCCCTGCGTAGCCGTAGAGGCCGGGCGTTTTGACGGAGTTGGAGCGCAAGCGTAGTGCGTAGTCAAAATGCAAGGCCATACGACACGGCGTCAAGTCATTCGCGCAAGGTCAAAATACGAAGCAAGGCGGAAGCCGATGTTTTGTGTTTTGGGCTGTAGCGGGACGAACGCAGGCCGCCGAAGGCAAACTCGCCACGTCATTTTTCGCTGCTGAAATCGGATTGGACCCCATTTCAGCTTTCGCGAAAAATAGTGGCGCGCTGGTAGCGAACGTTACTGACTATTCAACTTATCTAGCAAGAAAGCCCGAACATCGTTAAACGGTATCTCTTCATTGGTTTCAGCCGTTCTGGCTTTGTATTCGGCGATACCTGCTTCAAGGCCTTTATCGCTGATAACGATGCAGTGCGGAATGCCGATCAGTTCCATATCGGAAAACATGAAACCGGCCCGGACTTTGCGGTCGTCAAATAAAACCTCAACGCCGGCTTGTAGCAGTTTCTGATACAGTTGTTCGGCAGCGGCTTTCAGGCGTTCGGATTTATGCAGATTCATAGGACAAATGGCAACCTGGAACGGCGCTAGGCTGGCAGGCCAGATAATGCCACGGTCGTCATGGCTTTGTTCAATGCTGGAAGCCACCACGCGGCTGATGCCGATACCGTAGCAGCCCATAATCATCGTCTGGTGCTTACCTTCCTCATTAATGATCCCGGCTTTCATTGAAGCGCTGTATTTGGTGCCGAGCTGAAAAATATGGCCAACTTCAATGCCACGCGCGATCTGAATGTTGCCGTTGCCGTCCGGGCTGGGGTCGCCATTAATAACATTGCGAATATCAACCGCATTTTTTTCAAGCAAATCGGTATTCGGAAATAGAAAATCTTTTTGCCAATTGCAACCCTGAAAGTGAAAACCCGCCTTATTCGCGCCGCAAACGAAATCAACCATATTAACAGCGGCATGATCGGCCAGCCACGAAATAATTTTGCCAGAATCTGTCAAGGATGGGCCGATATAACCGGAACGGCAACCCAGATGGGTTTCGATTTCCTCGTCGCTGGCAAAACTGTAGTCGCCTATCAGTTTGGTTAATTTCACTTCATTTAAGTCGTGGTCGCCGCGTAAGTACAGCAGCATAAACTGGTCTTGGCTTCCGCCAGCAGTTGTATCGCCTTTACGGATAACGGCCAAGGTTTTTAAGATTTTTTCCGGCGGAACTTGTAAAAACTCGCTAACTTCCTCAATGGTTTTTTTGCCTGGCGTAGCGACTTCTTCCCGGCTTGCATTTGCAGCGGTAACTGGAATAGCGGGCGGTAACGCCTCGGCTTTCTCCAGATTAGCCGCATAATCGCTGACGTCGGAAAAGGCAATCGCGTCTTCTCCTGAATCCGCCAAGACATGGAATTCATGCGACACCGCACCGCCGATAGAGCCGGAATCGGCAATAACGGCACGAAATTTCAGGCCGAAGCGGGTGAAAATCGTAGTGTATACCTGATGCATCACATCATAAGTTTCCTGCAAAGACTCTTGCGTCAGGTGGAACGAATAGGCGTCTTTCATGATGAACTCACGGCAGCGCATCACGCCGAAGCGCGGACGGATTTCATCGCGGAATTTGGTTTGAATCTGGTAATAATTAATCGGCAATTGTTTGTAGCTTTTGATTTCGTTACGAGCTAAATCGGTGATGATCTCTTCGTGCGTGGGTCCCAAACAAAAATCGCGGTCATGACGGTCTTTTAGACGCGCCAGTTCCGGTCCGTATTTTTCCCAACGTCCGGTTTCCTGCCATAACTCAGCCGGTTGCAAAGCGGGCATTAATACCTCCAGCGCGCCTGCTTTATTCATTTCTTCCCGTACGATGGCTTCGACTTTGCGTAAAACCCGTAAACCCAACGGCAGCCAAGTGTAAAGTCCCGCCGCCAGTTTGCGGATAAGCCCCGCACGTATCATTAATTGATGGCTGATGACAACCGCATCGGCGGGGACTTCTTTGACGGTATTGAGTGGAAATTGGGAAGTGCGCATGGTTATTTATTAATTGGGAAAACTTGCTATTTTACTAGGACATCGGCAAATTCTATCAAATTAATGAAGATTTAGAGTCACAACACATTGCAAAGGGTATTAATGACAATAAAAAAGGCTTAGGACTCTCATCCTAAGCCTCTATGTATTAATAAGTTAACGCAAATTACGCAGCAAATACCACGGCGGCGCGCAACTTTTTCATCGCATTCTGCTCCAACTGCCTGATCCGTTCAGCGGACACCTGATGGCGTTCGGCCAGTTCATGCAAAGTCGCTTTTTCGTCCGCTAGCCAGCGGCTGTGAACGATGTCCAGGCTGCGCTCGTCCAATTCGTCCAATGCCTGGGTTAGCAGCTTTTGCTCGTGGCCTTGCCATTCGGTATTTTCCAGCATTATTGCCGGATCGTCATTCTGTTCAAAAATGTAACTGGCCGGTTCCAGATAGTTTTCCTCGGCTTCTTCATCAGCAGGCAGGTCGAAGGATATATCCTTATTACCCAACCGCTTTTCCATTTCAAATACGGTGCTGACTTCTACATTCAAATCACCGGCAATCGCTTCGGCCTCATCATTGGTCAACCAGCCTAAATGACTTTTCGCTTTCCGTAAGTTAAAGAATAACTTACGTTGTGCTTTGGTGGTCGCAATTTTAACGATACCCCAGTTGCGGATAACAAATTCATGGATTTCCGCTTTGATCCAGTGCACGGCAAAGGAAACCAGACGCACACCCAAATCCGGGTCGAAGCGTTTGACCGCCTTCATTAATCCGACATTGCCTTCCTGGATAATGTCCGGCATGGACAAACCGTAACCACTGTAACCTCTGGCGACATGCACGACAAAACGCAGGTTAGCCATGACCAGTTCCCGTGCGGCATTCAAATCGCCTTCATCCCGGAAGCGGATCGCCAACGCGCGTTCTTGTTCCGGCGTTAATTTAGGCATTTGCCGTACGACATTCAAATAAGCATCGAACGTACCTACCGATAAATTAACGGGAAGTGTAATCGCATCACTCATTCATAACTCCAAAAAATTAAGAAATCGGCTAAAATTTTAGCACTCAATTAATAAGAGTGCTAATAAATGTGAGAAGTTCAAATTGCTACGGGAGATTAATCAGGTGTTGTTCTTTAATTGTTCGATAAGGTGTGCAATTTTATCTAATAAATTTCGTCTGCCGCTGGTTTTGCGCCAGACCAACCCGATGGTGCGTTTCGGTTCCAGCGCACCACTATTTTTCGCGAAAGCTGAAATGGGGTCCAATCCGATTTCAGCAGCGAAAAATGACGTGGCGAGTTTGCCTTCGGCGGCCTGCGTTCGTCCCGCTACAGCCCAAAACACAAAACATCGGCTTCCGCCTTGCTTCGTATTTTGACCTTGCGCGAATGACTTGACGCCGTGTCGTATGGCCTTGCATTTTGACTACGCACTACGCACTACGCACTACGCTTGCGCTCCAACTCCGTCAAAACGCCCGGCCTCTACGGCTACGCAGGGGTCGTCGTACATCGCTCGGCTTCGCTCGCTTCCATGTGCTCCTTCATTGATAGTTATTACCAATTAGTATCATAAAAACAATCAATCATGCATTTATTATTTCGGTAGTGGCTTAATTATTAAATGATAAATTACGTTATAGATTTTTCATAAGCTATGATAAATATGATAGTTGAGTACAGTTTCTGTTTTTGCCAAAGCGAAAACATCGTCAAGAACGGGCGCAACGTATGCGACAACCAGCAATACCGCTGCAAGGACTGCGGTGCCTGCAAGGTGCTGGAGCCGGTCGTCCAGTACAGAGATGAGCGCAAGGAGGAAATCATGCGTGCGTACCAGGAACGGTCAAGCCTGCGCGGGATGTTTAGCCACTACCTCAAATTTTGCCGGAAACAGAAAAAATCATTGACGGTTGCAGTGCTCGCCGTTATCATACGCCGCTCTTTTGAGTCGATTTGCTTAGTTGTAAATCGGTCATGAAGAAGTCGTCGGGGTATAGCGCAGCCTGGTAGCGCGCTTGCTTTGGGAGCAAGATGTCGGGGGTTCAAATCCCTCTACCCCGACCAGCTTTGCGCTTGTAGCTCAGCTGGATAGAGCATCGGCCTTCTAAGCCGAGGGTCGCAGGTTCGAGTCCTGCCAAGCGTGCCATTTCTTTTTCCACGTCTATGGTGGGCGTAGCTCAGTTGGTAGAGTCCAGGATTGTGATTCCTGTTGTCGCGGGTTCGAGCCCCGTCGCTCACCCCAATAGATTTTTCTTTATAATCAGTAAGTTAGACTGAAAGCAATCAGTCTTCCCAGTTACCAAAGTAATCTAATTAAATCCAATCGTTTTATCAATGCGTTAGTTTGTTGCTCAGATGAGCAACGGGTTGAGTTTATCAGGTTTAGTGTGTTGAGTGTGATGGAATTGTGCACACCGACCAAGCTACTAATGTTTTATTAAGGCGCAATCCACCCGCATACTGGGCACCCCCATACCCCTTATCGATTTCTGCCAAGCAGCACACCCAGCACCCCACACACCCCTAAATCTGATTTGGGTCCCCCAGCTTTACTAAGCATAGTAATTTGCACAGGCAGAGGGTGGTTTTTTGGGAGTAGCCTTGGCGGTTCATATAGATTTTTCTACGCTTTGCGCTAAAGACCTCTACTCGAGGTAAGAAAATTCTTCATAGGGCGCAATAACTTTGTATTCATCGGCGAGCTGTTCAAGCTCGCAGTGCTGGCGATCAATAAAATTCGTTTGCTAGTTAACAACATATACGCATCATAGCCATCCTTCCATTTGGAAGATTGGGGCTGCCGAAAGCCGATTCCCGCGAAGAGCCCCTCCCATTTCTTGAGAACGCAGTTTAATTAAAGCCAGAATGTCGGATTGGGTTACAGTGGGAATATCCTCGGATTGTTTGATCAATATCATGGTGAATGCCTATGATTGGGGTTAAAAAGGATTAGATTATTTGCATGATCTGGCCGGCAACCGGTTCGATGACGACCGGCCAAGAGGGTGGTGCAGAGCAAGAGGGTGTTGCAGGGGGGAGCAGGCCCAGGAAGGTTAGGGCTTAGGGGTAATTCAACAGAAAGTTATTTGATGGCTTTGGCGGCAATCCAGATGCTTGCCAAGACAGTGACTTTGGACACTAAAATGGCAGTCAAAGTGAAAACGCCGAAGAATAAGAGGGCATTACTTTGGGTGGATTTTCGGGGCACGGATAGGCTCCTTTTGTGGTTGGAAAATGTAAAAATTGCCTTGTGACACTTGGGTCATTGACGGCGCGTTGCAACATAATGATGTGGGATGCAGTGAGCTGAAACTTAGGGTTTAATCATTACAATCGATTGAAAGTAAGATGATCTCGGGCATTGCTCCTTTGACTGAATTAGATGAGCGAAAAATTGAAACCTAGGTGTGGAAACTGTCAATCAACATCCAAAAGTTTCCACCCCAGGTAGTTCAATGACCGGCTTTTTGCCGGAGAAACCTGGAGTGATAAAAATGGATATCATTGCCGAAATCAGACGACGACATTTTGTCAGTGGGGAGTCGATCAGTTCGATTGTCCGTTCCTTGGATATCTCCCGTCCTACGGTTAGAAAACATCTTACTACCCAAAGCGAGCCGGTTTATGAACGGCAGGTTCAACCGGAACCTAAATTGGGTGAATTTAAAGCCCGATTAGTCGAATGGCTGGACGCCGACGCCAAGTTGCCCAAGAACCAGCGGCACCGGTACGGGTAAAACGCATCTGGCCACCGCCCTAGCGTGGCGGCCATTCATCAGGGCAAGCGTGTCCGTTTCTATAATGCGGTCGATTTAGTGAGCCGCCTGGGACTGGAAAAACAGTTAGAAAAAACCGGTGCCTTAGCGCGAAAGCTGATCCAAGTCGATGCCGTAATCCTGGATGAGCTGGGCTATCTGCCTTTCCCCGAATCTGGCGGGGCGCTGCTATTTCATCTCATTAGCCAACTGCATGAACGCGCCTCGCTGATCATCACCACCAATCTGAATTTTGCGGAATGGGTGCAAGTGTTCGGTGACGCCAAGATGACCACCACACTACTCGACAGGAATACCTATCATTGCGACATCCTGGAAACCGGCAACGATTCCTATCGATTTAAGCAACGCAAAAAGGCGGTAGAAAACCTATGATCTTGCCCGGAATTCACGGACACTCCACTAAGCGACTTTTTGGGCTTCAACCGCTTCTGGGCTGAGATAGCCCGGTCTTGAATAGAGCCGTTTGCGATTGTAATACACTTCGATATATTCGAACACCTGATGCTTGGCATCGGAACGAGTCTTAAAGCGTTCGCCATGAATAGCTTCGACCTTGAAGCTGTGGTTCCGGCTTTCCATGGCG
>VGVA01000022.1 GCA_016874115.1 Gammaproteobacteria bacterium
TCTCCAATTTACCTAATATTTATAATAAAATATGGCTTTGATTATGTAAGAAACGTTGAGCTTCTACAATTAATTAAGGAAGTTCGCTTTACAGAAAGCCTGTTTGAGCATTCGCGCTTTCATTGCAACCAAAAATTAAGCAAGCTTCATAACCGGGGCGTTGACGCCCCGTCCCTGAAGGAAAGGGAATGTCTTGAATGGATTGGTAGGTTCACACGGGGATCGCCAGCTAATAATGCAATCACCCCAAAAGTGACGACGTTATTCGGCTAAAGCCAAAACTTTTTCAACTACTCTTGTTCCAAGCTGAGGAAGAAATCCCTTTGCTTGGTTAGTTGGTCCAAAATCGTGAATTTTGGCATGCCATTCATTACTCACCACTCCCTCGATCGTACCGATTTCATCGATTAGGCCAATAGCTAACGCTTCTTCGCCTCCCCATATTTCGCCGGTCGTATAGTCAAAGCCTTCCTTGAGCTTAGTTCCCCGTTTGCTCTTAAATTCGTCAGCAAAGACAACAGCCATCTGGTTGACCATTTCTTGGGCTTTGGTTTCGGATTCTTTTGACATGGCCACAAAAGGGTTGAGCATATTTTTGTGGACCCCTGATGCATAGACTCTTTGGGTTACGTCAAATTTTTCGGCCAACTTATGAAGATCCCAACCTGTAATGACCGCTCCAATTGACCCGACCAGGCTATACCTGCCTGCAATTATCTTGTCGGCGTGTAAGGCGAGAAGATAGGCGGCCGATGCCCCAGTGTTACCAATAAAGGCATAGACCGGCTTCCCTGTTTCACTCTTGAGTCGATCTATGGTTTGGCCGACGCGTTCAGACTCAAATGGTTGTCCGCCTGGGCTGTCAATATTAAGAGCAATGGCCTTCACTTTGGGCGAGTTGAAGGCTTTTTCCAGTACCGGTACCAATTCTTCGGCTGAGGCAAGTTGGCCTGAACCTATTGACCCGGATACATTCACAACACCAACTATCTCGGCATTAGGAATTAGCCTGTAGCCCAAACTGCTTGCATAAAACGCTAGATAGACGGCGAACAGTAAGGCGCCGATCGTAGAAAAGGTAAATCGCTTAACCCATTTCCAGCGGCGTTCACTTTTTCTTTCGTTTAGCAGATCCATAAGAACATGATCAGCTAATAGAGATTTACTTCTTGTGATGGATTATTTTGATCGGCTACTTTGTTGGTCATAATTTCACATTTTCTTTCTTAAATTATCTCGAATGATTTTTACCAGTTCACCAGGCTTGTCCATGGTGTCTTCATCAATGCTTTTGATTGTCTCGTTATCAACCTGAATTGGGGTCACGGCTAGGGTTTGATCGTATTCATCGTTATTGAGCCAACCGTTTTCATGTGCAAGCGCAATGGCGCGGCGCACAATCTCCTCACCAGACAAAAGCCCTTGACCTATTTGAATGGCCCCGCCGCTATCATCTGGCTTAACCAAAAACAATGCGGGCGTCGTTTCAACACTAAGTTTTTTTCCCTGTCCATGATCGGACATAAACTCTGGAAACGATCCTCCAGGAAGAGGTAAACCATCAAGTGCGATCGGCAGAACTTTGAAACCGAACGCATTCATAAGGCCTTTCAAAACACCCGCTTCTTTGACGCAAAACTCGCAAGTGCTGTAATAGAAAAACCAAATACCCGCCTGCTCAGCCAATTTCTTTGCTGCTTGTTGGATGCCGCGGTTTGACATGTCGTCTTTGGCAAACGCCCCGAACGTCGCAATCGGACGCCTGGCGTTTTCATCCAGAACAGCATCTTTCATCATCAGCTTCTGAGATGCATCGGCAAACTTTTCAGCCTTATCCAGCATGACTCGCTGGAGGTACATGTATGTCGATACATTTTCAGCGGTCGGATCATCAATGGCCTTGTCCCTATATTTCTCCATGTTTTTCCGAAACCATTCCGATGACAGAGGTTTTGGCTCTAATGGTTTTGTGAATTTCGGATCTTCTTTTTTCTCAGGCGCAGGCGGTGGAGGCTCTTTGATGGGTTGTTCTACATCATTGGGTTCTTCCGTCAATGGGTCTTCATACCAGAACCACCCCCTTTCTTTGTTTTCGTAAAAGGGGGCGTTTGGGGATTTTGCAGAGGGTTGCTCGCGACCATCTGAAACACCGAAAAAACCAGATCCTTCGCTTTCGCTGGCGTGTGTATGCGTGACAGGGCCAACGAAAAAGACGGCCACCACATAGGGCAGGAGTCGATTTATCATGCGACTGTGTTTACTGGGATTTCGTCATCACTCAAGATATCGGCAGACAAGTTCGAAACAGCTGATGCGCTGGATTGATTTTTCTTCTTGGAATTTTTTTGAGGCTCTGACGAGGAATCGCCTTCATCTAGGTTTTCATCATTTTCGATTGCATCGATGATTTCGGTTTCCGATGAAGCAATTTCCTCAGACGTTGAACTGCTTAATGAATCTCTTGCAACTTCCCTGGCTCTTCTTTGTTCATAAAATCGATTCTTGACACCTTCCATCAGCGCCCTGCAGCGCATGTGAACGTCAGTAAATTCTTTCTCGATTTCGGCTAAAGCTTGACGTTTTTGAGTGTCATCCAACTGACAGGCCAACCACAATGCTCTGAGTTTCTCTTCCAAATCCCGTGCCGCATTAAGCGTATTCAAGAAAAGCTTGGCAATCGGATCGATGATCGTTACGTTGACGCTTTCGTACTGGGCTTCGCCGACCTTAATGTTCGCCTTTTTGATGAGTTGGTCTGCGACAACGATTTTTTTCGCAATGCTGTCATTTACATCTTTGATCATTGCGATCATTTCTTTTGAAATTTGTTGCTCAACATCGAAACCTTGGCCGTTGCTGCAATAGAATCTCGTTAGATAAGCAGCCCTTGATACTTCTCGGAATCTACGTTTGTAGATTCTTAGTACAGTTTCCGAAAAATTTGATTTTTCGTGAATCCTGCTATTCCGGCAATTTTGAATGAAGTTTCTTCTAAGAGCAGTTTCTCTGCTGAGTCGATTTTGAGTATTTTCCGCCATGGTATTTCTCTTGCTGAGTTATTAAGAATTAATGCTTATTCGCTATTCGTCTGATAATAGGATGTCTTCGATCGCTTCGGCTGTTGTCATGCCTCGATTGGTTCTTTCCGCGATCTTTTTGATATCGTTCGGATGAGTCGAATAGAGAAGTTTTGTGTACTTATCAACCATAAGACGACCGATTCCGACGCCATAACTGGTGACGAAAAATATTTCCGAATACTGTCCTGTTACCGTATGAACCGATTTTAGAAAGGTGTAGCCACCTTCTCCAATCATTAAGCGGTTTTGCCGTTTAATGGATTCAATCGTTTCTGGTTTTTGGTACAGCAAGTACAGGTTTGCCGAGTTTTCTGCAATTGCGATGCCTGATGGTGAGTTGTAAAGGTCATTAAGTGATTGAGTAATCGTTATGGCTGCTCCGTTGTATTTCCGGAACCGCCGATAGCCCGTCTCAATGAACCGCGCGATATTGCCTTTCGCCAATAAATCCCAGGCTTCGTCAATGATCAGAATTTTCCTTTGATCACGATTACCGAGGTACATCGCCTGTTGAATTTGATAAATCAAGATCAACAGTACAACTTGTTGCAAGTGACTCCTGCCTTTTAGTTCTTCAAGCTCAAGACAAGTCAGTGATTTGTTGAAGTTCACATTGTTCACGCCGTTAAAGAATCGACCGTATTCACCCTGAGTTGTAAAGGCAAATAGCTGATGCCCCATATCTACAACCCGCCGATCTTCATCTTCGAGCAACTTGTTTGCTACCAAGTCAACGGTCATCGAGCTTTCATGTTCGTCCCACAATTCTTTCAGAATCGAACGTAACCGGGCATGCTGAAGGTCCGACAACTTGTCTTCCATGGCAGCCATTGATACGATGATGCCTACTAACATATCGGCTTCTTCGTTATAGTTTTTGATGATCTGAAATGGATTCAGACAAATTTCACTATCTTCACCAAACTCAACGAAGTCGCCTCCGATCATCTTTGTCAGTTTTTCGTATGACCGCCCGATGTCGATTACCCAGCATTTGGCGCCTGAGCTGATATAAGACGTGATGATATCGTTCGTCAGAAACGATTTACCTGAACCTGACGCGGCAACAACACAGGTGTTGTAGTTCGTATTCGAATCAAATATATCCATATTCATGATCTGTCCGCCACGCGATATAAACGTCAATTGTGGCGTCCCAGTCCCACTCCAGTCGGCAACGATTGGCAAAAATTCAACCGCATGCTTTGAGCCGCAACGTTTATATCTTTGCAAAAACTTTACGGCTTGAAGATCGGCGCAAAAGGGTATCGAATTGACTAGCATTGGAAGTGTTATAAACTTGTCTTCCTTCATGGCCCAACCGATTTCACTGAAATAGGTTTGAGCCTCTGTTAGCCGTGTTTCGCTTTGCCCGAGTGAATCAGTGAATAAACCGACGCATAATTTGACCTTGAGAATCCTGTCGCCGTCATTTATGGACTTAAACAAAAGATCTGTGCTCTCTTTTTTGAAGATCAATTTGGGGTTGAACTTCAGCATAGGACCGAATGCTTGGTAGTTGATTACGTTCCGCTCTTTATCCGCTTTTTGTTTCTCGACAGCATTGTCGGGAATGAATATATTCAAGTTGATAAAAAAATTTCCGTGAATTCCTCGATTACCAGTCAATGGATCACCAATCATTCTTCGGATATTTTGCAGACTCATCTGCGCAGGCAAGCGTCCAGGGGACAATATCCTAAGCCGCTTATCTCCTAGCCAGACGCCGTTGGCATTTGTTTGCAACATGTCGTCATATTCGCTCAACTGCTCGTTGATGGGAGATGTGTCATCGTAATAAGGGGCTGGCGAACGCCAGTTTGCAGATGGACCCCAATGCAGAATTTGCCCAACCACGCGCAAGTACATTTCGGCACCGATGGTTTGCGGAAGAAACCCAGCCGATTTCAAGGTTTGTTCGAACGATAACCGGAGATCTTTTGCCGCAGAGATTTCATGCTGAGTTGGAAGCTGGTTCTTCTTTTCGAGAGGTACTTTGATGGTGAATATCGTCGTGTATTCTCGAATGAATGATTGAGCATGAAGACTAATCGCCTGGCTAGAACCATCGGTTAACATCTTCAATCGATTATTCATCGATTGTTTTAATGCTTCATCCTTGGTGTCTCGAATGTGCTTGATTTTGTCCAGGGTTGGCCGAATGTCTTGAGACCCCATCAACATTACTTGAATGAAGCTTTCTTTGGGATAGTCAAACGAAAAGAGAACGTTTAGACGTTGAGTTATTGAGTCGTCGCCACCAGGCAATGGCTTACAGATAAAACCAAATCCAATATATCCATCAGCCATTGTGAATAAAGACGTTTCTTCATCAAATGACTCGACTGGTACAAGCTCGCTCAGCGTATGACGCTTGAGTTGCTTTTCATATACAAATGCACCCACAAAATGCTCCCCTGATGTTTGGCTACTAAATCCATTCTAGAGGGATGTATTTATTTGCATCGCGGTGAAAGGCGCTGTTTTTCGGCCTCTTTTATTTTTTTGCTGAGCTTTTGAAAAAAAAAGGCCGCTCACCAATGACAATGAGCGACCTTTTGGGGGTACAGCCAACAACAATTTAATGATGCGCCCGTTAATTAAAGCGGGCGCGTCCGTTGGAGTTATACCAAAGCGGAAACAACACCGCTGATGACGGTTGGGCCGTAGTACAGAGCCAGCGCTCCACCGATGCCAACAACAACAGCAACGATAGATTGGTTGATGATACCGGCAGACAAACCCACCATGAACATACCCAGAGCAATGATTTTGCCCAAAGTACCTTGAGTCCAGCCTACCAACAGAGTGTAGATGTCGTCGAACTCAGTACCGCCAGTACCAGCCATCGCGTCGGTAGACATAACAGCGGCAGCAGCCAGAGCAGAAGCAACAACAACTTTGTTGGCAAAAAGGGCTTTCAATTGTTTCATGATTTACAACTCCAAAAATATGCTTGATTAAGATGGTCAGCTATTTGCAATTCACCGACCGGGGTTCTGTTCCGGAACAAGTTCATTTTCAAGAAATAATTGTCTTTGGTTAAGCTCGAAAGATGTCAAAAACAGGTGCTCTTTCAGTGGAGAATCAAAAGGCTATTTGTTTTGCCAGCCGGCATATTCCAGTCCAAACCAGCCACCCATTCCGATTGAAAACCGCCACCAGTTCCGATTCAAACCCTGCCATCGATTCCGATACGATTATGCCAGTAGTGAATGACGGCTTTTGGAAGTGGCGGATTGTCGCAATCGACCCAAAACAGCCGCCAAAGAATTTATTTATTTTTGCCCATAGCAGACCGTCAAGTAGGCATTTTAAAAAACGGGGCTGGCTATGCGTGATTCAAGTCCAGATTTTTAACAACTGACTTTGGATCAGCTTGCACCAGTTTTAACAAAACCTTAGCTGGACCAGTAGGATGGCGATGGCCTTGCTCCCAATTCTGTAGGGTTCTAATATTGACGCCAATCAGTGTGGCAAACTTTGCTTGAGAGAAACCGATACTTTCGCGGATTGCCTTAATATCAGGCGTTGGAAAATCGTATCTACGGGAGGCGGGCGTTTCACCTCGCTTGATTTTTCCAGCCTCTTGAATGCTGGTTATTAATTCATCGAAATGTTCATTTTTCATCTTTAAACTCCGCGAAAACAACTGTTCTAAGAACTGACAACTGGTCTTTCGTTAAATCATCACGCTCATTTTTTGCGTAAGCGTAAAGCATGAATATTTGGTCATGCTGAGTTGCCCAATAATAGATTACCCGTGCCCCGCCTCGCTTTCCGCGTCCGCTGGCACCCCAGCGGACTTTGCGTATACCACCGCCGCCTTGAATAATATCCCCAGAATCTGGCTTTTCAGCCAAAATGTTTTGAAGGCTGCGATATTCTTCGTCATTCAATTAGGTCAATAATTTTCTTTGTAAATATTGATGTTTCAAAGATGACCATGTTCGATATTATACGTCATTGACGTATAATTACAATTAAAGTAAACCGGATACTGCAAAAAAACTGAATTTACGGTAGCGACCCTAAGCGGAAGGCGGGAATGTGCTCACAAATTTCCGGTTAGCTGACGCTCAAACCAATCCTATGATTAACCTATGCACCTTTAAAAATTGTAACAGCCTAAAATAACAGGTAACTTTGTGCGTAGATGATCAAGTTAGGTTAAGCGGCAACAGGCTTATGGCTTATCAAAGAGACTTTGTCCGCTATCATTTCTTTCATGCTCAAAAAGAGCTGTATCGTTAACGTAAATAGAACAACATTTTCTAATTTGGCCGAAATAGCGTGATTTTTGTCATTGCAATTTCATTTGGTGACAATAAAATGATAACGAACCGCGTAACTGGCCTTTAGCAAACTGATTCTATTTTTTGTGTCCAACCCGGACGCGTCATATTTGCCGTTAATTGTTATGCGGTACAAAGCCTATATCCGCGCTTCACAAACGGTTTCCGGCAATCCATGAAGAATAAATATCACCGTTAAAACGATTTGTTACCAAAGTGTAAGTCTTTGCTGAGGGCAGTCTCACCCGGCAAGGCTTAAGAAATCCTATGAAAAAATACTTGGTGGGCGTAAGCGATGCTCGAACTTCACCGGGTTTTCGTGTCCAGGCCCGATCCACATTAAAGAGGGGTCCTTTATGGTCGGCAAACGAATAAATACAAAATGTTATTGTTTCTTACGCTGCGTCCTCATGATTCTTGGCTTTATCGGGCCGGTTCATGCTGGAGATGACGCCGCAATCATCCAGCAGCGTGCAATTAAACGCATGGAAAATATTGTCGAACATTTCCTTAGAACGGGAGATTCGACTAGCCAAGCGAACGAATTCCAACAGACGCAGAACGAGCTTACAGAAAGTTATAATGCCTTTGTTCGCAACGGCGATGGCGCCTCAGCTGCGCTAAGCCTAATTAAATTGGGCGATGTGTTACGCATACAAAACAAGTGGCAGGATGCCAAAACGAATTACCAACAAGGCTATGACCTTGCCAAACGCGCTGGACATAACGAGAATCAAGCAAGAGCCCGTCTAGGCCAAGCAAAGGCCGAACAATTCTCGCTTGACGAAATAAGTAACAATGTTCTCGCACGCCAACTTCCTATTGCACCGCAGCTTAATTACAGTACTGCTCTGGCTTTTGCAGAAGAGGCTGTTCAATTGAGTAGCGCGCTTAAGGACAAGCGGCTGCTTTCCGATACCTTGGATACTCAAGGCTCCATTTTGCGCAGCAGCGGCGATTTCGATGCTGCCCACAAGGTATTGACCCGATCGATCTCGGCGGCTCAGGATTCCGGCGATGAAACAAAACTTTTTTATGGTTATTTCGATCGCGCCGCCGTCAACAGGGAAAAAGGTTATAGATGTGGCCACGAAGGTTACAAAGGCAGTTATACGCTGCATTGTCCTGAGAACGACAGCAGCTCGTGGTGTGGCGGCCGGCCTTATCGAGGGAGTTATTCCCCGTGCTACAAGGCACTTGACGAGGCCGAATCGGACTATAACCAAGCTATCGCGCTAGCCAAGAAGCTTGGATACACCGGACTCGAAACAATGACGCAAGAAAAGTTGGCCCCTATTCAAAACTTACGCTGTGTGGTTACTGTGAGAGAATGCCGTGAAAAAGGATTTGCCGAAGCGAATGGTGCTTACAATACGAAGCTGAGCCGAACGCCCGAAGAATGGGCTCAGGGTCAGAATACCCGTATCATCCAGCAATGCTCACCGGAATGTCTCAATAAAGTTCCGACCAGCGAGCGTTTTTTGGAATAATGAACTATTACGGAAAAGCATGACAGCAACCCAGTCAGAGCGATATCAAACAACGTTCTCGTATTTATTCTCTTGCTAAAGAGGTTAGCAATAACGAGTTAATTTTTTATCCTTTTCAAAACAGAGCTGTTTTCCTAATAATATTGGAGGAACTTTCAGTGAATAATTTAACGTTATTATTTTCAACGATCATTTTTCTGATCTCATCGAATACTTGGGCTTTAACGAATTCAGATATGGAGGAGCTCTCAGACCTTTATATGCGATCTGGTTCTCAAGACAAGATTGCAATGCTGAACAAGCTTAGTCCAGCTGAAGCAGCTAACGTGCTTGTCTTAGTTGATGTCAAGCGTCAGAAAATCGAGCTTTATCTAAGAGAACAGTTACAGCAATGTAATCGCTAAGTATATCGAATCAACAGATGTTGAAGGATCTCGGTTTTATGGCCGCGTTAAACCGGTGAGTCGGCATATTTCCATGCGTTCTCCCGAGAGCTAAATAATGGACATATAAAGCCCAATGAATGTGTTGAATCGATCAGACTCCGTTATTGTTAACGAACATTCGTTCAAGTATGCGGCTTTTATTAGCTATAACAGTACGGCCGATAGCAAGCTGGCATCGGCATTACAATTGGCTTTACACCGCTTTGCCAAACCCTGGTTCAGGCCCCCGGTGATACGTGTATTTCGTGATAAGACAAGTCTCTCCGCTCATCCCGCTCTATGGCATTCGATCCAGAAGGCCCTTGGCGAGTCCGAGCACTTCTTGTTGCTTGCCTCGCCAGGGGCTGCACGTTCATTCTGGGTACAGCGTGAGATTGAGTGGTGGTTTGCCAATCGACCCGCGGAAAAAATATTGCTCGTTTTGACTGACGGAGCCTTGGTTTGGGATGACGTGAATAGTGATTTCGATTGGAATCAGACCACGGCGATACCTGTCAATTTCCGCTCCCGGTTCGAAGCAGAGCCCTTGTATGTCAACTTACAGTGGGCGAAGACTTCAAGGCACCTGTCTTTAGAGGACTTAAAGTTTCGTGGGGCAATTCTCGATCTTGCTGCGCCCCTACGAGGAATTCCAAAAGACGAATTGGATAGTGAAGATATCCGCCAGCACCGGAGATTTCGTATCTTTAGAAATGCGGCAGTGTCCGCAATTCTCGGTTTTGCCCTTGTCGCGGCCTGGCAATGGCATGAGGCCACACAACAGCGAAACGAGGCGCAAAAGCAGACAAAAATAGCGGTTGCCCACCAATTAGCGGCTCAAGCAGAATTACTGAGAACACAACAATCTGACGGCTTGCCGCTGAGCGTACTCTTAGCCATCGAATCGATGCGGATTTCAGCATCACCGGAGGCCCATCATGCTTTACACGATGGGTTGGCTTTGCTTCCTCATCAGGTGTCTGCCGTAAGTCACAGCGAAAGCGTAAAAGCCATCGCGTTCAGCCCGAATGGCAAATATCTGGCCACAGGAAGCAAAGACGGAACTGCCGTGATTTGGGATGTTGTATCCGGGAAAGAGCTAATGCGTCTGCCCCACGGGAAAACAGTGCTAGGCGTCGCCTTCAGTCCGGATGGCAAGTATCTCGGAACCGCGGCTCTAGACCAAACCGCCCGCACGTGGGACCTCACTGATGGCCATGAAATTCTGCGTTTGGAGCATCGAATGACCCGGGGCGATTCGGTAACAACAGTTGCCTTTAGCCCGAACGGCAAGTATTTGGCAACCGGTGATTTTGACTTTACGGCACGGGTGTGGGAGATATCCACGGGACGTGAGATTTTCCGCATGGCGCAAGATGAGGCGGTACATTCCATTGCCTATAGTCCTGACGGCCGTTATTTGGTGGTGGGAAGTGGGAACAGTACAGGTAAACAGAGTCCTGAAATCGCAAAAGGTGGCGCAACGGTTTGGGACACGAGGGGCAAACGTCAAGTCACACATGTTGATTTGGATGGAGCGGTCCAAGGTGTGGCGTTCGCTCCGGATGGCAAGTCTTTCGCGACGGCGAGTTGGGACCACACTGCCCGGATATGGGATACCATTACCGGTCGCGAAATCATGCGCTTTTCTCATCCCTCTGGATATGTAGAGGCTGTCTGCTTCAGCCCGGACGGAAAATATCTAGCCACGGGGAGCAATGATAACACGGCGCGGGTTTGGAACGTAGAAACTCGTCGGGAGGTATCTCGTATTACGCATGATAAATTTGTCAATGCAGTCGCCTTCAGCCATGACGGGCATTATCTGGCTACTGCGAGTTTGGATCGGTTCGCGCGCATATGGGAACCTGGAAACCGACACGAAATCAATCAGATCCCGGAGGCGGAGTTTAATATGATGGGAATGAATGGAGGTCTTCCGGCCATAATGTTAAATAACCTAAGTAAAAATGAAAATCTCGGCTGGGAGTCGCTTAGCGGAAATCAGTCCAGCAAGGTGCCGGGGGTGCAGTATACGACCATGATGCTCGGTAAGACAGTTACAAGCCAGGATGGAAAATATATGTCTCAGCTTGGTTCGGCTGATGTTAAACCCGGTTCAGATAAAACCGCAATAGTGTGGGAACTTCCCGCCGGGCGAGAAGTTGCGGGCCTCTCACACCAAGCGCCTATTAATGACATTGCATTTAGCTCGAACAATAGTCTTGTCGCAACTGCAAGTTCCGATAGAACAGCAAAAGTTTGGAAACTGCCCGCCGGGCGTGAAGTCGCACACACGGTTCTGAATAGTTGCGTAATCAGTGTTGCTTTAAATTCTGATGGCCAATACCTGGCGACAGGGAGCGAGGACCGAACTTTACGGGTATGGGAAGTCGCAACTGGCCGCGAAGTTGAAAAAATGCTCCATAAAAAGGAAGTGGGGGCGGCTGCGTTTAGCCCTGATAGCCAATATGTTGCAACAGCGGACGTCGATAATCTGGTCCGTGTCTGGAGCTGGAATTCAACTCCCGAGCCTTATGTCGTCGCCGAGTTTAGACATGAAAAAATTGTGAAAACACTGAATTTTAGTCCGGAGGGACGTTATCTCCTTACGATCAGTGGAGAGCCCTCGTCATTCGAAGATTCACAGGCGCGATTATGGCTCTGGCGGCCAGAGGATATGATTATCGAGGCATGTGCCCGTTTGCCCGGCAACCTGACCTCGGAAGAATGGGGACAATACATTACCGGCGAGCGCCCCCGAAAAACTTGCCCAAAGCTTCCTGGTCCGTAAATCAACTCACTCAACTTTATTAAGTTGTTTCTCAATCGATTGCCTGAATTCGGAGTCGTCTGCATACTTGGCTATTTTGACTAGCGGGAGCATTAGAACAGTAACTTACGTTTCTTTCTCTATTTCGAATCTAGCCAACTTATGCATTGACAACTTTGAAAGTGGACTGAAAGTTGAGAATGATTTGAATGTCCAAAAAGCCAAGTTTGAACGTCTGCTATCTGAAGCATCGACAGACCGCTCCTGGCCGATATGTATACGCTGGTTGATTTAAGCCAGGGTCTGCTTAGAAGAAAGCAGAATTAACTGACGAGATTGCCTATATTTCATTAAAACTATAGGGAAAACCATCAATCATCACGTAGAAACCTCTGCAAAATAACACCTTGAAAAGTGTTGTTGTCGTTCTTGTTGGCTACTTGAAACTCGCCGTGATGGTAAAAATTTTCAGGCTCATGTTTTAGCTCTACAACCTCAGGATTATAGATATTCTCAAAGCCACTTTTTAAGCCGTTGGTTAGTTCTACTTTGTCAGATTTGCCCGAAGCCGTCATGCCCGCCGGGAAGCGGGTATCCAGTGCCAAGGATGGTGAGCTTAAATCCATCCTTGGAGTCTGGATTCCGGCAATCCATGCCGGAATGACGATATATTTTTGTAATCTGACAAAGTAGAATTAGTATTGGTAAATCTTGGGGTAATAATTGCAATAGTTCGATTAGTTGACCTACGGTCAAATTGAATTTGTTATCTTCTTCCACGCTATGCCTGGTCAATGTTTAACTCAGATTCAAGCTCTTCAATGCTTGGCAGGGAAGATTTAAGCTCCGGAGGTAAGCTTTTGTTGATGTTGTTTTGCCATTCGGAAATACCCATTGGTTGGGTATAACCTTGCAAACAATACTCAGCTATCAGGTGGTTTTTTTCCTTTACCAACAGTAAACCAATGGTGGGCTTGTCGTCGGCAGTACGCATCAAGTCATCCACCACATTGATGTAAAAGCCCAATTGGCTAATGTGCCCCGGTTCGAGCTTACCTGTCTTGAGTTCGATGACGACAAAGCAACGTAGTTTGAGGTGATAAAATAACAAATCAAGGCGAAAGTCAGAATCGCCTACTTCCAACAGCACTTGTCTGCCCACAAAAGCGAAGCCTTGCCCCAATTCCAACAAGAACTTTTCAACATGGGCGGTCAGCACTTTTTCAATGTCGAGCTCACGGCGCGGAGTATCCGTACCCAAAAAATCAAAAATATAGGAGTCTTTGAATATCTGCACTGCCATGTCGGATTGTTCCGGCGGTAAACTGACGGCAAAGTTATTGTCCGACTGGCCTAGTAGCCAGTCATTATAAAACAAAGTGATAGAGTATTAAGCTAATGTGTGGTATTAGTATTAATTTTCGCGCGACGAGGTCAGTTATGCCAGCCATTAAATACAAAGTCAATTTGACTGACGAGGAAAAACTTAAGTTGGAGGCTTTGCTTCGTAAAGGGAAAAGCGCGGCGCGCTGTCAGACGCGCGCGGATATTGTTAAAGGCGGCGTCAGGTTGTCAGGACCAAGCGATTATTGAAGCCCTGAAGGTATCACCCGCTATGGTGGCCAAGACTCGTCAGCGGTGTGTGGAAGAAGGGCCGGAAGCGGCGCTGAAAGATCATCCCCGTCCCGGCAAGGCGCCCAAACTGACCGACCGGCAAGCCGCTCATCTCATTGCTATTGCTTGTAGCGATGCACCGGACGGGCATGATCACTGGACGTTACGGCTGTTGGCCAACCAAGTCGTGGAGTTAGCTTATGCGCCGTCGTGCAGCTACGAAACCATCCGTCAGCTGTTAAAAAAACACCTTAAAGCCCTGGCAGAAACAGGAATGGTGTATTCCTGAAGTGAGTGCCGAGTTCGTGGCAGCAATGGAAGACGTGCTGGATCTTTATGAAGAACCCTATGACCCGCTGCGTCCCGTGATCTGTTTTGACGAAAGTCCCAAGCAACTGATCGCCGAAGTCCGCCAGCCGATTCCCGCCGAACCAGGATCGCCGGCGCGTTACGACACCGAATACGAACGCCAAGGCGTCTGCGATTTGATGATGATCTGCGAACCCAAGCGGGGCTTTCGCCAAGTGGACATCACCGATCGTCGCACCAAGGTTGAGTTTGCCCAGAGTATGAGGCACATCGCCGACTTGTATCCTGAAGCCACGGTAATCCGGGTGGTGCTCGATAACCTCAATACGCATAAGGCCGCTTCCTTATACGAAGCCTTTCCTGCCGACCAAGCGCGCGCCTTAGCGCGAAGGCTGGAATTTCATTATACGCCCAAGCACGGTAGTTGGTTGAACATCGCTGAAATCGAACTGGCGGTCCTGTCAAATATGTGCCTGTCGCAACGGATACCGGACAAAGAGAGTCTTCGCCGTGACGTGGAAGCCAATGTGCAAACCCGTAACACCAAGGCTACCCCCGTCAATTGGCGGTTCACTACCCAAAACGCACGGCGAAAGCTGGCTCGGCTTTATCCCTGTGTTTCAACATGACTGACTACTAGCCTCCGATGCAAAACCGACTCTATCTGAAATACCAGGACAGGTTGTGACCAACCATTTTCTAAGGTTTTTTGGGCATACCAAAGCCGTAAGTCATAATCTTTAAGCTTGTCCAACAACGCCAAGTTACTTTTCCACGGAATTTGTGCAACGACCCGTTGCACAATCGCGATATCCGGATAGGCCTCAGCGAAAGAGCGCATGTATTTGAGGTTGCGAGGAGAAAAACCGCACATATCAGGGAACGCTTCTTTGAGGTCGAAAGACAATCGGTCGATGACCTTGGCTCCCCAGCCTTCGTTGGTTTGCCTCGAAAGAATGATTTGCCCAATTTGCCAATAGAGCAATATCAAGGCTGAGTTGGCTGCCAGCGCGGCTTTTAACCGGCTTTGATGGATGTGGGTTTTTATGCCGTTTAAAACATCGGCATAACTTTGTGGAATATCCGCCAAGCTTACTGATGCCGGGATGAGTACGTTTTTTCTACTTTTGCCGTGGGTTTTGCGGTCATCACTCATATTTTCATCTTCGCCAAATTCTTAGCAATTGCCTTTTTGAGTTTATTGCCACAACTTTTCTGAATCCGGTCATTTTATTTTAAATCAAGTTGTTATGCCAATTTAATAAAGGTTCAAACCCCTCCAAAGAAGGTTAGATAATCCATACAATTCGATTCAATATTAAGTCAGCATTCATATTCTATCCCTAGAATGTCGGTCAAAGATTGAGAAAGCTTGCTTTTAGGCCATGACCGGAAACGGGGTCTCCAAGCACCCGTGTATTGACATTGAGATTAACTGAATAGGATATAAGCGATGAAGAAAATAATTACCATTATCCAAATAATTGCTGTTGCAGCCTTGTTTTCGAGTGCCGCATTTGCGGACGATGACGACTGGGATGATGATGGTTACGGCCGTCGCCGTTGTGACCGTCAATACGGACATCAGGGTTGGGGCGGATACCCGAGGCAACAAGTGAACAATTATTACCCGCAGCCGCAGGCAAACTATTATTACGAACAGCCTCCTGTGACGTACTATCAACCCCAGCCGCAATATTATCCACCACAACCACGGTACAACCATGGCGGAGGGTATTACGATAACCGTTCCCACCAAGGTTTGGCAGGAAGCGTGATCGGAGATGTCATTGGCTATGAGTTGGGTAATGGGCACCCGCTGGCTGCGGGCATTGGCGCCGCAGCAGGCTCGTTCTTGGGGAATGGTATGGGTTGGCGGTACTAACTTCCAGGATAAATTGTTAATTTCACAAAGGGATAGGTTTATATGGCTTGGCCTGGCTTTATGCCAGGCCTTTTTGTGCCATTTTAACCTGGTTCATTTGCCCTCTGGTTTTTGGCCATATGACTTATATTAATATCCCCTGGAGCCATTAATTTGAAAGGGTTCTCTATTGCAGACATTGGGAATTGAATTTGTTGTATTTTATTGAATTAACAATTCCGACCCAAACCAGCCGGTGGCGCGATCAAGACAGATTCCCAATAAGCCGACATTCAGGATCATATTTTAAGTAAAGCTTTCAAGCCTTCAATGAAAGCATACAATATTTTATTTCATGGGAATTAACCGGAGTGCGCCAAAAATGTCTGGTATTGAAAATGTTGACAATATGGTAACTTGGCATCCTATCCGGCCGAAGCAAGTCCGGTATCATTCATAAATATTCAGGAATTATTTCTCAATACACATCTCAAACAACTGGTTCCCGTTAGGAAAAAACGTAATGGCCTTTATGAAAAGTCCAATCAGTCCAATGTGTCAGGTATGCGTAATTGATTTATTTCATGAAATATCGGCATGAAGTTCTCCATTAGGAATTAAACAGTCATGTTAGGTAGAGCAGAAAAAAAGTTCAAATACCCCGGAGTCCGGGTTGCTATGGACGGAAACACGGCTGCCATCATGTGCGAACGCGAATCCTCCGATGCGGCAGGCGCCTACCCGATTACCCCTTCGACCCAGATGGGGGAATACTGGGCCGAGGAAGCCGCCAAAGGCCACTTGAATATCTCAGGCCGCCCGCTTATTTTCATTGAGCCCGAGGGGGAACATGCGGCGGCGGCAGTTACCGCCGGACTTTCGATGACCGGCCTAAGGGCGGCTAATTTTTCGTCCGGTCAAGGCATTGCCTACATGCACGAATCGCTCTATGCCGCTGTCGGCAAGCGATTGACTTACGTGCTTAACATTGGCACACGTGCCATGACCAAATCGACGCTAAACGTGCACGCCGGTCATGACGATTATCATGCCATTGACGATACCGGATTCTTTCAGTTATTCGCCAACAAGGCCCAGCATGTGGCTGATCTTAATATCATCGCCCATAAAGTCGCCGAGTTATCGCTCACACCCGGGGTTATTGCTCAAGACGGCTTTTTAACCACGCACCTGATCGAAACATTACGCCTCCCGGAACGGGAATTAATCGAAGAATATCTGGGCCGGCCGGATGACATCATTGCAACGCCAACGCCGGCGCAGCGCATTATCTACGGCGAAACGCGCCGCCGGATTCCGGAGTTATGGGACGTGGATAACCCCGTCATGGCGGGTATCGTGCAGAATCAGGATGCCTATATGCAGAGTGTTGCGGCGCAGCGTCCGTTTTTTTTCGAACACATCAAGGAATTGACGGATAAGGCCTTCGATGAGTTTTATGAGTTAACAGGACGCCGTTACGCTAGGGTGATGACCTATCGCGCCGAAGATGCCGACTACCTTATTCTCGGCCAGGGCAGCCTTATCCCGAGCGCTGAAGCCGTGGCCGACTACCTCCGGAAAACGCGGGATATCAAAGTCGGTGTCGTGGATTTAGTCATGTTCCGGCCCTTCCCGGCCGATTTGATCGGCAAGGTTTTAAAGGGCAAAAAAGCCGTAACGGTGTTGGAACGCCTGGACCAGCCGCTCGCCGTGGATCCGCCTATCATGAGGGAAGTGCGCGCCGCATTAAGCAAATGCCTTGAAAATGGAATAAACAAGAAGGTACCGCCTTTTCCGGAACTGGCGAGCTTCCAATTATCCGACCTGCCAGCCTTATATTTGGGCTCGTTCGGAATGGGCAGCCGTGATCTCCAGCCCGAAGGTATCATCGGGGCCATCGAAAACATGCTTCCCGGCGGCAAGCAAAAAAAGCAATTCTATCTTTCCATCGATTTTATCCGGGATGCGGCTTATACCCCGAAACAGCGGCTGCACCAGGAAAGCATCCAGGCGGCTTATCCTCATGTCAAAGAACTGACGGTGCGGGGGTCTGAAAATCCGAACCTGATGCCGGAAGGCGCCATTACCGTCCGTTTCCACTCGGTTGGCGGCTGGGGCGCGGTGACGACGGGCAAGAACCTCGCCATGACGCTTTACGATTTGCTCGGCTACGACATCAAGGCCAACCCGAAATACGGCTCGGAGAAAAAAGGCCAGCCGACCACCTATTATCTTTCCGCAGCTCCCGAACCCATCCGTATCAATTGCGAATATTTCTATGTGGATGTGGTTTTGTCACCCGACCCCAAGGTGTTCAAACATACGAATGCGCTGGCTGGCCTGAAACAAGGCGGGGTGTTTATTATTCAAAGCGAAAAAACCAAGCCCGAAGAAGCCTGGGCCGACATCCCGAAACCTTTCCAGAAAGTCATCATCGATAAAAATATTCGCGTATTTTATATCGATGGATTCAAGATCGCCCGTGAAGAAGCCACCGATCCCGAGTTGCAATTACGGATGCAGGGCATCGCCTTTCAGGGTGCATTTTTTGCTGCCTCTCCGCTTATGGAAAAAACGGGCCTTACTGAGGAAACGCTGCTGAAAGCGATCGAGGATCAGTTACACCATAAATTTGGCGCGAAAGGCCAGCGGGTGGTTGACGACAACTTGCGCGTGGTGCGGCGCGGTTTCGACGAAGTGTGTGAAATAACAAACAAGTCGCTCATCGAAGGATCTGGGGAACAAGTAAAGGTGGAAATGCCGCCTATCCCTTCTATGCTAAAAAGCATCCCGCAAAGTGAATCAGCCTTGAGCGACATCCATCGTTTCTGGGAACAAACGGGCAGCTTCTATCAGCGTGGCCTTGGCAGCGACAATCTTACCGACCCATTCATCGGTCTTAGCGTCATGCCGGCCGTTTCTTCGCTATTCCGCGACATGACCGGCATCCGCTTTGAGCATCCCGAGTGGATACCCAACAACTGCACCGCCTGCGGCAACTGCTACACGGCCTGTCCGGATACCGCCATTCCCGGCTTGGTGAGCGAGCTCTCCGACGTGCTGGAAACGGTCGTTAAAAGGGTGAAAAAAAATCACGGCAAGGTGGAACACCTGCCCAAGGCCGTGCGCCAAATGGAACCCAAGATCCGCGCGCTGTTCAATGAACCGAGAAATGGCGCCACCGTCAATGGCTTTATTCATGAGGCGGTCGATATGGTTATCCGGGAAAATAAAAGCGGCAACGGCCTGGAACAGGAACTCAAATGGTTTCGAGATGAACTAGGGGACTTTAAGTTTGCGTTGACACGCCCCTACTTCGATGTGCCGGAAAAAAATCAACCCAATAGCGGCGGCTTGTTCAGCATTACCGTCAATCCAAACACTTGCAAGGGCTGCATGGAATGCGTCCAGGTATGTAATGATAATGCCTTAAAACCCGTCACCCAGACTGAGGATTCCATCGCCCGGCTACGGAAAGAATGGGAGTTCTGGAACGACCTGCCCAATACGCCGGACAAATTCAAACGTATTGACGATCTGGAAGAAAAAATCGGGCCGCTGGAAACCATTTTGTTGGATAAGGACGCCTATCTGAACTTTGCCAGCGGCGATGGCGCGTGCCTGGGCTGTTCCGAAAAAACGGTGATTCATCTGTTTGTGGCAACGGTGGAATCCCTGATGCAACCGCGCATTAAAAAACACCTGGCTTATTTAAACGGGCTGATCGGAAAATTTGAGCAATATATCCAGCTTAAGCTTATCAGCACGGTGGATATTAATGACCCGGATGCCATAACCAGGATGCTATCGGAATCAAATGACAGCGACCTGACCCTAACCGATATCAGCCAGCGGCTTGAATCGGCAAAAAGTTCCGAACCCATTGACCCGAACTGGCTCCGAGAAGTCACCCGATTGCTGGCCGATCTGAAAAAGCTGCGCTGGAAATACACGGAAGGAGCGACCGGAAAGGGGCGTTCCAATATGGGAGTGAGCAACGCCACCGGCTGTTCCTCCGTTTGGGGCAGCACTTGGCCTTATAATCCTTATCCGTTCCCATGGGCCAACCATTTGTTCCAGGATTCCGCCTCGCTGGCGATGGGAATCTTCGAAGGTCACATGGCGAAGATGGCGGAAGGTTTCAAAACGATCCGCCAAGCGGAGTTGCTATTGAATGGCGGCACTATTTCGAGTGAACAAGAAGACTTTTTCGCTTATTTCACCTGGAGCCAGTTTAGCGATAATGAATGGTCGCTATGTCCGCCGGTAGTGGTCGTCGGCGGTGATGGCGCCATGTATGACATCGGCTTGCAAAACCTCTCGAGGATGATGGCAACCGGCAAGCCGATCAAGGTCGTCGTGTTAGATACCCAGGTTTATTCCAACACCGGGGGACAAGCCTGCACGTCCGGTTTTATCGGGCAGGTATCGGATATGGCGCAATACGGCAAGGTTTGGCAGGGTAAATCCGAACCGCGTAAAGAGATCGGCCTGATCGCCATGGCGCACAGGAATACCTATGTTTTGCAAGCCACCATCGCCAACACCAGCCAGATGATCGAAGGTTTCATTGATGGCTTAAAAGCCAGACGGCCGGCTTTATTTAACGTCTATACCACCTGCCAGCCGGAACATGGTGTAGGCGATGATATGGGCGTCCATCAGGCAAAGCTCGCCGTGGAGTCCCGCGCTTACCCGGTTTTTAAATATAACCCGGAAAAGGGCGTTAAAATGGAAGACACTATCGATCTGAACGGCAACCCGGCTATTGAAAGCATCTGGCCAGCCTACCGGCTGAAATACCTCGAGAATGACCGTGAAAAAACCCTGGAATTGCCGATGACCTTTGCCGACTTTGCCTTGACGGAAGCCAGATTCAGGAAGCATTTCCGTAAGATTCCGCACGATGCTTGGAATGAAAATATGGTGCCCTTGGCGGAATTCCTGGAAATGGATATGGGCAACCGGGAAGGCAAATTTCCTTATATCTGGGCTGTCGACCGGAAGCAAAGGCTCAGCCGGGTGCTGGTTGCCAAGAAGATTGTCGAATCCTGCGAGGATCGGCGCGATTTTTGGATCCTGCTGCGTGGCCTGGCAGGTTATAAACCTGAGGAAGCGAAAGCCGAAAATATCGAACAAAAATTACGATCGGAGATTGTGGGCAAGATTGCACGGGGGCTGATGAAACTGGCTGGCGGTGAAGGCGGTGGCATTGAAGAACTGGCTTTAGGCGGAGCTGACGAAACGGCAACCGCCTCCGCTAAAGCAACGTCCCAGCCCGGCGCTGACTTCATGGCGCCCTGGCTGGAAACGGAATATTGCTCGTCCTGCGAAGAGTGCATCAAGCTTAATCCGAAAATTTTTGCCTATAACAAAGATAATAAGGCTTATATCATGAATCCTGAGGGTGGGCCTTATTCGGATTTGGTCAAAGCCGCAGAGAAATGTGCCGCCAGGGTTATCCACCCGGGATTGCCGAAAGACAGAACGGAAAAAGATATTGACAAATGGATTAAGCGGGGCGAGAAATTTAACTAAATTGCCTTATCAACTGGATAGGACATGTTGCCCATAACGTATCAATGTGGCTCAAAAGCGGCATTGCCGTTAAAACATAGCTGTTGGGGTATGTTATCCCGACATGCTGAAATTTGTACGGTTATACCGAGCAATATCGCCCCTTCTTCGTAAGCGATGCCAGCAGGTTACCACAAGCAATAATGTTGTGACATATTTACTATGATTGCGAAAAAAACTAGCTTAGAATTTAATTTTAAAATATCTATAAGCACGCTATGCCTTTTACACGTGGTGCAATATGGCTGACATTTTCTTAAGTTATGCCCGTGAAGATATAAAAAAGGCGGAATTGTTTGCCGCTGCACTGGAGAGTAAAGGATGGTCAGTCTTTTGGGACAGGACTTCCTTGCTTGCAGGGCAGGATTTTGAAGCCGTCATCGAACAGGCGATCCAACAAGCTGACTGCATTATTGTCGCCTGGTCAGAAGCCTCCAAGCAATCCGATTGGGTTTGTGGTGAAGCGGGTATAGGCCGTGAGCGTAACAACCTTTTACCTATTCTATTTGAGCCAGTTGAGCCACCCATCGCTTTCCGTTCGCTGCATACCGTAAACCTGACTGACTGGGATGGGGAGACAGACACACCGGACTTTTTGAAATTGTGTAACGCCATTAATGAACGCATTAAGTTCAAAACAGCACCCAGCACGCGTTTCACGCCATCCAATACGGCTTCAAACAAGGCAAGAGATAACGCAAAAACCAATTTGTTCAGTACTGCATGGGCTTGGTTGTCTGTTACCAAACATCAGCAAACCCTCGCCTTTATCGGCGGCGGGTTAAGTATCGTCATCGCCGGGGGTTGGCAAGCCTATCAATATGTTGCCAATAAACCGACAGAAACTAAAGCCCCGACGACCCATAACGGTATTACTTACATTGAACAAAACACTAAAGGTGATTCTAGCCCTGCTGCTATTTCAAAAGTTCCGTTAGACAATAAAAATGTAGTGCAAAAAACTGAAGGCAATAATAGCGCAGCAATTATTAGCGGGGGCGATGTTTCTGTAACATCGGGGCAATAATGCTGAAACATTCGCTCATAATACTTGTTTTTTCTCTGGTTTCCGGATCTATTCACGCTGCTGCGGCGGAAAAAGCCATTTCCCAGCAAACCAAAGGGGAGTGCAGCCCTGCCATTATTGCCCAAGGCAATGTTTCGGTTAACTGTGGCGTGTCAAAAAAGGCATTGGCACGCTTGCAACAAGTCGTTAATCGCTCTAGCACAAACCAGATAGCGAAAGATGCCCAGCAAGACAATAGGCTGGAAACCCAAGAAACCAAACTTGAAGCCTTGATAAAAAATCTCCAAGAACTCAAAGAGAGTTTAACAAAACGTACCGATGATGTTGCTAAACAAGCTCAAGTGAAATTGGATGACGGTGATTTTGAAGGAGCGGAAGCGTTATTTAAAAAATCTTATGAACAGCACAAAGCCAGTATAGCAAATCAGAAAAAGGCGCAAGCCATTGATGCAATCGCATTGGCAAAAATAAAAGATTTGCAACTGGATTACCTTGAGGCAATAAGCTATTTGCAACAAGCGGTACAGCTAGACCCCGACAACGCCGATGGCTGGAATAGCTTAGGACATTTATTTAGACGTATCGGTGAGTTAGACGAGGCCATTGCCGCTTACAGCAAATTACTAGGGCTGGGGAAGGAACATAACGACCAAGAAGAAATTGCAATGGCTTACAATAACATGGGGATTGTCTACCAAACCCGTGGCGACCTGGAAAAAGCCGTTGAGTATTATCAAAAATCTTTAACGCTAGAGGAAAGCTTGGGTCGCAAAGTAGGCATGGCTAATAGTTTGGGTAACTTGGCGAATGTCTATCGAACGCGTGGCGACTTGGAGGAAGCCGTTGAATACTATCAAAAAGCACTAATTCTTCATGAAAGTTTAGGCCATCAAGTAGGCATGGCTAGGGATTACAACAACTTGGGAGTTATCTATAAAACACGTGGTGACCTGGACAAAGCCATTGAGTTTTATCAAAAAGCCCTAATCCTTCATGAAAGCTTAGGTGATAAAGAAGGTATTGCCGTAACTAATAACAACTTAGGGGAAGCCTATCGTTACCGTGGAGAACTTGATAAAGCCGTTGAGTATTATCAAAAAGCCTTAACGCTAGATGAAAGACAAGGCAACAAGGAAGGCATGTCGGCGGAATACACCAACTTGGGTATTATCCATAACACCCGTGGAGACCTGGAGAAAGCCGTTAAATACTATCAAAAAGCACTAACCATTGATGAAAGCTTAGGCCATAAAGAAGGTGTGGCTATTAATTACACCAACTTGGGGTTTGTCTATAAAACCCGTGGCGATTTAGGCAAGGCCATTGAATATTATCAAAAAGCCTTGTCATCCTTTGAGAACTTAAGTCATAAAGTAGGCATGGCACAGGTTTACATTAACTTAGGGGCGATCTATCAAACCAGTGGTGACCTTGATACAGCTAGTGAATTTTATCAAAAATCTTTAGCACTCAATGAAAGCTTAGGCAATAAGGAGGCCGTGGCTAACAATTACACTAACTTGGGGCTTGTTTACCAAACCAATCGTAACTTAGAAAAGGCTATTGAATATTATAGAAAAGCCTTAACCCTCGATGAAAATCTAGGCAGGAAAAATTTTATGGCAAGTAATTATGGCAACTTGGGTTTGGTCTATGCACAGCAAGGCAATATCGCGCAGGCCAAACTTCTTGTCCGAAAGAGTATTGATTTGTATAGTGAATTAGGCGAACAGGTCATGGCCAAAAAAGCACAAGATTTACTTGATGGTTTAGAAAAAAACTCTGTACATGACAAAAAATTAACTGGTTACTGGTAGCTCCATTGCATAGAGCGCCGGTGGTATTGGCGACAGCAATGAAATCAATTTTTTAAGCCGTTTGTTTGACCTTGAATGGACATTAAAAAACTCGGAACGGATACCATCCAGGCCATACCTAAAAATGCTTTGGGCCTTGCGCCGGTGGGTCTTGATCTTAATGGGCAAAACGCAATCGTGCAGCCAGTCACCCACTTTATGGGTCCAGCAAAAAGCGATCACCGGCAACACCAAGAGTTTCTTGATGCGAAGATAGCCAACGACGCGGGTTTCTTCGAGCTTAAAGCCACGCCCCTTCAGGCAGCCGAACAAAGTTTCAATTTCCCAGCGCAAACCGTAAATTTTAATCGCGTCTTGGACCCGGCCGCCACTGGCAACCACCAATAATTCGCCATCGGCCAAGCGCAGGGCGCTCAGATGGACCCGGCATTGACCCAGCGGCCTCGGCTGCTGCAGCCGTGCAGTCTCGCCCGGCTTGAGCGCCTCAAACAAACGGTCAACGCGTGTCTTTTGGCCCCGACGGTTGGTGCTGATACTGTTATTGCGAATCCGAATGATAAAGGGAATCCGCTCCTGGATAAGCCACCCCATCCAGGCGTCGCCAATAAACTCCCGGTCAGCCAGCAGCCCCTTGATGCGGCCTTTACCAAACTGACCGATAAAACGCTGTAACAGGGCCTTGCGTTCCCGGCTGTTGGAATTGCCGCGTTTGTTCAGCGGCAGCCAATACACGGGAATGGCTGCACCTCGATAAACCACCGCCAACACCAGCAAGTTGATGTTGACACCGCCCCACTTCCAGTTGGTTCGATCCAGTGACAGATAAAAGTCCGTCTCGGTAAATCCGAACAGTTTCATGATAAAGCGGGCCACATCATTGTAATCAATCCTGTGGCCGCTAAAAAACCGCTGTATCCGGCGGTAACGCGACGGTATCTGGGCGCGACTGGGAAAGGTCAGGGCCAGCTGCGTCAGATTGACCGTGCTCACGCTCATCAAGGCGATCAGCATGCCAACAAAGCAAGCCATTCTGGCCTTGTTCCAGTGAAAATGCTGGTTTAAGATAGTCGTCAGTTCGTTGATTTGTAATTGACCGCTTTTCATGTTTGCAAAACAAAATGCAGTATTTAATTACATTTCAACGAGCTATATCAACTTTCTCTTATTTTTGTCATGTACAGAGAGAAAAAAATTAAATTTATTTTGCGTTAAAGGCCATAAGGCGCAATGAAATAGGGCGCAATAGGCGAAGCCGTACTTGTGCCCTTGGGTATTGCGCCGTATGAGTATTAAGCCCGCTCACCATCGGTAGATTCTGACGATGAGGGTGCTGCCCAGCCGTTTGAGTATATTCCAGCTTTAACATAACGATGGAAGGTTGAATAAGGCCAATCTGCTGCCTTTTTGACCAAGCCATGCTTCACCGGATTGATGTGGCAATAATCAATATGCGCAGCATAATCGACATCGTCAAGAATCATGTGCTCCCAGAACCGGCGCTGCCATATACCTCTTTCCCCGCGAGCAACCCGAACCCCAGAACGCCTTTCCGTTTTCGGCATTGCCTTGGAAAAAATTTGCTTAATGCTACGCCAACGGTTCGAGTTATCATTGTCGCCGGCCGGTAACGTCCAGACGCCATGGAGATGATCGGGTAAAACTACCCAGGCATCAATATGAAAAGGCAAGTTTTTACGGGTTTGTCGGACGGCTTTACGAAGCACATCGATATTCTTGACCAATAAGTCGTTTGGGTTTCGCTCCAAAAGATTAACCGTGAAAAAGTACGTTCCACCGGCAATACGATAGCGGCGATAATCCGGCATAACAAATCTCGATAAGAAAAAAATTATTACGGGGTGGACGGTTAGCTCCACCTCTGTCAATATGTAGTGGTGAGAGTATTTAACCGCATTGCTAGATGACAGCCGGGCTTGTTGCTGGACAAGACTACCCGCGCACGTACCGCGAGTTCGTGACG
>VGVA01000023.1 GCA_016874115.1 Gammaproteobacteria bacterium
CCCGCAGGCTGGACCGTTCCTGGTACGCCCGCAGGATTTCTTCCTTGCGCCCCTGGTCGTACCGGACGGTCGGTTCCAGCACCCGGTGGACGCCACAATCCTTGCAGCGGTATTGCTGCTTGCCGCCCGCGTTGCGCCCGTTCTTGACGATGTTTTCGCTTTGGCAAGATCGGCATGTGTGCTTTACTGTCTGTTCAATCATAAGTTTATGCAAAATACATAATGTAACTTATCACTTATAATTTTGCCACTACCCGATTTTTAAACACACTTTGTCGGCTAACGTCGCACCGGAGAAGGCGGCCATCATGGCGATTAAACTGTAGGCAATTGCTTTTTTCATAGTTATTTTATCCTTTAAAAGCTAATGAATTAACGCCGTTAATTATAGTTGATTAACGGTATTATCTTGTTAAGGCGGGAAAAAAACATCCCTGCATTTTTTTACCGCCTTAAAAGAATTTTGTTTACCCGCGATTAATTGTTCGCTGGGGCGCGCACGGCAAAGGAGCTGTACAACAGGGTGTTGGATGCCGCATCTACGCTTTCCGTAATGATGCCGAAGCCGTATTTCCAGCTGGCGTCAAACGTTTCAGCGCCGGTGACCGGATTAATGATGCCAGGGTCTGTTCTATTTAGCCCGTCCCGTTCATAGAGGCACAAATGTCCCGGTAAAGCATCGGGGTTTTCTTTTGTGCCGGGGTATTCTGGAATCGGCGCATCGTTGAATTTGATGTAATGTGCGCCTACGATGGGGTTGGCCAAAATAAACGGGAACGAATAGGTGTGGATGAAAAACTGACCGGCTGCGGTGGGATAAAACGTACCGCCGTAAACGCCGGTCATTAATTCACCAGCGCCCAGTACTGGCGTCGCTACACCGCCGGTCGGTCCTTGCGGGCCGCGAGCGCCGGTTGCGCCTTGTGGGCCCGCCGGTCCCTGTGCGCCGGGCAAACCTTGCGGACCTTGCAGTCCGGCAACGCCCTGTGGGCCGGTAAACTGGGCTGTGTCGATCACTTCGCTGTAACCTTTGGGGCAAGGCGACGATGACGGCGTAAGCAAACGCGATTGCTTCACTTTGTTGCCCGCTACCGTGAGTTTTAAACAGATCTTATCGGCATACGCTGCGCCGCTTAACGACAGTAAAACAGCGATCAGGCTACATTTAATGGCTTTGTCCATTACTTTCATCCTTAACAATATCGACTCTATTAATCAATGCGCCTCACATGCGGCCATTGGGTTGCTTTATTAATGCGCTTTGGCTTGCAGATTTGGCCTGCTTTCCGATGCGCTTTTCGGCAAATACCTGAAGGGTTGATAACGTTCCGGCCTTTGCCTTTGTTGTGGCGTAACTATATGTCAATCATGCAAAATAACTATCCGTGCAAATACTTACATGTGCCGATTTTGCCGGATGCGTCACAGTTTTTTTAATGATGCGCCCTGTTTTTTCTAAGATATTATTAATGAAGCGCCGAAACGCCCATTAATCCGGTTTATGTTGCCGCAATTAATGGCCTATACTGTGCCGATATGGACTACTGCCGTTTTTACCGTTCATTAATAACCCGCCGGGGAGGTGAAGATGAAACCTAAGAGACTAATGCTGTCGATGGCGCCGGTATTGCTGCTGGTCGGATGCGGGTTGAGCACCTTTACCCAGCGCGAAACCGATCCTTACATCCGTGATTTTTTCTTCAATCAAACCCAACCCGTAGCGATTACCGTGACGGCTTCTTCGCGTCGGCTGATTTACGAGTTTAAATCGCGAGGGCGCAACATTGTTTGCTCCGATGCGTCCCCGGATACTTCCATCGCCGCATTCGGCGCGGTGGGCGGCGAAGTGAACGTTAGCAATGGCAACGCATCAGGCGCGTTAAAAGGCCAAAGGTTGTCGGCAACCGCAACCGCGCCATTAGTCCGGCGTTCGCAGGGTTTGCAGTGGGGACGGGATAACGCCGCGCTGGAATGCCAGTTATTTGCGATGGGGGTGACGACCAAGCAAGAATATCTGTATCGTCTCGACGCTATCAGAGCGGAAGCGAAAGAAATCATTAATCATGAGATTGCCAACGGCTTGAGCAGTCTTGCCGTCGGTTCAGGGGTTTCTACGCTCGAGAAAAAAACAGATTCGTTGGATGTAAAGCCGGGAGCCGGTGCGGTGACAGGTGAGCTGCCGCCATCGTCATTGTTGCCGCCGCCAACTCCGCCGCCGGGCGATAAGCCACCGATACCCTAAAAATAACCGCTTTTCGTTTTATTAATAAGACTATGAAAATAAATAAAAAAAACCTTTTTATTAATAGTTTAACGGTATTGCTGGCGTGGTTTGCGTTCGGTTTGAGTGCTTCTGCGCAGCCAAAAATCGCCGTGCTGGATTATGAGTTGCGCGATCTGACCGTGTTGCCCGGCGTACCGGAAGAAATCGCCAGAACGGCGTCGGTAAAAACGATGCTGGAGGAAGAACTCGGTAAGGCCGGATACGAGATTGTATTAATTCCGCGGGAAGCGCAGACCCAAGCTACGGCCGGATTCGGCTATCTGTTCGATCATCATGACGCGGCCGCGCAATTGGGGCAAAAATATAACGCGGATTACGTGCTGGTGGGTCGTCTGCACAAACCCAGCTTTTTATTCGTCTATTTAATGGCGCACTTGGTGGATGTGAAAAAACAACAATTGGTGGCCGATTATTTATCCGAGGTGAAGGGCGGGGATAAAAAACTGACCCGCAAAGGCGTGGAAAGTTTGGTCGTAAAGATTAATGAAACGTTTAAGTCGTTGAATTAATTAAGAAGTGGAATGTTCCTGGCAAATCCGTTCGCTATCCGATTCGGTTAACGGCTCCTGCGTTAATCCGCAGGTAAAGCCGTCCGGGTTGACGGTAAAGTGTTTGCAGGTTTTGCATAAGCCGAAGGTGTGCGATTGATTGGATTTTTGCAACGCAGTCAGCATGGCGACCAGCGTGTCGTCGTACTGCGGCAAGGCTTCATCGGGTAATAAACCTGTAGCGCGTTCGAATAATTCGGTTAATTTTGCCTTTTCCAGAATAGCCAGCCCTTCGGGCGTCAGGCTCAAATGAACAACCCGGCGGTCGGCAGTGTCTGTCGTTTTGTCGATGTAACCTTTGTTATGCAGCAGCAACAGGGTTTGCGAGACCGTGCCGCGCGTCATGCCCAGATAATTGGCAAGCGCGGCGGGCGTATCGCTGTATTTGTTGCACCGGCTAAGATAATCCAGCACTTGCAGATGGACGGCTTGTAACCCATAAGCCGTGCATTTTTTACGTTCTTCGGAGCGCAGCAGAGCCGCCATGCGTTCCATAATATGAAAAATCGATTTGTTATTCATGTCGTTAATGCAAGTTTGCCGTATAAACCGGATGGAAAATTGTCGTTAATCCCATTATAATATCGAATCGATAATTAACGAGAATAGATATTGTTTTGTTTAATTGCCAAAAAAGTCAATAGTTATCGTAATTATTTTTGTTATTAACAATGACCTAGCCAGCACAAAGAGATACCATTATGCCGATTTCTCATGTTTACGACACTTACGCCAAAGCCACCAATGGCCGCATCATGCATTTTGATGTGGTTTTAGATGAACAAAATCAGGATAAAGCTCTACAATACGCCAAAGAGTGGTTGACCAGTATCGGCCATGCCGATGCTGTCGTTACCCAGGAAAACTGCGCGTTTTGCCACAGTGCGGAAGCGCCGCCGGAACTTAGAAAGCAGATTGACAGTCAAGGTTATGCTATCTATAAGCTTGAAGGCTGCACGAGGTAATGAATTATTAATAACGTACCCGTAACACCTGAGGCAGATAGCCTCGTGCCGTCGCCCTGCATCCGGAATTGCTGTCTGGATGAGGACGATGTTTGTCTGGGCTGTTTTCGTAACCTGGCGGAAGTGATTGCCTGGTCTGAAGCCGATAACGCCACGCGCGAGATCGTTCTCAAGAATGCAGCGGCGCGGCGGCAGACGTATCTCGACCGGTGCAAGCAGCTTTAAAGCCGCGTTAACTTTCTGTTTATTAATGATTAATGGATCATGTTATGTCCGCTACAGCAGCCAATTTACCTGTTTTGATTCAATCGGCCATTCATGCGATTGACAGCCATGCAGCGGAATTAACGGAGCTGGATCGCGCCATCGGGGATGGCGACCATGTGGATAATTTAATACGCGGACTGCAAGCCTTATCAGCAATCAGCGAAGAGTTGAGCCAACTGGACTGGCAACAAGCATTGTTGAAAATGGGTATAACGGTAATGTCTAAAGTCGGCGGCGCGTCCGGCTCGCTCTACGGCACGTTGTTTATGACTATGAGTAAAAGTTTGCAAAACCGGGCATTAACGACGGCGGTATTCGCCGAGATTTTCCACTTAGGCGTGGAATCCGTCAAATTGCGCGGCAAGGCGGATAAGGGCGAAAAAACCATGCTGGATGTGCTGATTCCGGTGTCCGAGGTATTAATCAGCCATGCCGCTCACCCCGATTTGTTCGACCACATCAAACAAGCCGCCATTAATGGCGCGGAAGCCACCCGCGATATGGTCGCCACCAAAGGCAGGGCATCGTTTCTGGGCGAACGCTCACGCGGTCATGTGGATGCAGGTGCGAAAAGCAGTCAGGTAATGATTTGTGCGGTGGTGGATGCGTTAAAGCCTAACGGTGGTATGCAACAAGGTAGCAGATCCTGCTGATTTAAGAAAAAACTTTTCCGTTCGTCCTGAGCTTGTCGAAGGATGAGCGGAAAATTTCAAGTCATCAAAAGTTTAGCCGTTATGGTTCGACAAGCTCACCACGAACGGCTAAACTTACCTCGTTCCCATGCTCTGCGTGGGAATGCATAAGGAGAGATAACATCCCTTGAAGGGATGTTATCTCTGGCTTCATCCCGCACTCGGATGTGGAATGGAGAAATAACCCTTGCTTTATAAAGGGTTAGGTTTGCACTCGTTATGACGCATTACTCAACACCCCCAACGTATCGCCGCCGTATTAACCGGCTGATCCCATAATCGCATTAATTCCTCATCCATTAATGTCAATGTGATGGAAGCCCCCGCCATATCCAATGAAGTTGTATAATTGCCGACCAAAGACCGGCTTATTTTTAATTCCTTTTTTTGCCAGTACGCTGCCGCCAGCTGGTAAAGTAAATGCAGCTCGATTAATGGCGTACCGCCGAAACCATTAATGTGCAGCAATACCTCTTGCCCAGCCTTAGGTTGTAATTCTTCATGGATAATGCTGGCAATTTGCTCGACGATTTCCGTCGCGGTTTTTATCGGCACGGTTTCCCGTCCACGTTCGCCGTGGATGCCCACACCTATTTCCATCTCGTTTTCCGCAATATCGAATGTCGGTTTACCCAAAGCAGGGACGGTGCAACTGGTCAAGGCCACGCCCATTGATGCCGTCACCTGATTAATGCGCTCGCCCAAGGCTTTGCAATTGGCCAGTGCCAGCCCGTTTTCTGCTGCCGCGCCGACCAACTTTTCGACGATTAATGTACCCGCCACGCCGCGCCGTCCGGTGCTGTGGTCTTTCGGTAGGGAAACATCGTCGCTTACCAATACCGAAGCGTTGGGCAATTCCAGCATTTCGGCGGCGATTTCAAAATTCATCACATCACCGGCGTAATTTTTGACGATGAACAACACGCCGCCGCCGCAATTGACCGCTTGCGCCGCCGCCATCATTTGATCCGGTGTGGGCGAGGTAAATATCTGCCCAGGGCAGGCGGCATCCAACATGCCGAAGCCGACAAATCCGGCATGGAGCGGCTCATGTCCAGAGCCGCCGCCAGAAACCAATACCACTTTGTCTTTATCTTTTAGGGTCTTGCGTTTAATAAAGCGGGGGTCGGGATTGAATTCGACAATATCGTTGTGCGCCAGGGCAAAGCCTTGCAGGCTGTCATAGAGCAGGCTCTCGGTATCATTAATGAATTTTTTCATAGGTAACCTATCATGATGCTAAAAGCTGTTTGGAGTAGGATTAATTAAAAATGTTGTAAGCCTGTCCCAATGAGTGCAGAGTTAATTTGTACGCTTGAACCATTCTGGATCAGAAGCAACTGTTGCTTCGAAACCAGACTCCAATGACTGTTGAAGCCAATATTGGCTTTTTTCTAAATCAGGTTCTAAGTCTTTGCCACCAGTTATGTCTAAAACGCCGAGATTGTGAGCAGCGTGACCGCTTCCTTGTTGAGCTGCAATTAAATACAACTTTTCTGCCTCTTTGGCATAGCCGTTAAGCTGTTTTTCGCAAGCCATATTAATTAATGTGTCTATGTCCATAAAGTTTGCAAGGATTACCCGGCTATTTTTGTGTCAATAAAGCCTGAGTTACCGCACGTAAATCCTGCATTACCCAAGTCGGTTTATACTCAGACTTCGCTAAATCTTCCGCAGATGACACCCCGCCCATCACCATCAAGCTGCGGATGCCGGTGCGGATGGCGCCAAGGATGTCGGTTTCCAGCTTATCGCCGATGGCAATGGTTTCATCCAGATTTGCATTTAGTTTAGCAATAACCTGTTGATACATAATCGGTTCCGGTTTACCGATAATCATCGGTTTAACGCCGCCGGTGGCCGCTTCCAACGCCGCTAATATTGCTCCATTACCGTGGATGAGGCCGTATTCGGTCGGCAATGTGGTGTCGCCATTGGTGCCAATAAGCTTGGCCCCGGCGCGCAAATTCAAGGTCGCCGTCGCCAGCTTATCCCAATTAATGCCGCGATCCTTGCCGCAGACGACATAATCCGCGCCCGGGCCTTTGCTGTTTGGTCCGTTGAATTCGTAGTAACCGGTCAGGATGAAACCTCGCTCCTTCATGGCATTCACCGCGCCGTCGCCGCCGATGACGAATACCCTGGTTTGGCTGGGTTCGATTTGTGATGCTAAGTACATCGCAGTCGCCATCGCCGAGGTCATGACTTCCGACACGTCCACCGTCACGCCCATGTTGGCGAGTTTATCGACGTATTGCTGCGGTGTGGAAAAGGCGTTATTGGTGGCAAGGATGAATTTCAGCTTCTGTTCCCGCACGGTTTGAAAAAATTCAACCAGGCCGGGAGCGGCGCTGTTGCCGTGCCAAAGTACGCCGTCCATATCAATGATAAGGGCGCGGATGTTGGTAAAAGGAGTCATATTTTCCCTTATCAAAAATGATGACATTGTCGGTGTAAATTAGGATTAATTCAAGGTAGAAGCTTACGATTGATTTACTTTGACGGACGGGGTATGTTGTTCCGTCATACGAAAGCATAGGATGTAGGGCGGATTAGCCGTGCAAATTATTCGTATTCTGAGCTTTCGCTTTTGGCTAGGCGCGGCGTATCCGCCGAACTGTAAATCTACACTCATGCGGCGGATTACGCCACGCCCAAAGACGTGTGATTGATTTGGTATTGGTTGTAATCGTGGCTAATCCGCCCTACGAGCTTTGACGGACGGGGTATGTTGCCCCGTCCGATTGTTTGGAAAAATCATCAATGGAGCGTAAGTGACGGGGTAACAAACCCCGTCACGCTAACTTCTCAAAATAATGCCATTGTCGGTGTAAACAAGGATTAATTCAAGGGAGAAACTTCATCTCGTTCCCACGCTCTGCGCGGGAATGCGTACAACCACGCTTCTGCAGGAATAATGCGAATTAAGTGCTTGGTTTTGCAGTGATTAATCCAGATTGTAATTTTGAGATTTCATGCGGAGCTTGCAGGGCAGGCGATCCCAAGCCGGAGCTTGGGAACGAGGGAATACCAAAAAATGCCCGCCGTAGGGCGCAGTAGGCAAAGCCGTAGTGCGCCGCATGAGATTTTAATTCGGCGCACTGCCTTTCAGTTAGTGCGCTCTACGTCCCTAAGCATTTTCTGTTTCCAGGCGTTGTTTGCCGACTTGCCAAGCGTCTTGATTTTCCGGCGCAGCTATGCCCCACATGGTCAAATAACCGTTATCTTTGTCGTAGGCATGTTCCGGCGGCTGCCAGTTTAGGACTTGCCTAACCTCTGGTTTAAGTTACTCTTCGCCCAGGTTGGCAAAGAGTAAAATTAAAAATAAGACAATTATCAGTGCGGAAGCTATCTTAATGATATTAATAGATATTTTTATCATAGCGTAAAGATAGCAAATCTGCGGGTTAATATGGGTTTGTCATCCTGACAATTTTATATCCTTTAACGGTGGAGTTCGTTACGCAACGCGACCTATAACTTAATCGTTAATATCAGCAATTAAATTCAAGGACTTAGAATTCCTGCTATTCCTAAACACCAACGGCTTTTCATTCTCAGCCAAATTCGCAGATGCCGCATCATTAATAGCATCCTGAATCTTGCCATGTTCCGGTGATTTGCTGCACACCGGGTCGGCCAGGTACATATCGCCAGTTAATAGATAAGCCTGACAGCGGCAGCCGCCGAAGTCTTTTTCTTTTTCATCGCAACTGCGGCAGGGCTCTTTCATCCAGTCGAAGCCGCGAAAGAAGTTGAAGGCTTTGGAATTAACCCAGATGTCTTCAATGCTGTGGTCTTTTACGTTCGGGCAATCCAATCCCGGCAGGCTGCGCGCTTCGTGGCAGGGCAGGGCAACGCCGTCTGGTGCAATCGTCAAAAACGTGGTGCCCCAGCCATTCATGCAGGCTTTCGGGCGGTCTTCGTAATAATCCGGCACGACGTAATAAATCTTCATTTTGCCCGTGACTTTTTCTTTGTAAGCCTGGGCAATGCGTTCGGCTTCGTCGAATTGCTTTTTCGTGGGCATTAATAGATCGCGGTTCAGGTGCGCCCAGCCGTAATATTGGGTGTTAGCAAGTTCCAGATAATCTGCGCCGAGTTCCTCCGCCATCGCCAAGATTTCCGGCATTTGGTGGATATTCTCGCGGTGGATAACCACGCACAGCACCATCGGGTAGCCGTTCTTTTTAACTAAACGGGCGACTTCTTTTTTATGATTGAAGGATTGCGTACCGGCAATATGATCGTTGAGTTCTTGGGTGCTGGCCTGAATGCTGACCTGGATGTGGTCGAGACCGGCTTCCTTAAGCTGGACTATTTTTTCTTCGGTCAGGCCGTAACCGGAAGTAATCAGGTTTGAGTAATAACCCAGCTCCCGCGCATGGCTGACCAGTTCGACCAAGTCACTGCGTGTTAATGGCTCGCCGCCAGAAAAACCCAGTTGCACCGCACCCATCTTGCGGGCTTGGGTTAATACCCGTTTCCAGTTGTCCGTGCTGAGTTCATCCGGGTACTTGGCGTAATCCAGCGGATTGGAGCAATACGGGCATTGCAGCGGACAGGCGTAAGTCAACTCCGCCAGCAGCCAGCGTGGCGGGCTTATTTTTATATCGTTGGCGTTATTGTTTAATCCAGCCATGGTTCAAGGCCACGTCAAGGAAGGCAGAGATGTCATTCATTAATCCTGTGGCGGCGAACTTAAGTTCCAGTTCGGCGACGATTTGCGCCAGATTCTTCGTGCCGTCGCAACATTTTAAGATTTCCGCCGAACTTTGGTTTAATTCAACCATGCCTTCGGGGTAAAGGATGACGTATTTTTGCTGCGCCTCTTCCCATTGCAGGCGGTGCAGGGGCGAAAAACGGATGGGTTGGTCTTCGTTAATGCTCATTCGGTATAGGTAAATCAATTAATGGTGTATTAATGGCAATTGTAACCGGTTTAACGGCCACGCATGGGGCTTATCGGATGTTATCCTTTTCGGTTATTTGCCTTTGAAGAGTGGATTAATGATTTCCAGAATAGCTTCACGATCTAGTGTGCCCATTTGGCGTTTGATGAGCTGGCCTTTTTTATCGAAAATCACGGTAAACGGCACGGTATTGACCACATTGCCCAGGTCGTGGGCGAGTTTCATGCCCGCATCCGGGCCGATTAAGATGGGGTAGGTGATGTTTTTCTTGGTGATAAATTCCTGCACGGGTTCTGCTTCATCCAAAGCAACGCCAACGAACTGTACGCCTTTATCGCCGAATTCGTTTTGGATGGCCTGAAATTCAGGCATTTCTTTCATGCAGGGCGGACACCAGGTTGCCCAAAAATTAAGGATCAGGATTTTACCTTGCCACTCTTTAAGGTTGTGTTGTTTGCCCGCTGTGTCCGGAAGGCTGATATCCGGCAGGGTTTGTGAATTGGCTTCCGCGCTGGCTTCGGAGACGAATAACCGGGTTTGCAGGCCGACGATTAATGAAAGCGCGGCAATGCCGATGAATAATAACTGTTTTTTCATAAATTTATCGATTAATGAATAAGAAAATTAACAGGTGATAGTTTGAGTGCGGCATTGTTGGATAGTGTTCAATGTTTGTATAAATGTTTTTGCTTCCTGATAGCCGATAACTCTCAGCGATGATTTTTCCATGCCCTTGTCGAAAAAAAGTATCGCGGGCGGGCCGAATAACCCGTATTTTGCCAACAAAGCTTTGTCTGCATCCGTGTTGCCGGTAACGTCCGCCTGTAGCAAGACAAAATTAGCCAATGTCTGTTTCACGGCAGGATCGGTAAAGGTATAGGCTTCCATTTCCTTGCACGATATACACCAATCTGCGTAAAAATCCAGCATGACCGGCTGATTAACGGCTTTTGCCTGCTGAACGCGCGCGTCCAATTCCGCTAAGGTGCCGATTTTTTCGAATCGAATACCTTCCTGATTGGTTCTGGCGGCGGCAATGCCGAAACCTTGCAGCGGTTTCAACGGATTGCTGTTGCCGATGCTGAAGCCGATTAACAACAGCAAACCGTAAGCCAGCATGGTAATGCCGATACCTTTCCATAACTTGCGCCAGCCGGAGCTGTGTTCCGGCAAAGGATCGAGCGCATTTAGGTAAATCGCGGGCAAGATTAATAATAAAGCCCATAACAGCATGGTGATTTCTGGCGATAAAATGCGGGACAGCATCCATACCGCCACAGCCAGCATTAATACCCCAAACACAGCATTCGTAGCGTTCAGCCAGGCTCCGGCTTTCGGTAACAGTTTACCCGCGGATGCGCCCATTATTAACAGCGGCACACCCATGCCCATGCCGAGCATGAACAAGGCGCTGCCGCCAAGAATAATGTCGCCGGTCTGGCCGATGTAAATCAACGCGCCGACCAAAGGCGCGGCGACGCAAGGCCCGACGATTAATGCGGATAGCGCACCCATAATCGCCGCACCCATCATGGAGCCGTCGCGGTGTTTTTCCGACGAATTATGCAATTTGGCGCAGATAAAATCCGGCAATTCCAGACTGTAAAAGCCGAACATGGAGAGCGACAGCAGCACAAAAACAGCGCTGAACAAGGCGATAATCCAGGGTTGTTGAAAGGTTGCCTGCAAGTTGCCGCCAAACAAGGCGGCCATTACGCCGAACACGGTGTACATTGCTGCCGAGGCAACAACATAGCTGAACGAAAGCCAGAAACCGCGCGTTGGATTAATATTCTGTCCTTTGCCGACGATAATGCCTGACAGGATCGGAATCATGGGAAATACACAGGGAGTAAAAGACAGTAATAATCCCGCGCTGAGAAAAGCCAGCAATGTAACACCTAAGCTTTTGTTTTTTAAAGAATCGGCGAATTGATCCTGTTCGGTTTTCGGAATGGCCGATATCGGAGAGGCTGCATTAATTGAAGTAACCGTGGCGCTGGGCAGTTGCAGGTCAATGATTTTATTCATCGGCGGATAGCATACGCCGCGATCCGCGCAACCTTGATAGAAAGCTTTTAATTGAATCGTTTGCGGTGTTGTTCCGGTTCTGATTAATGGCGCGTCGATAGCCGTTTCGCCGTGTAGAATTTCCACATGGCCGAACGCCTCGTCTTCTTTAGGAGTGCCGTGCGGCAAGGTATATTCGCCAAGCTTGACATTGCCGTTTTCGATTAATGTTAACTTTAGCTTTTCGCGGTAAAGATAATAACCTTCGGCGGCCACCCAACTCACGTGGACCGTATTAGGGTCTTTTACTGTTGCGATAAATTGAAATGCCTGATCCGGCGGCAGCAATTCGGTTTGCTGGGCTCCCGGTTTAAGGGCGGATAGACCTTTTATCAGGTTATCGACCGGAGACGCCGCCGCAGCAATGACTGGAGCCAATAATTTGACGTAAAGTTTTTGTTCTTGCGGAGGAAAACATACGCCGATATCGGCGCAGCCTTGATAACGCACCGTTAGCTGCGCCTCCGTTAAGCTGGACGGATATTTAACCGGCAGATTAATAGTCAGCTGGTCGCGGTAATGTTCAATATCGCCCAGCAGTTCGTCGTGTTTAATTTTTCCGGTTGGGAGGAGCGCTTCGCCCAGAACAACACCGGGCGTATTTGCTAAAAACCGCATATTTTTACGGTATAAACTATAGCCTTTCGTAATTTTCCATTGAATGGTTATCCGATCAGGGCTGGCGCTTTGCGCCGTGGCTTTAAATACTTGTTCCGGCGGCAACAGGCCGCTGGCGTCAGCAGCGAAACTGCTGGCCGATAGAAAATTAATCAGCAAAAAGACGATCAGTGCGAAGCGTGGCATGTTTGAATCCAATTAATGTATTCGGGCAATCCTTGAGCGATAGAGAGTGCAATTATCTCAGGAAGTTCATACGGATGCAGACTGCGAATAGCGGTTTCGATAGCGGTATACGATTGTACTGGCGATTTAATCATTAATAAATATTCGGCGGCGCTCTCCACCTGACCTTGCCATTGGTATACGGAAGTCACATGGGGCAGAATATTCACGCAAGCGGCTAACTGTTTTTCTACCAGCGCATGGGCGATTTTTTCTGCTGTGGCCTGATCCGGGCAAGTACAAAAGATGACGTGAGCATTGGTCATTTCAAAATTTGCATCGGCGTGGCGTCATTAATAACGCGGATTTTCTAGGAATTGCTTACAAATAGCCTTATATTATACCAATAACTGCCGCAGTAAGAGAGAGATGAAAAGTTTTCCAAGTATTTTTTTGTTGGTATTAATCATTCCCTTCGTAGAAATCTATCTGCTTTTGCAGGTGGGCGGGATAATCGGTGCATTGCCGACGATTTTTCTGGTCGTCTTTACCGCTGGTTTGGGCGCCTGGTTGCTCAGGCAGCAAGGGTTTGCAACATTTCAGCGTTTACAGGCGAATCTGGCTCAAGGCAAAATTCCCGCACAGGAGATGATTGAGGGACCTATCATTCTGGTGGGCGGCGCATTGCTGCTGACGCCGGGATTTATTACCGATACGATGGGATTTATCTGTTTAATCCCGCAGTTCCGCCGGAAAATAGCCCAGTACATCATTAATAACCATCTGGTTCAGGTTGGCGGGCAATACCGATGGGGCAGTGCGAAAGAAAACGATGTGCTGGAAGGCGAATTTCGTAAGGATGAGGATTAATTAGTCGGCAAAAACTACGTCCTTGTAGTTTGATGCAAGCTGTTATTTTTTACTTTTTGCTTTGCTGGCCGGTTTTGCTGGTTTTTCCGCGGCAGGGGCAGATGCAGAAGCGGCAGGCGCGGCTGCTACCGATACCGTTTCCACTGCGGAGCAGGTGTTTTTGCCTAGACCTGAATAAATAGGACACCAGCCGGAATAACCAGTGGCAACCAACACCAGGCCGATAATCAGCATAAACGGTTCTCCCAAGAAAATGGAAATGACCAATAATGCTACGCCGCCGTAAAGACGGTATTGTTTTTCTTTGCCGCCAACGTTGTGTTCGAATTTGGTCATACGCGTAATATCAAAACTCATTTTGTGTTTCCTCCAGGCATATTTTAATGTTTGTTATGGTTATAATTTCGGTGCTGTTATTCTGCCGCCAGAACCATTCGCAATATACACACAGTCAATAAAAAAGTGCAAGTAATAACATGGATTTTACTAAAATTATCGAGCCTTTAAACGACGCCCAACGGGCGGCGGTGACAGCGCCTAACCGCGCCATGCTGGTGCTGGCTGGCGCGGGCAGCGGTAAAACCCGTGTGCTGGTACACCGCATTGCTTGGCAGATACAGGTTGAAGGCATTCCTGCTCACAGCATTCTGGCGGTGACTTTTACCAATAAGGCCGCCCGGGAAATGCGGCAGCGGATCGAACAATTATTAAATATTTCCACACACACAATGTGGATCGGCACCTTTCACGGTTTGGCGCACCGCTTATTAAGGCGTCACGCCAACGCGGCAAAATTGCCCGACACCTTTCAAGTGATGGATTCCGCCGATCAGTTACGGGTGATCAAACGGATTGTGGCAGCCATGAACCTGGACGAAGGCCGTTGGCCGCCCAAACAAATCCAGTGGTTTATTAATGCTCAGAAAGACGAAGGCAAGCGGGCCCGGCATCAACTAGAATCCGGCGATTTTTATCTGCGGCAAATGCTGGCGGTCTATAAAGCTTACGAAGAAACCTGCGATCGAACTGGATTAGTCGATTTCGCCGAGTTATTGCTGCGCGTACATGAGTTAATGCGTGATAATCCCGATCTACTGGATTTTTATCAGCGCCGCTTTTTACAGGTTCATGTCGACGAGTTTCAAGACACTAATACCATTCAATATGCTTGGCTTCGCCTATTAACCGAAGGCAAAGACAACCTGTTTGTAGTGGGCGATGACGACCAATCCATCTACGGCTGGCGCGGTGCGCGAATTGAAAATATCTTTAATTTTCAAAAACATTATAAAAATCATGAATTAATTAAACTGGAACAGAACTACCGCTCGACAGGCAATATTCTGAATGCTGCCAATAAAGTCATCAGCATGAACGAAGCGCGAATGGGCAAAGAGCTGTGGACGAACGCGGGCGATGGCGAGCCGATTTCTCTCTACGCCGCCTTTAATGAACTGGACGAAGCATACTTTGTGGTCGAACGCATCAAAGCCTGGGTAAATGAGGGCGGATTACGTAGCGAAATTGCGATTCTGTACCGTTCCAACGCGCAATCCCGCCAGTTTGAAGAAAAACTCATGTCCACCGGTACGCCTTATCGTGTGTATGGCGGCTTGCGTTTTTTCGAGCGCGCGGAGATTAAAAATGCTTTGGCTTATCTGCGATTAATGGCTAACCGGCACGATGACGCCTCGTTCGAGCGCGTCATTAATACCCCTGCGCGCGGCTTGGGCGCAAAAGCCATCGAAGATATCCGACTACTTGCCAAGGAACAAGAGGTTTCACTGTGGCAGGCGTCGGCTTTGCTGGTTGAACAAAAAGCCCCCAGCCCTCGCGCTCGCACCGCCTTAGCCGGTTTCATGGATTTGATTGAACGGTTGAGTCAAGAAACGGGCGAGTTGGAACTTTACCAGAAAGTTGAATTGGTTAATGAACACAGCGGTTTGGTTTATTTATACCAAACCGAAAAAGGCGACCGCGGCGAAGAAAAACTGGAAAACCTGGTGGAATTAATTAACGCCGCCCGACTGTTTGACGCCGAACAAGAGAACGAAGAGAATTTAAGCGAACTGGATTTGTTTTTGGCTCACGCCGCATTGGAAGCGGGCGACATGCAAGGCGACGACTTTGATGACTGCGTCCAATTAATGACCTTGCATTCCGCAAAAGGCCTGGAATTCAAGCTGGTATTCATGGTGGGTATGGAAGAAGGCTTGTTTCCGGCGCAACAATCGGCCGACGATATTATCCGGCTGGAGGAAGAGCGCAGGCTGTGTTATGTCGGCATGACCCGCGCCATGCGTCAGCTATATCTGACGTACGCAGAATCCCGGCGTATTTATGGCAGAGAAAACTATCCTAAATCGTCGCGGTTTATCCGTGAAATTCCGCCTGAATTAATTCAGGAAGTCAGGTTGCGCGGAAGTATTAATAGGCCGGGAAACCCAATAAACACTACCGGTTTCAAAGTGCAATCGCATCGCTTCAATTTGGGGCAACGGGTTGGTCATGCCAAATTCGGCGAAGGCGTCGTCCTGCAAATAGAAGGCGAGGGCGCACAAGAACGGGCGCAGATTAATTTCAAGCAGGCCGGAGTAAAATGGCTGATGCTCAATTATGCCCAGTTGGAAGCGTTGTAATTAATAGGGCTTATAACGAACCGGTAACATCTTTTGAAAGGATGTTACCGGTGAAAAATAATCGATGGTCAGGGTGTTAATCCTTGACCTACTACAATGATTTTCAAGGCATTGGTGCCGCCTTTAATGCCTTTCAAGTCGCCTTTGGTGATAATGAATTTATCGCCGTCTTTGGCCAGATTCCATTTCCGTAATTCCTTGACGACGGCGCGGTTAACTTCGGTGTGGTCATGGCTTTCGTCGATTTTGTGGTAGATCGGGAAAACGCCGCGAAATAAAGTGACCCGGCCAAGCGTTTCTTCCGAACTGCTCATGGCGAAAATGGGAATGCCGGAGCTGATTCTGGACATCCATAGCGGCGTCGAGCCGGATTCGGTTAGTGATACGATGCCTTTAATATTGGCATGGTTGGCCATATACATGGCAGACATGGCAATGGCTTCGTCGTCGCGTTCAAACTGGATATTCATGCGGTGATCGGAAACCCTTACTACTCGTTGTTTTTCAGCTTCGACACAAATACGGTCCATGGCTTCGACAGCTTTGATGGGGTATTTGCCGGATGCGGTTTCCGCCGACAACATGATGGCGTCGGTGCCGTCATATACCGCATTAGCAACATCAAAGACTTCCGCACGCGTTGGGATAGGGTTTTCTATCATGGATTCCATCATCTGCGTAGCGGTGATGGCGATGCGATTCAATTCGCGGGCACGAAAAATTAATCGTTTTTGAACGGCGGGCAGGTTGGCGTCGCCGATTTCAACACCCAGATCGCCGCGGGCTACCATGACCGCATCGGAAGCCATGATAATTTCGTCCATGACCTCAGGCACGATCGCTTCGGCGCGTTCGACTTTGGCGACAATGCCGGCATGACAGTTTTCCGCCAACAGCAGCTTGCGGGCGAAGTTCAGGTCATCGGCAGAGCGCGGAAAAGAGATGGCGACATAATCGCATTGGATTTTGGCGATGGTTTTGATGTCTTCGATATCTTTTTCAGTTAATGCGGCAGCGGAAAGCCCGCCGCCCATCAGATTAATCCCTTTGTTATTGGATAAATCGCCGCCGACCACAACCTTGCAATTGACGCGCATGTTTTCAACATTGACCACGTCCAATACAATGCGCCCGTCATCCAGCAATAAACGGCTGCCTAGGCTGACTTCTTTGGCTAACGGCTCGTAGGTGATGCCGACTTGAGTATTATCCCCCGCTAACGGATCGAGGTTGATGTCCAGAGCGAAATCCTGGCCTTCCTGCAAATATACCTTGGTGTCTTTGAAACGGGCAATACGAATTTTAGGGCCTTGCAGGTCGGCAAGAATGCCCACCCGCCGACCTGTTTTTTTACTGGCTTCCCGTACGCTTAGCGCTCTATCGATATGGTCTTGCGCCGAACCGTGCGAAAAATTCATCCTCACGACATCAACGCCCGCTTTGATTAATTCTTCGAGGACACCGGGTTTATCTGTGGCGGGACCTAAAGTCGCTAAAATTTTGGTTCGTCTTAACATTCGATTTTCTACGGTAATTAATAGTTACTTGGCGTTAACCAGAGCTACGGTGGTGTCCAGCATCCGGTTTGAGAAACCCCATTCGTTGTCGTACCAAGACAGGACTTTCACAAAATCGCCGTTGACGACTTTGGTTAAGGCCGCGTCGTAAATGGAAGATGCCGGATTGTGGTTGAAATCGACTGAAACCAGCGGTTTCTCGTTGATATCGAGAATGCCTTTCAGGAAACCGGCGGAAGCGGCTTTCAAGACTTGGTCGATTTCGTCTTTTGTTGTGTTTCTTGAAGCTTTAAAAGATAAATCCACAACGGAAACGTTAATGGTCGGTACGCGCATGGCGAAGCCGTCCAGTTTTCCGGCCAATTCTGGTAAAACCAGTCCTACAGCGGCGGCGGCGCCGGTTTTGGTAGGGATCATGGATTGCGTGGCCGAACGCGCGCGATGCAGGTCGCTATGGTAAACGTCTGTTAATACTTGGTCGTTGGTGTATGAGTGGATGGTTGTCATCAGGCCGTGTTCCACGCCGATGACGTCGTGCAGGGCTTTAACCAAAGGCGCCAAGCAGTTAGTGGTGCATGAAGCGTTGGAAATAACAGTGTCGGAAGCTTTTAACGTGTTGTGGTTGACGCCGTAAACAATCGTGCCGTCGACATCGTTGCCGCCGGGTGCGGAAATGATGACTTTTTTCGCGCCAGCGGCAAGATGAGCGGACGCTTTGGCTTTGCTGGTGAAAATGCCGGTACATTCATGCACAACGTCAACGCCTAATTCGCCCCAAGGCAATTTAGACGGGTCGCGCTCGGCGAACACCTTGATTTTATCGCCATTGATGACAATGCAATCGCCCTCGATGCCTACTTCAAAAGGAAATTTTCCATGGACTGAGTCGTATTGGGTCAAATGGGCGTTAGTTTTGACGTCGCCCAGATCGTTAACGGCGACGACTTGAATTTCATTGGTGCGGCCTGATTCATACAGCGCACGGATAATATTGCGTCCAATACGGCCATAACCGTTAATGGCTACTTTAATAGGCATTGAGTTTCTCCAGGGTAATTACTTGCAGAGTAATACAGATGTCACGCATTCTGTAAAACTTTATATTATACAAAATACAGTTTTATTCGTCCATGCTGGAAAAGGCGGGAATTTCGACCGCCTGTTAAAGCATTGCGGTAAGTCATGTTTTAACGATTAATACAGGCTGTGTATTTTGCATTAATCATTTATTTATTAATGAGTTGCTAAAGTTTGTAAAAATTGTTGCGCAGTTTGAACGGCTTTTTTCACCGCTTCCGGTGCGGTGCCGCCGAAATGGTCTCGTAAGGCAACCGAACCTTCCAGGCTGAGAATGCTGTAAACATCCTCATCGATTAATGGCGAAAAATGCTGTAATTCCGCCAGCATTAATTGCGTTAAGTCGCGTTGACTGTCAATACCTAAGCGTACGGCTTGACCGACGATTTCGTGGGCGTCGCGGAAGGGCAATCCTTTTCGAACCAGATAGTCCGCCAGATCCGTGGCGGTGGCGAAGCCTTGCTGGGCGGCGCGATACATGTTGCCGGTTTTCGCGGTTAGATGCGGCACCATGTCGGCGTAAGCCCGCAAGCAATTAATGAGCGTATCGACCGTGTCGAACAAAGGCTCTTTGTCTTCCTGGTTGTCTTTGTTGTACGCTAAAGGCTGGCTTTTCATTAACATCAACAAGGACATAAGATGGCCTGTTACGCGTCCTGATTTGCCGCGCACCAGTTCCGGCACGTCCGGGTTTTTCTTTTGCGGCATGATGGACGAGCCGGTGCAAAAGGCGTCCGGGATGTCGATAAAGTCGAACTGCGCGCTTGACCACAGAATTAATTCTTCGGAACAGCGCGACAGATGCATCATGATGATGCTGGCAACCGCCGTAAATTCAATGGCGAAGTCGCGGTCGCTAACGGAATCGAGCGAATTGGCCGTCGGCTGTTTGAATCCGAGCAGTTGTGCGGTATGCTCCCGGTCAATGGGGTAACTGGTGCCGGCCAGTGCCGCAGCTCCTAACGGCATGACATTAATGCGTTTCAGGCAGTCTTGTAAGCGTTCGTGATCCCGCTTGAGCATTTCAAACCAGGCCATTAAATGATGCCCGAAGGTGATGGGTTGCGCCACTTGCAGGTGAGTAAAGCCGGACATGATGGTGTCAGTATGCTTTGCCGCTAGTGTGACGATGGCTGTCATCAACCGCAGCAATTCGCCTTCGATGTGCCGACAGGCGTCGCGCAGGTACAAGCGAATGTCCGTGGCGACCTGATCGTTGCGCGAGCGTCCCGTATGCAGTTTTTTGCCTGCCGGTCCGATGCGCTCGGTCAGTGTGGCTTCGATATTCATGTGTACATCTTCCTGCTTGATCGACCAAGAAAAACGGCCATCGGCGATTTCTTGGCCGATCTGGGTCAATCCATTAATAATGGCGTCGCGTTCATCTGCGGTAAGAACGCCAATTTTGCTTAACATGGTGGCGTGGGCGATGGACCCTTGGATGTCTTGCGCCGCCATGCGCTTGTCGAACTCCACGGAAGCGGTAAATTCTTCGACAAAAGCGTCGGTTGCTTCGGCAAAACGGGCGCTGGACAGTTTATCGGTATTAATATTGGTCATGGCAGAGCTGAATAAGCTTGGCGGTAACGGTGAATGAAATTTACAGTCGTGCAGTGTTTGCCGGGCAACTTACCGGTTGCGGCAGTTTAACTGCGGGTGCGCGGCGGGTATTTTATTGGTAATAGCCGGAATTGTCATTGTCGGCGGCTATCTCTTCTCCAGGGATAGTATTTTCTTCTGCCGCCCAGGCGCCCAGATCGATTAATTTGCAACGTTCGCAGCAAAAAGGTTTATGGGGAAATTCGCCTGTCCAGTACACGGGTTTGCCACATTGCGGGCATTTTACGGTGAGTTGACCGGCTTTTTCTGTCATTAAAATAAACAACGTGTTAATGAGAAGTGGATGTTGTCCGGGCTTTGCGTCGGACGTTGAGCATCCGCCGACGGCACCATAAAACGTATGGTGCAGCGGTGTTTGCCGCCGCTGATTTCGGCGAAGCAGGGTAGCGAACGATCCATCGATACCTTAATTAATTGATAAGGCAGGTTTTTGTCCAGGGCGATTTGAAAAAATCCGGCTTCGGCTACTTCCTCGCTAGGCGCATTGCTGGTGCGGATGAAGTCTATGATTAAACTAATGCCTGTGCGGATGTCATTAAACGGCGCACCCCAGCGCTCAAGGTCTTTAGCGCGGGCGGTTTCGTCCTGTTCCAGCCAATAATGGAATTCGGGCAAATCGAACGAACACGTTCCGCCGGGTATGGAACTGCGCTGGGCAATGCTTTGGAAAAGATCGCTCTCCATGATTTCCAGGCCGATTTTGCCGCTGGTGGCGTACAGTTTTTTGCTGATTTGCGAAATTTTATCAAGTATCGACCGTAATTGCTGGGTGTCGATATTGGCGCTGTCGACATATTTGCCGAGTATTTTGCTGTGCCGATCCAGTTCTTTGAGCAGTTCGGATTTAAGATCGTTGCGCCGGAATATCGACACGATGTCCAGTAGAACATTAATGGCGGCGCGTTTGTCGTGAATGGTCGAGCCGGCGGAAAAATGGCTGTATTCCTGAAATAACTGTTCCAGCCGGATGAACACGCGGATTCGCTCGTTGAGCGGAAACTCATAGATAACGGGATCGTTCACGTCTTTGCGGTTCCTTTGGCGGTGCTGATGGAAAGGTAAAGATTGTGCAGTTTTTTAACCCGATCTGCAAGCTCGCCATGCGATACCGTATTGTCAATGATATCGTCCGCATGGCGCAAACGGTAATCCCGACTGGTCTGCGACGCTATAATCGCCCGAATACTGTCTTCGGTTAAGTGGCTTCGCTGCCGGACGCGCTCACGTTGCAGATCGACCGGGCAATCGACCACTAGAACGCGATTGACCAGATGACACAGATTGGCTTCAAATAATAAAGGCACGCTAATAATGCAGTATGGGTTGGTTAATGAGTCGCTCGTTACTTTAATTTCCGCTTCGACACGTGGATGTAGTATAGTTTCAAGCTTTTGTTTTTCAACTGGATTATTAAATACTATCGTTCTTAATAAATCTCTGTTGAGACTGCCGTCAGGATTCAGCAGGCGTTCGCCGAATTGCGCGCAAATTTCCTGTAACGCGGGTTCTCCGGGCTTCACTAAGGCATGGGCTATTTCGTCGGCATCGATTACAGGTACGTCTAAAGTCTGGAATAAAGCACTGACGGTGGATTTGCCGGAGCCGATACCGCCGGTAAGGCCTACTTTAAACACGGTAGTTATAATCCAGAAATCTTAAGATACGTTTGATTAATGGTTTCGCCCCATATTAATGCAATCCAGCCGGCAGCCGCTAAATAGGGACCAAAAGGGATGGGTGTATTGCGGTCGTGTTTGATGAAAAGAATCATTAATGAGCCGATAACGGCGCCGACCAATGAAGACAGTAGGATGATGACGGGCAAGTATTGCCAGCCCAGCCATGCGCCGAACAAAGCCAGCATTTTAAAATCGCCATAACCCATGCCTTCTTTCCCGGTCAGAATTTTGAAGAGCTGAAAAACGCTCCATAAAATTAAATATCCGGCAATAGCCCCGGTAATGCTGGCATGGCTATTTGTAAATATGTCGAAAATACTGAGAAGTAAACCCAGCCAAAGCATGGGAAGGGTGATCGTATCGGGTAATAAGTGGTGGTCGATGTCGATAAAACTCAGCGCGATTAAAGACCAAGTCAACAGCAAGCCGAAACCGGTTTGTAGGGTAAAACCGAAGCGCCATGCGACGATGATGGAAAGGAGTGCGGTAAAGGCTTCTATCAATGGATAGCGTTTAGAGATCGGAATCTTACAGCTTGCGCATTGACCTTTCAGTAAGAGGTAGCTGATGACAGGAATATTTTGATAGGGTTTGATTTCTGCGCCGCAACCTGGACAGCGTGATTGCGGGTAGGCCAAGTTAAAAGGTTCGTCGGATTTCGCATCTTGTTCCTGACCTAAAAACTCCAGACATTCTTGCCGCCAGGCATTTTGCATCATCACCGGTAACCGGTAGATCACGACATTTAAAAAACTGCCGACCATTAATCCCAGTAGGCCGGTAATCATTAGAAAAACTGCCGTTTCCTGGGCAAGATAGTCAACAAGTTGCATAATTTTATGGGTGTTAATCAGGTTTTACAGCGATGATGCTGCATTAATTAATGGGCTCATGGGTGCTTTTTACTGCCGTAACTTGAGAGTTTACGGCAATCGCCTGATGATTGCCGGAATCATAAAATTCCGTAAGTTTTGCACAGGCTCTGCGTGAGCCTTTAATCCGGCATACTTGGCGATAACCTTAACTATAATTTTTGAAATTTTGCCAAGACAGTTTATTAATTAGATCGCCGAACCCATTTTGAAGATAGGTAAATACATGGCGACTACCAGGCCGCCGACTAAGGTTCCTAACACCACCATAATCATCGGTTCCATCAAACTGCTTAAATTATCGACCAGATTGTCCACTTCTTCTTCATAAAAATCGGCCACTTTCGCCAGCATGGCGTCAATCGATCCGGATTCTTCGCCGATGGCGACCATTTGTTGCACCATGTGAGGGAAAAGTCCCGATTGAGACATGGCAAATTGCAGGCGCTGGCCGGTAGCGACTTCTTCCCGCATTTTCATGACCGCTTCCGCATAGATGATATTGCCGGTTGCGCCGGCCACCGACTGCAGGGCGTCCACTAAAGGTACGCCGGCTGCCGACATGGTCGATAAGGTGCGGGCAAACCGGGCGACGGCCGATTTGTTCATGATTAATCCGACCACCGGCACTTTCAGTAAAGTTCTGTCCAGAAAGTGGTTGAAAGCACGGGATCGTTTCTTAAAATACATAAAGGCGTAGATCGAGCCGCCGATGATAAGAAGCAGTATCCACCAGTATTCCTGCAGCCATTCGGACATGTTAACGACCATTTGGGTAAAAGCAGGCAGATCGGCGCCGAAACTTTTGAACAAGTCGGCAAACACCGGCACCACAAAGATTAATAAGATAGCCGTTACGATGAAGGCCACAACGATGACCGCAATCGGGTACGTTAAGGCTTTTTTGATCTTTTTATTCATCGATTCGGTTTTTTCTTTGTAGGTGGCGATTTTGTCGAGGAGGGTCTCAAGCACCCCGGCATGTTCGCCGGCTTCCACCAGATTGCAAAACAGCTCGTCAAAGTAAATAGGGCGTCTGTTTAAGGCTTCGGCCAAACGGTCGCCGCCTTCGATATCGGCTTTAATGCCGAGTAGAAGGTCTTGCATACTGGGATTTTCATTCCCTTTACCGACAATATCGAAGGATTGCACAAGCGGCACCCCGGCTTTCAGCATGGTGGCAAGTTGCCGGGAAAAAATAGCGATATCGCCAGGCGTGATGGCTTTGGCGCGTTTGCCGAACAGCGGTTTGGGTTTAAACTTGATTTTGGTAATGCGGTAACCTTGTCTGCGTAATTCTGCTTTAGCAACAGCTTCGCTTTTCGCGCTGAAAACGCCTTTGTTGACTTTGCCGTTTTTATCCTTGCCTTCCCAGATAAAATCCACTTGTTCGGGTTGTTCTGCCATCTGTTATTCCTTGGTTACGCGATCGATTTCGTCCAGGCTGGTGATTCCCATGCGGACTTTATTTAAACCTGATGCTCTTAAATCATTAATCCCTTCCGCTTTTGCCTGTTCCGCCAACTGCATGGCATTAGCGCCTGCTAAAATCATCGCTCGCATCGCCTCGCTGAGCGTCATGACTTGATAGATACCGACATGGCCTTTATAGCCCTGGTTGCATAATTCGCAACCTTCCGGTCCGTATATTTTTAATGTGCTTAGTTCTTCCTGCTTAAAACCGAAAGACAATAAGACGTTTTCCGGCAAGTTAACCGGTTTTTTGCAGTTTTCACACAGACGCCTAGCTAAACGTTGCGCCATAATTAAATTGACCGCAGATACGATGTTGAACGGTTCGATACCCATTTGCATGAGCCGGTTCAGCGTTTGCGGGGCGTCGTTCGTGTGCAGGGTGGACAATACCAAATGCCCGGTTTGTGCGGCTTTGACCGCGATTTCCGCTGTTTCCAGATCGCGAATCTCGCCAACCATGATGATATCGGGGTCTTGCCGTAAAAACGCCCGCAAGGCATTGGCGAAAGTCAGGCCTGATTTGACGTTTACATTCACCTGATTAATCCCTTCAACGGTAATTTCCACCGGATCTTCGGCTGTGGAAATATTGCGTTCGGTTTTATTGAGAATATTCAGACCGGTGTACAGGCTGACTGTTTTACCGCTACCGGTCGGCCCGGTGATAAGCACCATGCCGTAAGGTTTGTGGATCGCGTCCAGGTAGAGTTTTTCCTGTTCCGGCTCAAAACCCAGTTTTTCGATGCCGATTTGCGCACTGGTAGGGTCTAAAATCCGCAAAACTACTTTTTCGCCGAAGAGCGTTGGGCAAGTATTCACCCGGAAATCGATAGCTCTGGTCTTGGAAAGAATCATTTTAATACGCCCATCTTGCGGTACCCGGCGTTCGGCAATATCCATTTTGGACATGACCTTAATGCGGGAAATGATACGGTTGGCGATATTCGCGGGCGGGCTGGCGATTTGGTGCAAGATGCCGTCCGATCTGAAGCGGTTGCGGAAATTCTTTTCGTACGGCTCAAGGTGAATATCCGAAGCGCTTTTTTTAATCGAATCCAGCAAAACCTTATTAACAAACCGGACGATCGGCGTGTCGTCTATGTCGGCATTAACATCGTTTTTAGGAAGCTCGTCTTCACCACCCTGGACATTCAGGTTGTCTAAGTCGGTATCCATCAGATCGGCCATCGAAGTATCGGCGGATTCTAAGGCGGTTGCGATGGTTTTGAGCAGTTTGTTTTCTTCGACTAAAACCGGTTCCAGATTAAGCATACTCTGGAACTTGATATCATCGAATCCAAGTGTACTGGTTGGGTCAGAGATACCGATGTACAACGTTTTACCCCGTTTTAACAAGGGCAAGGCATTGTATTTACGAATTAATTTTTCATTAACGACATGAACGGGTAAATTGCGCGGATCGATGACGTCCAGATCGAAAAACGGAACGCCAAATTCAATCGATGCTTTGGAAGCAATAGCCCTGCTTTCGACTATTTTGTTAGCCACTAAGTACGAAATCAAAGAAATCTTGTTGTTTTGGGCGTCCTGAATGTACTTTTTGGCGTCTTTTTCGGCAAGCAAACCCTCCTGGATCAGGCATTTTGCCAAGCCGCTAAATTGAAATTCCGTTGTTGCCGTTGCCATGAGTGTTTACCAGGCCGTCTTATCTTATGAATATAGATGAAAGCACAACAAGGTTCAAGAATTAACCTTAAAAGAGCATCTTAAGGTTGCAAAAAATTGTTAACTGTTTGAAATTAAGCGGCAAGGAAGCGCTTATGGCAGAACAGATCATTCACCCTTTGGGTGAACCCGAACCGAAGGCATTAATTCCGTATGCTGAACCTGTCAGGGTAGAAACATTTGGCGGCAGGATCCATGTGGAATGGGATCCACAAGCATCGGTGACGGCGATGGGGCAATTGCCCTTTTTCATAGA